>JAIKZU010000097.1 GCA_024681985.1 Lachnospiraceae bacterium | reverse complement strand
TGCTATATGATCTTAATTATTTGATGTTAAAAAATGGAAAAGTGCAAAGGCGAATATCACATTCTGCACTATTAAAATTTATAGCGAAATTAGACCAATGCGCAGAACTACTGTTTAATCAAGAGTTTTTGATGTGAGTTGACAAAACCTTATCACGGGGCTATTATGACAATATAAAGGTGCTGCCGATAGACGGTTAAACCCATTATCAAGTTACAAAAAGCAACCTACCTGGGCAAATTATGGCGGTTGCTTTTTTGTTGGATATTTTTAAGGATATCCCACGCTAACCGGGCAAGCGCTATAAAAGCATTTGCCACAGACGCAAGGCATCCTAAAACGTCCCACATTTTCAGCGAATCCCTTTCTATCGTACTTTCCCCATAAGCAACACCTCCTTTAATGAGGAAGTTCGCACGGTTTAACGTACGGTTGCAAGGTCTAACCGCCTACCGTTTTTCAAGTAGCACCAATGGAATTATAGCACGGCACATATTCAACGCCAACGGGTGTTTTTTGTGTTTTTTATTTTTTTCAGAAATCAGACGGGCAACCTGCCACGTGCGCATTTCCTACTAATAGGGGTATGTGCAGAAATGAGGGTAAAAATCCCTTATTCTGCACCAATGTTAGTCAAATTGTTAGTCAAAGCACCTCAAACGCCTATTTTATAAGGCTTGTGGGTTTTAGTCCCATCTTCCGCATTCTTATTTTAGAACTAAGGTGCATGCCTTAGTTCTTTTTTTATTTATAAACAGATGCACCTAGTTCTAAAATAACAGGCCGAGGAGTCCCTTGAACCCATGGGTTCAAGGTCTCCTCGACCTGGCGGTCTTCGTCGGTCGGTTCGGCGGGAAAAAGGTCCACCGGACCTTTTTCATTATCCGCCTCACCCCATCTTCCGCAATATTACAAACGCTATTGCATAAATGCCTGCCAGCCTGTATGATGAATAAGTAAATCCCAAAGAAAGCGAGGTGTTCAATTATGATGAATAAAAAGAAAAACATAACATCTGAATATCTATTGAAGACCTCGGCTTTTATATTCTGATTGAATTTCCGGAGTACCGTGGTTTGTTCGCCACGGTATTTTTTTGCCAACCCTTCATAGATGTTCATACAAGACTTTTTGTAACTATGTAATTGCATTTTATGGAGGGATCTTATGATCAGTCTTAGAAAAATCACAGAAGATAATTTTATTGATGCATTTCGTCTTAAGTTGGGCGTGGGACAGGACAAGTTCGTCTCGCATCCGATCCGAAGTCTTGCACAAGCGTATGTGTATCGTGACCAGTGTCAGCCATTTGGAATCTATCAAGGCGATGAGATGGTTGGATATGTGATGGTGATCTACGATTACGATGTGGCGGAATACGACATCTGGCACATGATGATCGATGAACAGCACCAAGGGAAAGGCTATGGAAATGTAGCGCTAGAGCAGGTTTTATCCTACATAGGTACAAAGCCTTTTGGTGATTCCAACCGAGTTACGCTTACCTGTAATAAAGATAATGCGAAAGCGTTGGCATTGTATCGACATGTCGGATTTGCTGAGACAGGCGTGGTTGATGATGAAGAAATTGAGTTGTCTATGGTGATCGATCGATCGGAGGATACAGCTACCGAATAGTTCCTGACCGTTTAAAAAACGTAAGCGGATATTGCAAAAAAGAAGCTGAACCAATATGATAAAACTAAATCTCAACGATCATCGGCAGAGGAAACGGATGAATGGATAAAGGCAGAAGAGAAGGTGCAGTCAGGATACAGGATACGGAAATGTATTATGTATCCTTCGGCAAAGAAAAAAAGAACCTGGTGGTTTTACCGGGATTGTCGGATGGGCTGGCTACTGTAAAAGGGAAAGGGATGTTTTTGTCCGCACCTTATAAGCGGTTTATGGAAGATCATACAGTCTATATGTTCAGCCGCAAAAATCTTATGCCCGATGGCTATACCATCCGCCAGATGGCAGCAGACCAGGCATATGCCCTAAAGGAGCTGGGGATCGAAAAAACAGCGGTGTTGGGTGTATCCCAAGGCGGCATGATCTCGCAATATTTAGCCATCGACTATCCGGACATGGTGGAAAAACTGATCCTGGCGGTAACGTCTCCATGGGCGAATGAGGTGGTAAAAGGTGTAGTGGGCGGCTGGATCGAAATGGCAAAAAAGAAGAATTATGTGACGTTGATGGTGGATACGGCGGATAAGATGTATTCCGATGCTTACCTGGCAAAGAACAGGAAATTGTTTCCGCTGATCGCGAGGCTGACAAAACCTAAAAACAATGACAGGTTCTTAAAAAATGCATACGCGATCTTAGGTTTTGATGCACGGGAAGAGTTGTCAAAGATCAGTGCGCCGACGCTGATCATCGCAGGAGATGATGACAAAACGGTGGGAAACGCTGCGAAGAACGAGCTTCACAGCAGCATCGCAGGGAGTGAACTCTATGTATATGAAGGACTCGGCCACGGTGCGTTTGAGGAAGCGAAGGACTTTTACGACAGGGTGTACGCGTTCCGGATTAAATAAGGCATAGGAGGAGGGGATAGTATGGCAGAGACCATCACATTAACAATTGAAAAACAGAAAAAGATCGCATTGATCGCGCATGACGGGAAAAAGGCAGAACTGATCGAGTGGTGTAAGAATAATCAGGAAACCCTAAAGAAGCATTTCCTTTGCGGGACCGGCACCACAGCCCGGATGATAACCGATGCCACGGGACTTCCCGTGAGAGGCTATAATTCGGGACCTTTGGGCGGTGACCAGCAGATTGGCGCAAAGATCGTGGAAGGGAAGGTGGATTTTGTCATATTCTTCTCGGATCCTTTGACAGCTGCACCCCATGATCCGGATGTAAAGGCGCTTATGCGGATCGCACAGGTGTATGACATACCTTTCGCCAATAACAAGGCGACGGCGGATTTCCTCATTCATTCCACCTATATGGACGAGGAATACGACCATGATGTGATCAACTTTAAACAGAATATCGCAAACCGCGCCGAGAATCTGCTTTAACAGGATGAACTGGGGGGGGTGAGCCATGGCTCACCCCCCTTGACACAGCCACGGGGGCTCACTGTATAACACAAAGTAGGCTTTTTTTAAAGATCGGAGAATAGATAATGGGATTCGATTATTTTATTTTTTACACGGAAGCCAGTCTTGTATGTGTCATCATCTTGCTGATCATTTTGTTTACGGACAGAATGTACGATACAAAGCAGGAAAAGGAATTGTGGTTTGATCGAGCGACCTTTTTGTTTATCCTGTATTTTATTTCCGATGCCTGCTAGGCCGCCATGCTCAGCGACGTGGTCCCCAAAATCCACGTGTTTGTGGTTCTTTTCAACTATACGAATTACATCCTCATGAGCATGATGGCATATGGGTTGTTCATGTTCATTGCGGTTTCCGGGAAAAAGTACGTCGGCAGCAAGAAGAAAAACTTCATGTGTTTTATCCCGGTGATCGTCACCTCTTTATTCATAACGGCTGCTTATATCATAGATCCGCTGTTCTGGATCAATGAGAAGGAAGAATTAAACAGTCTGTATTATCCCATTATGTTTTCCATACCGTCTTTATATCTGATCGCCGGACATATCTGACCGGAAGGAGACTTTAATTGAACATGCACCATTTGCATATAAGAGAAGTGACGGAGTAATGGTCGTTCCAATTGAATGCTTATGAAATTAGATAATGAACCCACGGGACGGGGCGAGAGGCCATTTTAGAATCCATTTCGCCGATAGGTTGTGGGAGTAGTCTGTGTGTTTTTTTTGAATACGCGGATGAAATGCTCCGGTGAATCATAGCCAATCTCTTCAGCGATGGCAGCTACAGTAAGATTTGTATTTAAGAGCATTTCCTTTGCCTTTTCCATTCGAATGCGAAGTATGATCTCGGAAAAAGTCATTCCGGTGGTTTCTTTGATGATTTTCGAGGCATATTCCGGCGTGTAGTGAAAATAATTGCCTATGGCTGTAAGACTGATATCCCGATAGTTCTCCTGGATATATCTGATCAGTGCGTAGCGTCGGACATCTTCTTTACTTCCGAATGCCGGCATTTGAACCGAGTCTTCATAATTACGGACCAGTAAATGAAAGCACAGAGTCAGAGTGGAACTGATGCACTGGTAGTAGTACTTTTCCATATTTTCGTTTTCCCAGAGCATTCGTAAGAACGCATCTTTTATGGTTATGTCGGTCCCTGTATGAAAGAGAATATAGTCATTTGCATTTTTTGCATAAATATTATTTAGGAAAAAAGAGGCCAGGATACTGTTGGTATTCAAAAAGTTGTAGAAAATAGTGTTTAAGGTGTCTTTACGAATCATGATATTGATGATGATGCTTTCATCAAATACGGACAGAGAGTGATCGATCTCCGGAGGGACGATGCAGACGTCTCCCGTATGCATGGTTATATTCTGGCCGGAGATGATCTGAGAACATTTCCCGTCATAAACATATACAAGTTCAAAAAAAGTATGATGATGGACAAAGGTCGGTGAATAGCGGTTATGCCGCTGTACGACGATACTGTTATTGTCTGTCAGATCAAAAAAGAAACTATCCTCAAATACCAGGGGGACGGTTTCTTTTTTTTCCAATATGAGAAGCTTTCTGGCAAGCACATCCTTCATATCCAGGTTTGCCAGAAATTTTTGCAGGGAGTACTCCTGTTGTCTGGCATAATAGTAAGATTTATAGAACAGCTCGTCTTCATTCATATCATAAATGTGCATTTTCATAGCATCAAATTCCATCACTGCCTCCTAATATGAAAATCTGTCAGATCCTGCATTGCAAATAATATCAATCCTATGATTAAAATCATATGCAAAAAATTAAGAAAAGTCAATTAGGATGAACTAATCAAATAATTTACGTAAATTATATCATTAAAACTGAATAGTTTTATACATTGGAATTCTATATGAGCGGAATAGAATAAAACCATCAAGAACAGAAAGGAACGATCCTATGGAAAAGCAGGAAGTTATTCTGACAGTAGAACACATGGACAAGAACTTCGGTTCTACCAAGGCGCTCAGAGATGTTACTTTAAGCATTCGAAAGGGTGAGATTCGGGGACTGATCGGTGAAAACGGATCAGGCAAATCCACTGTAACTTCGATTATTGCAGGTATGCAAAAAGCTGACAGGGGACAGATGACCTACGAAGGAAAGTCCTGGGAGCCGTCATCTATGATTGAGGCTCTGGAGCAGGGAATAGGAATGATCGTACAGGAAAGCGGTACTGTTCCGGGCATTACCGTGGCAGAAAACATTTTTCTGGCAGATGTGGATCGTTTCAAAACCGGTCCGGTGATCGACAGAAAGAAAATGAACAAAAATGCGCAGGATATCTTAGATCAGATCGGAGCCGGTGATATTGACGCTGCACACATAACGGGTATTTACGATATCCAGAGCCGAAAACTGATCGAGATTGCCAGGGTTATGCGAAAGTCTCCGCAGATCCTGGTAGTGGACGAAACCACAACAGCTCTTTCTCAAAAAGGACGGGATATCATCTACTCCATCATGAAAAAGATGAAGAAAGAAGGAAAGTCTGTATTTTTCATCTCTCATGATATGGAAGAGATCATGGAGGAGTGCGACACACTTACGGTTCTTCGGGACGGAGTGATCATAAGGACCTTTGAAAAGGAAGAATTTGACGAGGATGCCATCAAAGAAAGCATGATCGGGCGGGAGCTTGAAGGCGATTATTACCGCAGTGACGACGAAGGCAGGCTGACGGATGAAGTGGTAATGGAGCTAAGCGATGTAAATCTTGTTGGTGCTGAACCGTTGATCGATCTAAACCTTGTACTGCACAAGGGAGAGATCCTCGGTATCGGCGGCCTATCCCATTGCGGAATGCACAGTTTGGGAAAGGTGATGTTCGGTGCGCTTCATCCCCAGGAAGGAAAAGTAACCGTGTGGGGAAGAGAACTAAAGGATGAGGCGGATGCCATGAATCTCGGCATCGGATATGTTTCCAAGGACAGGGATACGGAGTCACTGGTTTTGCACGCACCCATCAGGGACAATATCGCAGCCGGTGGGCTGGACAAGATCTCCGGAAACGGATTCCTCATCACCCCCAAAGCGGAAAAGGATTATGTGTCCGAACAGATCAAAAATCTGGAGATCAAGTGTCAGGATATGAATCAGTATGTATCCGCTTTATCCGGTGGCAACAAACAGAAGGTTGTCTTTGGAAAATGGGTAGGCAGGGGAAGTGACATCTTAATTTTAGACTGCCCCACCAGAGGAATTGATATCGGCGTAAAGCAGTCCATGTACCAATTGATGAGCCGGATGAAAAAAGAAGGCAAATCCATTGTGATCATCTCAGAGGAGATGGCTGAACTTATCGGCATGGCAGATCGGATCGTTATTTTAAAAGACGGGCAGTCCCGGTGTGAATTGATGCGACAGGATCATCCGCAGGAAGCGGATATCATCAAATACATGATATAGGAGGTACGGGAAATGAAAAAAGCATTTACAAACCTGGCTCCCATAGCAGGTCTTCTCGCTCTCATCATCTTGTACTTTGTTTTGGGAACGGTAAAAGACATCAATGTCACCTACGGACTGAAAACCATATTCAATCAATCCGTGGTGGTTGCGGTAGTGGCAACGGGAGCAGTATTCATCTACACGCTTGGATCCTTTGACATCAGTCTTGGGGCATCCACGGCTGTGTCGGCCCTGGTTGGAGGAATGATCTATTTAAAGACCGAAAACATCTGGCTGATGTTTTTGACCTGTATAGGTGTGGCCATTTTAGTGGCACTTTTAAACTCTGTTTTGGCCAGCGTTTTCAATCTTCCGGTGTTTGTCACCACCATAGCGATGTTGAGTGTATTAAATGCATTGGTTCTGCTTTTGATCACCATTAACGGAACGGGAGATGAGATCGCAGTACCGGGAAGCGGCGTGGGGTTTTTGGACAATACCGGATTTAAACTGGCAGTTTTATCATTTTACTTTTTGTTCTGCCTGTTTTGCTTTAACTTCACCCCAATAGGCAGAAAAGAAAAGTTGTTGGGCGGGAATCCTCTGTGTGCTAAGTTGACCGGAATCGATGTGGGAAAGTATTCCATCATTGCCTTTGTGCTCTGTGGGATCGGCGTAGGTCTGGGTGCCTTTTTATCCATTGTTTATGCGCCCACCTTGACCCGAAACACCGCATCCTCTGTGGGAATGGATGTGATCATTGCCATCGTATTCGGCGGCATGCCGGTTTCCGGAGGTGCAAAAAGCAAAATCTACGCTGCGCTGATCGGAGCGTTTTCCATGACCTTTTTAAGTCAGATCATGGTGATGTTAAATCTCAACTCCGGCGTGGGACAGATGGTAAAAGCGATCATTTTTCTGGCGGTAGTTTTTATCGCCGCAGGGGAGAGATCCCGAAAGACTCTGCCGAGATAAGGGCAGCAAGGACGTATATAAGGCAGATGGCCTTATAGATAAATCAGGAACAAATGAGAATGAGGAGGAATGATTATGAAAGGTTTCTGGAAAAAGATATGTACGGCAGTGCTCGCACTGACCATGACGTTTTCTCTCGCAGCATGCGGGGGCGGAAGTAAGACAACAGACAGTGGAGCATCCCAAAATGCCACAGAGGGAAGCGAAAGTGCATCAAGCCTGGACACTTCAAAAACCGTAAAAATAGGAGTGCTGGTATCCGATGCCACATCCGCAGAGGCGCTGGC
>JAIKZU010000103.1 GCA_024681985.1 Lachnospiraceae bacterium | reverse complement strand
GTGCATCCGGAGCAGATCTGTTTTACCTTTACCGAGATCGGGGACAGGGATTCCGGTGACGGCCTGATGGATAATATCAAGAAACTGTCCCTTCAGGGATATGGGATCGCACTGGACGGTTACGGAAACGGGAAACTGAATCTGAACATCCGACGTATTTCGGGCATTTCCATCAAGTTCGTTCGTTTGGATAAGATCCTGATCGACGAGATGCATAAAGAAGGTGGAAAAGAGGTCCTTTCGGAGACGATCTCCGTGCTAAAAAGTGTTCCGTTTTCCGTGGTCGCTCCCGGCGTGGATGATGAGAAAACCAAGGTGGAACTGCTGGAGATGGGTTGCGATCTTATGATGGGAGATCTCTTTACTATAGATGACGACTACGTTTCGGTTTAAAATCTGAAGGGTGAATAAATGAAAAAAACAATAATTAGCTTGGCTTTGATCTGCATGTTACTGTCAGCTTTTGTCAATCCGGTGCAGGCGGCGGGACAAACACTTCGTGCCCGGGAGGACAATAGTTTTAGGATTCTTATAGTGGCCGATACGCAGGATACGGAGAAACCCCGGCAGCTGATGCTGGATCTTTTAAATGCAGAACTGGATGCGGCAGATGTGGATCTTGTGGTACTTTTGGGAGACAACATCTACGGACCGTATATCGGCGATGACAAGGACAAGGCGGAAAGCGCCATCCGTGCCGTTATGGATCCTATCGTCGAGAGAAATCTTCCCTTTGTGATATGCTTTGGCAACCATGATGATGAAAACTGCATCAGCAAGGAAGAGCAGATTGCGATATATAAAAGTTATCCTGGATGCTTAAATGAGGATCCCAATATTTCCGGAGTGGGCAATACCTGCCTTCCTCTTTGTGCTGCGGATTCAGATGAAGCAAAGATCCTTTTGTGGTTGATCGACAGCGGTACCTATGCCGAGAAGGAGATCGGCGGATTCGGCTATGTGAAGGAGGATCAGATCGATTGGTTTAAAGAAGGCGTGGCAGATTATAACGCGAAGGGTGCGCCGACATCTTATGTTTTTCAGCACATCGCCGTGCCGCAGGCATATCAACTCCTTTCGCCGGCAAAGCCCTTTGAAAAGGGTGCCTTCAGCGGACTCTTCAATCCTTTCAGCAAGTGGTATAAGCCAAATGCGGATAAGATCAGTGCCGGAGGCTTCGGAGAGACACCCGGCTCGCCCAGGATTGACAGCGGAGAGTTTTCCGCTTGGAAGGATTGCGGTGTAAAAGCTGCGTTTTTCGGTCATGATCATGTGAATGATTTTGTGGGCACGGTTGACGGTATTGACTTAATCGCCACCTCCGGCATCGGGTTTTATGCTTATGGAAAGGGAGATGAGCACGGGGCGAGAATGCTGGTGCTTCATACGGACAGCCCCGAAGAATACGAAACGGAGATGGTTTACTATAAGGATCTTTTTGACAAGCCCTTATCGCCTTTTGCACTCTCCAGGATCGGTATACCGGCATTTATCGTAGTCGTATCCGTTTTTGCGGGACTCATCCTTTTGATTACGATCATAGTGGTTATCATTAAGAAGAGAGGCTCTTAACCATACCTAGTGCTAATTCCTAAAGACGGGAATATTTCCTTGGTACGTTTGGATGATGATATCGTTACGGAGGTAGAATCGGAAAGAGAAAAAACCAAGAAAATGCTTCTGGATATGGGCTGTGAATATATGATTGGAAAGTTGTTTACCACCCAATGATTACACTTGCCCATAATTTTTATAAATGCTAAAATGAGAGTGGTTATAGGCGCGGTTTTTATACTTTTTTATATATTATGGATAATTGGAAGGAGAAGATATGTTAGCTACATTGATTCCGATGTTTGACAAAAACATGATCGTCATGGGGTATTCGGTATTTGCCCAGCGGGATAACCTGCTGTTGGATCCCATTAAGAGCGGAAGCGGGTATCTGGATTCCGCCATGCGGATCGAGGGCATGGATATCATCAATAATATGGGCTTGGATACTCTGGTGGACAATCGTCAGGTATTTCTCTACGTTGGAAACGTTTCTCTGTTTACGGATATCAAGGGACAGGGTGCGACACCTACGAATCGTATCGTTATCCTCATCGACCATTCGGTAAAACCTGAGGAGCAGTATGTGGAGCGGATCAAGGCGCTTCGTGCCCAGGGTTATAAATTCGCCATCAAGGGGATCCCTTTGAATGAGCTTGGTAATTACAAGGCCATTATCGACCTGATGGATTATATGTTCTTAAATCACCTCCGGGTGAACATCGTACAGGCAAAGAAATTGTTCAACACCATTTATCCCAATGTGAAGCTCTGTGCGGTAAATGTCGGTACCCAGGAGGAGTATGATGCACTGAAGGAGACCGGTGGATTTGAACTGTACGAAGGCGAGTTCTTCCGCTTGCCGCGGCATTCTCAGGATACGGAATTGGCACCTTTGAAGGTGACATATCTGGAATTATTAAAGATCGTAAACAACCCGGACTTTGATCTGACAAAAGCAGCGGATACCATTGGTCGCGACCCGGCACTGGTTTTATCTCTGCTGAAGATCGTTAACAACATGACCGTTAATTCCGGTATCACCTCCGTTCGAAACGCAGCGGCTATGATGGGTCAGAAGGAATTAAAGCGTTGGATCAATACAGCGGTTACAAAGGAACTCTGCTCCGATCGCCCCAGCGAGGTGACGCGGATGTCCCTGATCCGGGCGAGATTCGCAGAAAACCTGGCACCTGTTTTCAACAAGGCCGGTCTTTCACAGGAATTATTCCTCATGGGACTGTTCTCCGTTTTGGATATCATTTTGGAGAAGCCCATGGAAGAATGCTTGGAGAGCATCAATGTCTCCAAAGCCATCCGTGACGCCTTGGTAGGCCAAAAGGGTGAGATGGCAGAGATCTTAAACTTCATGAAGGAATACGAAAATGCATCCTGGCAGGAGGTCAGCCGCCTGGGCCTTTTAGGCAATATCAATCTGGATGCCGTATATGAAGCGTATCTGTCGGCATTGTCCTGGTACAAGGACCTGATTTCATTGTAAAAATGCGATATGCGGAAATTGCCCGTCTGTCGTAACTATAAAGGAGTATTACATAAATGAAAAAGTTAGAAGACTACATACGTACCATTCCGGATTTTCCGGAACCGGGGATCATGTTTCGTGATATCACCACGGTTTTGGGAGATGCGGACGGATTTAAGCTTGCCATCGATGAGATGAGTAAAGTCTTGGAAGGCGTGGATTTTGATGTGATCGCAGGCACGGAGTCCCGGGGATTTATCTTTGGTACACCGTTGGCTTACAATTTTCATAAGCCTTTTGCCCTGGTCCGCAAGAAAGGAAAGCTGCCCTATAAGACGGTTTCCACAGAATATGATTTGGAATACGGCAAGGCAGAGATCGAGATGCACATCGATTCCATAAAGCCGGGACAGAAAGTGGTCTTAGTGGACGATCTGATCGCCACCGGCGGCACCATGGAGGCCGCGGCTACCTTGGTTGAAAAGCTGGGTGGAGAAGTGGTAAAGATGGTGTTCTTACTGGAATTGGCAGGCTTGGAAGGTAGAAAGCGTCTCAGTAAGTACGATGTGTCAACAATAGTCGCATATCCCGGAAAGTAAGGGGCATACCGCAAAGAGCTGTGCGCGAAGCGCATCATCGGGTTCCGTCAGATCCGGCACCATGATGGTCTTACAGCCGGCACGGACAGCAGAATACGCACCATTTGGAGAATCTTCGACAGCGATACAGTCGCCCGGAGCTTCTCCTAATTTTTTGCAGGCAAAGAGATAGGGATCCGGATGGGGTTTGCCCTCTTTTACCTGATGCGCGCTGATGATATCGTCAAAGCTGTCACGAAGACCCACGCCGTCTAAGCGTTTTAAGGCCCGCTCCATAGCGGTGGCAGTGACTACGGCGGACTTGATCCCCTTTTCTTTTAAGAAGGCCAGGGTCTCATGTACCCCGGGCTTTAAAGGGACCCCATGTTCCTTTAAAGCCCGGGGAACATGAGACCCTGGCCTTCTTAAAAGAAAAGGGGATCAAGTCCGCCGTAGTCACTGCCACCGCTATGGAGCGGCCCTTAAAACGCTTAGACGGCGTGGGT
>JAIKZU010000188.1 GCA_024681985.1 Lachnospiraceae bacterium | reverse complement strand
AGCTCCTTTTCCGAAGCAAAGGACTGGGGATGGGGACGGACGATGACATGATAGCCGGTGGCGATGAGGGCGTCGATGAACTTTTCTCCGTATTTGGACAAAATGCCGCTTTCCCCCCAGGAAGGCGCCAAAAGCACGGTGCGATCATGCTCTGCTGCCGCTCCCTCTTTTTCCAGACGCTTTTTCATCTCGTCCATGTAGGGGATCCCCACCAGGGCAGTCTCCTTTTCCGGAATACCTCTTAAGTGTTCCAGTTCCCGCACCTGATCGATCTGATATGCACCGGACAAAAGCAGCGCATCATAGCTGTCAATGCCGAACATACGATACTTGGTGATATCATCCGGCGCATGGGGAATGTGCACGTAGTAATTCACATCCTTGGACCGCTTCCACTGGAACACATCCAGGGAAGGAGTGGTGGAAAGCACCATGGTGGCGTTTAAGAGATTTAGCTTGGAAAAGGCCTTATTTCCCTCTCCCAGGTACACGCAGTCAATGTTTTTGTAATTCTTTTCAAAGATGGGATCATCCTCGGAGGCCGTAAGGAAGCTGGCCTTTTGTCCCCGTCTTTCCAATTCGTCACAAATAGGTTCAAAGATATTAAAGTAACGCTTGTGATCGGAAAAAATAGCAATGGGGATCTTTTCCTCACTGATACTCTCCGCCTTTCCGCCGCTGATCATAAACTTCAGCTTCACGGAAAGCGCCTGCACCAAGTAATACACGGTACCCAATGCGGCAAAAATAATGGTAAATAACATACCGCCCGTTCCGGGGTCGATATAAAGAAAAGCAGGCATCAACATTTGCATTCTCCTATCACAAGGTATTTAAATAATCCATAAAGTTCTCTTTATTCTCCATGGCCGTGGTGGTGGGCCGGCCCAGATCCTCCCGGGCACCGATGGAGCATTTGACCTCGATAAAGGAAAGGGCATCCCGGTTTTTGGCAGCTTCCAGCTGTCGATCCAAATCCTCAAAACTGTCCACACACACCGCATGGGGATAGTCGCAGGCCTTTGCCACTGCCACAAGGTCGATGTCATCCGCTACGGTGGGCATTCCTCCCACGGTCTCATGGGCACCGTTATTGATGACCACGTGGATCAGGTTCTTTGGCTTGTTCGCTCCCAAAAGCGCCATGGAGCCCATGTGCATTAAAACTGCACCGTCGCCGTCCACACACCAGATCCGCTGCTTGGGCTTATGTAACGCCACGCCCAGAGCGATGGATGAAGTATGTCCCATGGAACCTACCGTCAAAAAGTCATACTTATGGCTCTGATTCTTTGCGGTACGATACTCAAAGAGCTCCCGGGAGGCCTTTCCTGTGGTGGAAACCACCGGATCCTCTCCGGAGGCCGACAGGATATGTCCGATGATCTCTTCCCGGGTCATGGTGTAGTCATTTTGATACACTACTTTCGGCGCATCCGTTAAAGCGCCCTTTCGGATCACAAAGGCCACGTCCTTTTTATCTGCCAAAAGCTTTCTAAACTCCTGCATCTTTTGAGACAGTTCCTCTTCCGTGGTATCCGGCCCGATGATGAAACTCTCGATCCCCATATCCTCCAAGAGCTTTACCGTCACTTCACCCTGGTAGATGTGCTGGGGTTCATCGTGAACTCCGGGTTCTCCCCGCCAGCCCACTACAAAGATCACAGGGATGGCATAGACCTTGTCATTTAACAAGGATGCCACCGGGTTTATAATATTGCCTTCGCCGGAATTTTGCATATAGACCACGGGGGTCTTTCCCGTAGCCAGATGATACCCTGCTGCCAGAGCCGTGCAGTTTCCTTCATTGGCGGCGATGACATGATGCTGCGGATCGATGCCGTAGGTATCCATGAGATAATTGCACAAAGCCTTCAGCTGGGAATCCGGCACGCCGGTATAAAAATCCGCATCCAGGATCTTTACAAAACTTTCTACTTTCATACGCTCTCTTTTCTGTTCTTTTTATTTCATCCTATTTCTTTACACCTCAGCGGTAGGTTTCGTCAAGGGCTTTTAGCTCTTCCACCGTATCGATCTCCGTGATCTGCCCCTCTAAGATGGGATGGACATTCAGATCCAGGATATCCAGGTTTCGATCCA
>JAIKZU010000153.1 GCA_024681985.1 Lachnospiraceae bacterium | reverse complement strand
TCCGTCAAAAGGGTTTCGATGGTGGACGCCTGCTTGGCAGAGGTGGATGTGGTTAAGGGGACCCAGGTGGGTCGGGATACCACGTAAGCTAATATGCCAAAAGCCACGGCAACCACGGCTACCGCCGAGATCATCATGGTTTTTTGGCGGACGGTGTATTTGTTCCACCATTCTTTGATACGATCGATTATCCTTTGTAACTGTTCCGGCATTTTCCTACTCTCCTTACCGAAATAAAAATACTACCGCTGTCTAAATGCATAAAAAGCACTCGGCTACGCTATCGCCCTGTCCTCACGTAACGGTACTAAACTCACTTCGTTCGTTAAGTGCCGACGTTGCGGAGGGCCTTCGTCGCTTTTTTGCATTTTGACAGCTACACTACATACGATTAATATCAAATCTGCATATTGGTTATCGTTTGATAAGATTGTAAAAACTTGTCCTTCACCGCAACCGTATACTGCAATGCGATGGCCGCCTTTTGCTGGGCGATCATCATGTCGTGGGAGTTATCCGCTTCTCCCAGGATGAACCGCATGGATTCCTGGTCCGCTTTGTGCACCAGATCGTCTGTTTCGGAAACCATATTTAGGGCCGCATCGAAGATGGCGGAAAAATCCTTGCTGTCGTTTTTCGGAATCTCCACTACGTTTTTGTAGTCCTTAACCGGAGTGGACATGTAGAGATTCTGAATCTTTGTCAAATCCATAGCCTACCCCCTTAGCTTCCGATGGAGATTCCCTGGGCCACCATGGCCTTTAGAGCACCAAAGGCGGTAACGTTTGCTTCATATCCCCGGGATGCGTCGATGAGGTTCGTCATCTCGGTAACGGTGTTTACATTAGGATAGGTCACGTACCCGTTCTCATCCGCATCAGGGTGGGAAGGATCGTATTCCATGATAAAATCCGTCTCGTAGTCCTCGTGAACGGCATTGACCTTCACGCCGTTTCCTCTGTAGGCAGAAATATAGGAAAGGGTATCCTCGAAAGACCTTGCCGTCAGTGTCTTTTCTTCGAAGGTAACGATCTTTCTGCGATAGGGTTCTCCCTTTTCATCTCTGGTGGTGTTGATGTTCGCGATATTCTCCGCGATGGTATCCATACGAAAACGCTGTGCCGTCATCCCTGAGGCTGCAATATCAAATGATTGAAACAATCCCATGCTATCTTACCTCCCATTATGAGCCGATGGCTGTCTTAAAGTGCTGAAATTCCTGATTGATCCCGGTGGTGATGGTCTGGTAACGCAACTGTTCCGAGGCCAGTTCCACGTTTTCCGTATCGATGTCCACGTTGTTCTTATCGATCCGGTAGGAAAAGCCGGGATAATCCGTGTATACATCCGGATTCAGGGAAGAAAGGCGGACATTTTTCACTGCCTGGTCAATGTCCCTGTAGCCGGTGGCTTTTAACTCTTTTTCCAGAAGTTCCTGAAATTCCAAGTCCTTCCGCTTATAGGTGGGCGTGGCCGCATTGGCGATATTGTTCGCAATGATGGTCTCCCGCTTATAGCTGGCATCTGCAGCCTTATCCAATACATTGATGTAAGAAAAGGCGTCCGAATTGATCATAAATCTACCTCCGTATGCAATATATGCTCTTTATAAACACACTTACACACACTATATTGTGTATTATAGATTCCGCATGCAAAAAAGACAAGGCTTTTTTACACGATGTTGTGCTTTTTTTGCGGCCAAGCACAATATTTATGTATTTTGACCCCAAATATGGAGTTATTCAAAATGCAAAAAAGGATTTATGAAACATCATAAATCCCTTTATATCACGCATCCATGTAACCCGGTTCATAACCCCCGGAGTGATCTAACTGTTCTTTTTTAATAGTGCCACTTCTTCGAATACCACATCATTTAGTACCTTGATGTAGGTTCCCTTCATACCGGAGGATCTGGATTCGATCACTCCCGCACTTTCAAATTTACGAAGGGCATTTACGATAACGGAACGGGTGATCCCCACCCGATCGGCGATCTTTGAAGCCACTAAGATGCCTTCGTTTCCGTCCAATTCATCAAAGATATGAATGATGGCCTCCTGCTCCGAGAAGGATAGGGTGCCGATGGCGGATTTCACGATCTGCTTCTTACGGTTCTCCTCTGCATTTTCTTCGTGAACCGAACGCATCATCTCCAAGCCCACTACAGTACTGCCGTACTCGCTCAAAATGATATCATCGATATCATACTGCCGGTCAAACCGATATACAAACAGCGTCCCCAGACGCTCCCCGGCGATATCGATGGGGGTAATGATGGCGGCATACCGATGGATATCCGTCTTTTCAAAGCCCAAAGTCGCCAGATTCACGTTTTCTTTTGTGGATAAAATGGAAAGCAACCGCTCATTTAAGTCCCCGTCGATAAACCCGCCGACTTTATCCACCATCAGCTCGGTAATATCCTCCGTATGCACGGAGTGGGAAATGCCCAGTGCCTTTCCTTTCTTTGAAATCACTAAAATATTGGAGTCCAAGATCTCCGTTAAGACGCTGCAGATATCGTTAAAAACTACTTTCGAAGAATTATTGTTATGAAGCAGTTTTCCGATCTTACGCGTTTTATCCAATAATTGAACACTCATATGTGCCCCTTTCCGAATGACAAAAAAGCGGATGATCTCTCATCCATGAAACTAAGCATAATTGTAGCACGTGTTCAAACAATTATCAATCATTATTTGACAATTTCCGATCAGAATAGCTAAAATTAAGTAATTTCAGATATTTACTTCTCTTCTTTTTCGTCCTTCGGCTTCTGCCAGCTCATATAATCGCATTCCGGATAGTCTTCGCAACCGTAGAATCTTCTGCCCTTTTTGGTCCTTCTGATCACGATCTCCTTGCCGCATTTCGGACAGGGAACCCCGATCTTTTCCAGATAGGGCTTGGTATTACGGCATTCCGGAAAACCGGGACATGCCAAAAACTTCCCATGAGGTCCGTATTTTACCACCATATGGCGGCCGCAGTTCTCACATATTACATCGGAGACTTCATCTTCGATCTTAATCTTTTCCAGTTCTTTTTCCGCTACCTTCACCTGCTCATCCAGATCCGGATAGAAATTGCGGATAATGGACTTCCAGTCTACGGAACCGTCTTCCACGCCGTCCAAAAGGCTTTCCAAGTTCGCCGTAAAGTTTTCATCCACCACTGTGGGGAAGGACTCTTTCATAATATCATTCACCACTTCCCCCAGTTCCGTGGTACAGATCGCCCGCTGTTCTTTACAGATATAGCGGCGCTTTAAGAGCGTGGTGATAATGGGTGAGTAGGTGGAGGGCCGTCCGATCCCCAGTTCCTCTAAGGTATGCACCAAGGACGCCTCCGTATAACGGGGCGGAGCCTGGGTAAAATGCTGCTTCTCCGTTAAGTCCTTAAGCTTTAAGCTCTGTCCTTTTTTCAGATCCGAAAGTCCGTACTTGGGCTCTTTGTTTTTGTCGTCTGCCTCTTCATAAACAGCGGTGAAACCGTCAAATACTTTCTTTGATTCCGTCTGGGTAAAGATATAATCCCCGGCGGCAAAACGAAGGGTCAGTACTTCAAACTTTGCCGGCGTCATCTGGCTGGCCAGAAAACGGTTGTAGATCAGCTGGTACAGACGAAACTGGTCCCTGGAAAGGGAACTCTTGATCTGAGAAGGGATCAGCCCCACATTGGAGGGACGGATGGCCTCATGGGCATCCTGGATATTGGACTTGTTCTTTTTCATGGGCGGATTATAGGGTGCATAGAAATCATCCCCGTAATGCTCCGTGATGAATGCCTTTGCCGAAGCCTTTGCTTCATCGGAGATCCGGATGGAATCCGTACGAAGATAGGTGATGAGACCTACGGTACCGCTTCCCTTGATATCCACGCCCTCATACAGCTGCTGTGCGATCTGCATGGTCTTCTGCAGGGAGAAATTTAGGGCCTTGGAAGCCTCCTGTTGCATGGTGGAGGTGGTAAAAGGAAGCGGTGCCTTTCGCTCCCGCTTGGATGTCTTTATCTCATCCACTGTAAAAGCCTGATCCTTTACAGCATTTAAGATCCGATCCAAGGACTCTTTGTCGTTGATCTCTAGCTTTTCCTTTTTATTTCCGTAGAAAACAATGGGAAGTTCCTTTTTCCCATGCTCTAAAATAGCATCTAAAGTGTAGTATTCCTTCGGGACGAAGTCGTTGATCTCCTTTTCCCGCTTACAGATGATGTTTAATGTGGCAGACTGCACACGGCCGGCGGAAAGGCCCCGCTTTACCTTTACCCAGAGCACCGGAGAGATCCGGTAACCCACCACACGATCCAAGATCCGTCTGGTCTGCTGGGCATCCACCAGATTCATATCGATATCCCGGGGGGATGCAAAGGAATTCTTTACCGCATTTTTTGTGATCTCGTTAAAAGTGATCCGGACATACTTGTCCTTATCCAGATTCAAAGCTTTGGTCAGATGCCAGGAAATGGCTTCCCCTTCCCGGTCCGGGTCGGTTGCGAGAAATACTTTATCTGCCTTCTTAACTTCCTTTCGAAGGCTGGCCAAAAGGTCTCCCTTGCCACGGATGGTAATATATTTTGGCTCAAAGTCGTTTGCTTCGTCGATACCCAGCTGCGACTTCGGCAGGTCTCTCACATGACCGTTGGAAGCCATTACTTCATAATTCTTTCCCAAAAACTTTTTAATGGTCTTTACCTTGGTAGGCGACTCCACAATTACAAGATTCTTCAAAGTCTTCACCCCGTTATAACTTCACGTATTGATGGATAAAACTTTCCTCGATGAGTTTTCTGTCACATAAATGATAGATGGCAGGCAGCAGTTCTGTCATGGAAAGACCGCTTTCCTTCTGCAATTCATCTATGGATTTTGAGTTAAAATCTAGACAACTATACACCAACGCTTCTTCTTTTTCAAGGTGGAATTTCGGGGTGGGATTGGACAAAATGGGCATGTAATCCCAGTTTTTTAAGTCTTTTAAGTCTGCCAAAAGTCCCTCGGGAGAACAGAGGATCCCGGCCCCCTCCGCTATGATCCGATGGCAGCCGTCACTGGTTTTATCACATATCCTTCCCGGGAGAGCAAATACATCCCGCCCCTGTTCCAAGGCCCACCTGGCTGTGATCAAAGATCCGCTTTTTTCCCTGGCCTCCATGACAAGTACCACATCCGACATGCCGGAAATGATACGGTTTCGAATAGGGAAAAACTGGGGCTGAGGCACGGTGCCCGGTGGAAATTCCGACAGTATGCCACCCTCCTTTTGCAATTCTTCATAGACGGTCATGTTCTTTTTCGGATAACAGATATCCACGCCGCAGCCTAATACCCCATAGCTTTTCTGCCCTTCAGCCAAGGCGCTTTTGTGGGCCAGGGAGTCCACGCCGTCCGCCATGCCACTGACGATGGAATAGCCGGCCTTGGCTAAGACCCGGCCAAATTCTATGGTTTCGTTTTTTCCGTAACCGGTACATCGGCGAGCCCCCACCACTGCGATGAGGCGCTCCTCTTTTTTTGGCAATCTACCTTTATAAAACAGTTGAAATGGACAATCTTTGATGTTTAAAAGGTTTTTCGGAAAATCATCATCCACACAGGTACTTAAACCGATATTCGACCTGCGCAAATATTCTTCCCTTTCCTCCAAGGGAAATGCGTCTCTTTCTGCCAACCATCTTTCCATCTCCTCCGTTTTTAGGATGCCTAATTTTTTAAGTTCTTCCATTTTTACATGATACAGATCGTAATAGTTTCCGTACACATCGAATAGTTTTTTCTTTTTTTCATTGGACAGGATAAAACTTGTCCCATACCAGATCTTATATTTCATAAATATTTCTCCCAATAATTCTTGTCCATGCTGCGGAATAAAAAAGCTTCCCGCAGATGGGTGATCTTCACATGCTCCGATCCTTCCATATCCGCGATGGTGCGGCTGACCCGCAGCAGTCGATGATAGGTGCGGGCGGTCAGGGAGGCTTTTTCAAAATTATCCTCTAAAAACTTTAAGCTCTCATCGTCGAGGCCGCAGACATCCATGATCTCCGCTGAAGGGATCTGGCTGTTATACCGATAGGGTCTGTCCGCATACCTCTTTTTCTGGATCTGATGTACTTTTTTTACTCTGGCGCGGATGGTGGCAGAGCTTTCGTTCTTTTCATCTTTGGTAAGATCCGAAAACTTCACTTCTTTCGTCTCCACACAACAGTCGATGCGATCCAACAGAGGCTGTGATACCCGGTTCAAATAACTTCGCACACTGTTTTTGTCACAATGGCATTTGTTGAAATTGGGGAAATACCCGCATCGGCAGGGGTTCATGGCGCAGATTAAAAGGAAGTCCGCAGGATAGACAAAATCCCCTTTTGCTCGGGAGATCCGTATCACTTTTTCCTCCAAAGGCTGCCGCAGGATCTCTAAGGTATTCTTTTGAAATTCCGGGAGTTCATCCAAAAACAGAACGCCGTATGTGGCCAGTGAGATCTCACCGGGGCGGATCACGTTGGCGCCTCCTCCGGTAAGCCCTGCTACACTTACGGTATGATGGGGACTTCGAAAGGGCCTTTGATCCATTAAGGCGTCCCGATCCTTTAAAAGGCCTGACACACTGTAGATCTTTGACAGCTCAATCTTTTCCGACGTGGTAAGCTTCGGGAGGATAGAAGGGATGGCTTTGGCAATCATGGTCTTCCCGCCACCGGGAGGGCCTACCAAGAGCAGATTGTGCATGCCGCAGGCACAGATCTCCGCCGCTTTTTTTGCCATATACTGTCCATTGATATTAGAAAAATCAAAGGGCTTTTCGTTTGTTCCTTCATCTTTGGGAAGCGTGGGATCGATCTGCGGAATCACACCCTCATTAAAGAAGGCCAAAACTTCGGAAATATGAGATACGCCGATGACGGTGGCTTCCTCGATCAGGGAAGCTTCCTTGTAATTATCCTTTGGGACCACGCAGATCTTTCTGTTTTTTGAGACGGATTCCGATACCATGGGCAGCACACCGTTGATGGCATGGATACAGCCGTTTAGCCCCAGTTCTCCCACTACAAACACATCATTTGCCCGCGTATCCTCGATCTCCCCCATGGCTCCCAGCAGGGAAACCGCCACCGGCAGGTCAAATCCGCTTCCGCTTTTTTTAAGGTCTGCCGGCAGGATGTTTACGGTGATCCGCTTCACAGGCAGATGGAAGCCGCAGTTACGAAGCGCTGTACGTACTCTCTCCTTCGCTTCCCTGACTTCCGAGCCCAAATATCCTACCATTTCAAACACAGGCATGCCTTCTGAGATATCCGTCTCCACAGATACTCCGGCCGCTTCTATGCCGTGCAGAATGGCCGTAGAAACTACACTGTACAAATATACTCCTGTTCCTGGGATATAAATAAGAAAATGAGAAATGCAAAAATATAATAACAAAAACAGGCCCTTTTGAAAAGAGCCTGCTGACATGATTTTTGATCCTTACAGATTGGTATACTGCCGTTGGCTTTGATGGAGGATATGGTGGAGAAGTTTTTTTTCTTCCTCCCCTTCCTTCTCGCCGGATACAAATTCTTTTACATCCTCGGATGCTTTTTGTAACAACTGGGCATCCTGATAGATATCCGCCAGGTGAAAGTCCAGATCCCCGCTTTGGCGGATACCGTAAAAGTCACCGGGCCCCCGGAGTTTTAGATCCTCTCCGGCAATATAAAATCCATCGTTGGACTTGGAGATGATCTCCAGCCGCTTGGAGTTTTCTTCGTTTTTTGTTCCGTCCAAAAAGATACAATAACTCTGGGCATCCCCACGACCCACCCGACCTCGCAGCTGATGGAGCTGGGCCAGGCCGAAGCGGTTGGCGTTTTCGATCATCATCACCGTGGCGTTGGGGACATTTACCCCCACCTCCACCACCGTGGTGGAAACCAAGATCTGGATCTCATTTTTTAGAAAGGAATCCATTACGGCATTCTTTTCTGCAGGTTTCATACGACCATGGAGCATACCGATACCATAGGTTTTCGGAAATACTTTTTTTAACTCCCCGGTATAGTCGGTCACGTTTTTTTCTTCCGTGGTCTCTCCTGCCGAAACCAGAGGACAGATCACATACGCCTGATGGCCTTTTTCGACCTCTTTGGCTATAAAGCGGTATGCCTTATTCCTGTCCTGTTCCTTGATTACCGCATTTTTAATGGGAAGTCGCTTGGCGGGCACATCAGAGATCACGGAGATATTCATATCTCCGTAGAGGATCATGGACAGCGTCCTGGGAATGGGGGTAGCGGACATAACGATGGAAAAAGGATGGATCCCCTTCTTGCCTAACGTATCCCGTTGTTTCACCCCAAATCGGTGCTGCTCATCGGTGATCACCAGCGCCAGGTTTTCGTAATCCGCCTTTTCCTGGATCAGAGCGTGGGTACCGATGATATACATGGGCCGTTTTTCCTTTAATTTATCATAGACTTCCCGCTTTTGCTTTGCGGAGAGCGATCCGGTCAAAAGCACCGTCTCAAAAGGAAGGTCATAGGTTTTTACATATTCCGAAAAAGTGTTGTAATGCTGGGTGGCCAGGATCTCCGTAGGCGCCATGATGGCAGTGGCATAGCCGTTTTCGCAAAACAGCGTCATTAACAGAAATGCGATCACCGTCTTTCCGCTGCCCACATCTCCCTGGATGAGGCGCTGGGTAACAAAGGAATTCGCCACATCAGATCTTACATCCTGTAAAGCGGACTCCTGCCCCTTAGTAAGGGGAAAAGGCAGGGAGGAAAGAACTTTTTTGTACAACTCCTCTTTTACTACAGAAAAAGAATTAGGAACAGATATGGCATCCTGTTTGGACAGCTCCATCTGCGCCAAAAACAAAAAGAATTCGTCATATACCAGCCGATTCCTGGCACGACTTAAACTGTCAAAATCATCGGGGAAATGGATCATCCGAAGGGCAAAGGGAAGGGTCTCTAATTCTCTCTTTTTCACCCACGCCTTTGGCAAGGGATCCGATAGCGTGACCTCCTCCAAGATCTGGCGGATGTTCTTTTTGATCTGATTATTGGTCAGTCCCCTGGTGAGGGTATACACCGGCTGCAGGGACTTTTTTTGCAAGACATACTTTTCCCTCGTATACACCACCGGTTGTTCCAATTTGATCCCTTTTGTTCCATCAAAGCTCACCCGGCCGTAAAACACATAGGATTCGTGAAGTCTGATCTGGCTTTTGATATAAGGAGAGCGAAACCACACCATATCCACCGGCACATCCCCGCAAAAAGCGGACAAGGTGGTAATATCCATCCGGCTTGTCTTTCGGTTGCGACAGGCTTCGTCCACCCGGATCAAAAGGGCCACCGCCTCCCCCTCCGACAGTTTGGACTTATCCTTTAAGTCTTCTAACTCTTCGGGATATTCCATATAGGTTCTGGGATAATAAAAAAGAAGATCCTCTGCCGTATAAAGGTCGAGTTTGTTATACAAACGGTACAACTTATCTCCTATTCCTTTGATACTAAGCAAAGAATCTTCCAATCTCATGGTTTTTAATCTGTTATTCCACCGATGTCACGTAATAATACACCGGCTGTCCGCCTACCTGCAGTTCCACTTCCAGATTCGGGAAATGCTCGGCTACGGCTTTTTTCATCTTGTTGGCTTCCCGCTTTTTCACGTCGGCACCGGAGTACAGGGTAATGAGACCACTGTCTTCATCTGCCATCTCATCCAGCATATCCAAAACTACCTGGGTCAAATCCTTGTTTACGGAAAGGATCCCCGCATCACCGATCCCCATGTAATCTCCCTCGGAGATCTCCTTGTCATCGATGGTGGTATCCCGAACCGCATAGGTGACTTCACCGGACTTCACATTTGCGATCTCTTCGTTCATGCGCTTTTCGTTCTCCGTGGCATCGCAATCCGGAAGGAAATTAAACAGCGCAGTGATGCCCTGGGGAAGTGTCTTTGTAGGGATCACCACAACTTTCTTGCTCTTGCAGAGCTTTTGGGCCTGGTTGGCTGCTAAAATGATGTTCTTATTATTGGGAAGGACAAATACGGTTTTGGCATTCACCTTTTCAATGGCGGAAAGGATATCATCCGTACTGGGATTCATAGTCTGTCCGCCTTCGATGGTAAAGTCGGCGCCCAGATCCTTAAAGATTTGATTGATACCGTCACCGATGGAAACTGCTACAAAGCCCATTTCTTTCTCGGCTTCGGCAGCCTTCTTCTCTTCCATCTCTTCCTTTTTCTCGGAAAGGCTGACGATATTGTCCTTTTTCTCGTTTATATCATCATCCACGATATTGATCATGGAGACCTGGGATAAAGTACCGATCTTTGATGCCTTTGAGATCACACGACCGGGCTCATTGGTCATCAGGATCACCTGGATGTACTGCTGTTTGGATTCCACCTTGATGTCCTCACCAAGGGCATCCAGATAAACCTTATAATCCATCACATCCTTATCGCTGATGGGGGAAGTCCCCTTGATAGCAAAGGACATACGATATAAATACTTGGGCATCTCGGAGCCGGCAGCTCCCTCTGTCTCCCCTTTTTCCGAAGCACCTTCGATGGAAAGATCGATATCCTTTCCCGTCAAAAGGTCAAATCCGCCCTTTAATACTTCCAAAAGGCCCTGTCCGCCGGAGTCCACAACGCCGGCCTGCTTTAATACCGGAAGCATATCCGGGGTCCTCTGCAGAGCTTCATCCGCTGCATCCACTACGGCAGCGTAAAGCTCTATGATATTATCGGTCTTTTCCGCCATCTCCGTGGCTTTGTCCGCCGCAGCCCGGGCCACTGTAAGAATGGTGCCCTCCTTGGGTTTCATAACTGCTTTATAAGCTGTCTCCACTGCCTTTTGGCAGGCTTCGGAAATGATCTCCGTAGTCAGCTCGTCATTGGTCTTTGCCACCTTGGTGAATCCTCTGAACAACTGGGAGAGGATCACTCCGGAGTTTCCTCTGGCTCCTCTTAAGGATCCGGAGGATAAAGCTTTACAAAGGGTGGTCATGTCCGGATCCGAAAGAGCGGATACTTCCTTCGCTGCAGACATGATGGTCATGGTCATATTGGTACCCGTATCACCGTCGGGAACGGGGAACACGTTTAATTCGTTAATGGTTTCTTTGTTGGCTTCTAAGTATTTGGCACCGGCCAGAAACATCTTCGAAAACTCGGAAGCTCCAATGGTTGTTATCTCCAATTTCCTATCCTCCAACTAATCGATCACCCGGACACCTTCCACAAATACATTGATG
>JAIKZU010000142.1 GCA_024681985.1 Lachnospiraceae bacterium | reverse complement strand
TTCCGAAAGTGTTTTTTCGATCCTGTTTTCTTTTGACATCCAAAGATCACCTCCTTTAATTCAAATAACCTTTTCCGGCAAAATAATCCGAAATGGTGTTAACGTCCTTGTCCCCTCTGCCGGATAAGCAGATGATCATGGTCTGTTCCGGGGTCATTTCCTTTGCCTTTTTAAAGGCATAAGCCACAGCGTGCGCGCTTTCGATGGCAGGTATGATGCCCTCTAATTTGGTAAGTTCCATCAACGCGTCCATAGCCTCCGTATCCGTAATGGGCACATAGGTGGCACGTCCCGTATCGTGGAGATAGGCGTGTTCCGGTCCCACCCCGGGGTAATCCAGTCCCGCGGAAATGGAGTGGGCCAGTTGAATGTTTCCATCCTCGTCCTGTAGGAGGTAGGATCTGGTGCCGTGGAGGACACCGGGAGTCCCTTTTGCCATGGAAGCCGCATGCTCTTCGGTATCGATGCCTTTGCCGGCTGCTTCCACTCCGTAGAGGGCCACGGAAGGCTCATCGATAAAGTCCGCGAACATCCCGATGGAATTGGATCCTCCCCCTACACAGGCCATGACCACGTCCGGCAGGCGTCCTTCCTTTTCCATATGCTGGCGTTTTGCTTCCCGGCTGATCACCGCCTGGAACTCCTTTACCATCTTCGGATAGGGGTAAGGCCCGATGGCAGAGCCTATGATATAGAAGGTATCTTCCGCTGTCTTTGCCCAGGTGCGGATGGCTTCATTGGTGGCGTCCTTTAAGGTGTTGCTGCCTGAGGTGACGGAGACCACCTTTGCCCCCAGCATCTCCATCCGCATCACGTTTAGGGCCTGGCGCTTCACATCCTCCGCGCCCATAAAGACCGTGCACTCCATGTTAAAAAGGGCGGCTCCCGTCGCCGTAGCCACGCCGTGCTGTCCGGCGCCGGTCTCTGCGATGATCTTTGTCTTTCCCATACGCTTTGCCAGGAGGATCTGTCCGATGACGTTATTGATCTTATGAGCTCCCGTGTGGTTTAAGTCTTCCCTCTTTAAATAGATCTTTGTCTTATATTTCTCGCTCAGCCTCTCGGCAAAATAAAGAGGTGTTTCCCGCCCCACGTATTCCCGCAGATAGTAGTGGTATTCCTCTAAGAACTTGGGGTCTTTGATGGCTTCTTCAAAAGCTGCATCGATCTCATTTAAGGTTCCCATGAGAGACTCGGAAACATATTGTCCGCCGTACTCTCCGTAATATGCTTTTTCGTTTTTCATAAAAGCCTCCTGTCCGCTTCCTTTACCGCCTGTATAAAAGCGCTGATCTTTTCTTCTTCTTTTCCATCGCTGCCTTCCACCCCGGAGCTGACGTCCACTGCATCCGGATGGAAACGTCGGATACCGTCTCCCACGTTTTGGGGATCTAATCCCCCGGCTAAGATCTTCGTAAGTGTCCTATCCTGTTTCATCTTCGAAAAGGGATCCTTTTTGCTCCAGTCAAAAGTCTTTCCGCTTCCGAAATCCGGAGCATCACAGAGGATGCCGGTGATTTTTTCTCTTAAAGCTGCCGAAAGGGTACTGCGCCATCGAAAGAAATCCTCTTCCGTCTCGTCGTCCCCTATGTTCGCCGCATACCAGACAGGGATTTTTGCTGCATCCAGCACCTCCGCTGACAGGGTTTTGTGCACCTGGAGGATGTCAAATCCCAGGGACTGGATCCTTTCGATCTCCTCACGCTTGGGCGATACCGTGACCGCCACCTTTTGAATGTCCGGTGACAGGGTCTGCAGCAGTTTTTCTGCCCGGGACAGGTTTACGTTTCGTTTACTCTTTTCGTAAAAGACAAATCCTGCATAATCCGGTTCCAAGCGGTTTAAGTATTCGATCTCTCTTTCCCGGGTGATCCCGCAGATCTTGATCTTTGTCATGTTATATTTCCTCGCTCTTAAAACTCTTTGGCGATCCAATCGCTACCCTTTCGTGTTACAGTTGCTTCCAGCCTTCTGCCACTGCTGCCGGATCTTTGGCTTCCATCAGCGCCTGGCCGATCAAGAAGGCGTCCACGCCGACTTCCTTTAAAAACCTTACATCCTCGTCGGTCTTAATGCCGCTTTCCGCCACCATCACTTTGCCCTGCGGGATGTACTGCTTCAGACGCTTCGTGTTTTCCAATGCGATGGAGAAATCCTTCAGGTTCCGGTTGTTGACCCCTACGATCCGGGGCTCTATCTTTAATACCCTCTCGATCTCCCTTTCATCGTGGCTTTCCGTCAGCACATCCATGGAAAGTTCCCTGGCCAGTTGATAAAAGGCTTTCATCTGTCCGTCATCCAAAATGGCGGCGATGAGGAGTACTGCATCTGCGCCGATGACCCTGGCCTCGTAAAACTGGTATTCATCGATCATGAAATCCTTTCGGAGAATGGGAAGTAAGGAGGCCTTTCGGATGGTCTTTAAATATCCCACATTCCCGCTGAAGTGATCCTCTTCCGTCAGACAGGAGATGGCGTCCACGGAAGCATTATAGGCTTCGATCCGCTCCGTTAAATTTACGGGAGCCGCGATCTTTCCGGCACTGGGCGAAGACTGCTTGAACTCACCGATGATGGATATGCCGGGCTTCCTTAGTGCCTCATAAAAACAGTATTTTCTTTTACTGTCGTATCCCTTCATGGCTTCTTCCGCCATGGCCCGCATTTCCTTTAGCGGTGTCTTTTCCTTTTGGGTCTTTAAACGTTTGCTTTTATCTTCCACTATGGTATCTAAGATCATCTGTCTGTCCTTTCTGAAATAAAAAACCCGGCATTACATTTCTGTAATGCCGGGACAGATTCTAAACTATCTGCGGTGCCACCCTGCTTGGTGATAGAGATCACCCACTCAACGCATACCATCATATGCTGACTTTTTTAACGGAGAGTCCAGCTCCGTCTCCCATACTCCGTGATAATGTTCACATTTCCGGTCGCCCTCTAAGGTCCATTCATCTCCACGTCTTATGTTGCAATCCCACCGCCTGCAACTCTCTTAAAATAAGAACCTGTGAAAACTACTCACTCCTTATCAACGGTTTGTTTTGTATTATTTGTATTAATTTTAGTACATTAAAGCACAATAGTGATGTGCTGTCAATACGTTTTTAATCAATCTCTGCGGATCTGATCCCCTTCACCAATGTGTCATAGTGCTGCATCACTGTCGCATGATTTTCGCTTATATGGATCTCATCACTGTCCTTGGCTGCCAGTTCAAGCCCTAGTGCTTCCGTAGCGAAAGTTGCTGCACCGATAGTCTTTGACGTGCTCTTTAAGGCATGTACTGTCACCTGATAATCGTGCCAGTCCTTTTTTTCAAAAGCCTCATTTAACGCATCCCGCTTTTCTTCATAGGACTTCACATAGTCACTTAAGACGTCATTATACACATCTTCGTCACCGCCACAGTATCGCAGTCCCGTCCCGGTATCCACGTCACATAAAGCAAGTTTATTTGTATCATACCGATTCATGTTTTCAAAAGATTCTTCATCCGGGAAAAACTCCAATACCAACGTATCCTCCGCCGCCGCTTTCGCTTCCTGCTCATAAGCCGACGCAGGCAGGTAGGTGGAGAGGGCATCCGTCAGATCTCCGATATCCATGGGTTTTGAAAGATAATCATCAAATCCGGCATTCAAGTACATTTCCCGGGCACCGGAAACAGCATTTGCTGTGAGAGCGATCATAACAGTGTTCTCCGGAACGTATGCCCTATTCTTTAATTCAACCAGAGTTTCGATGCCATCCATTTTAGGCATCATATGATCCAACAGCACTATGTCATAAGTTCGTTCCGACATGAGTTTGATCGCCTCTGCTCCCGAGGACGCGGTGTCCGGGTGGATATTGCAAAGCCTTAACAGATTTCTGGCTACCTTCAGATTCATCTCATTATCGTCCACCACGAGGATCTGTGCTTTCGGTGCAGAGATGGTCTCCTTCATTTCGTGCTTTCTACCAAGCCCGACCACGGCTTTTTCGTAGTCACCGATGGGTTTCGGATCTACTATTTTTTGCTCTACGGTAAAGGAAAACTCGGAGCCCTGCCCATATACGCTCTCCACGTGGATCTCGCTGCCCATGAGAGAAAGCAGTTCCGTCACAATGGACATACCCAGACCGGTCCCCTCGATATGGCGGTTTCTCTGGAGATCCAAACGTTCAAAGGATACCGTCAGTTTATCCATATCCTCCTGCCGGATACCGATACCGGTATCTTTAACCTTCACCTCCAAAGACAGGGTGTTGTCCTTCTTTTTTTCACATCCAAAGGAAAGGGTTACGCTCCCTTCTTCCGTATATTTCACCGCATTCGTCAAAAGATTGACGATAATCTGGGAAAGGCGCACATCATCACCGTACAGGCGGGTCGGTATGGTCTCATCCACATTGACAATAAACGCAAGTCCCTTAGCTTTGGCACGTTCAGCCACTGATGCCACCACATTTTTGATCAGCTTCTTCGTGTCATACCGAGCATTTACCAGCTCCATTTTCCCGTCTTCGATCTTTGAAAAATCCAGTATGGAATTGATCAAAGAAAGAAGGGTGTTTCCGGCGGAACGGATGTCATCGGCATAGTCTAAAATATCCTCATCCTTTGCCTCCCGGATAATCATCTCATTCATACCCAAAACCGCATTGATGGGTGTTCTGATCTCATGGGACATCTGGGCCAAAAACTGGCTCTTTGCCATGTCCGCGGCAATAGCTGCATCTGCCGCACTTTTTAACTTTGCTTCATACTCCGTCTGTCGGACCGCTGTCAGATGATACTGTATCATGGCAATGGAATTTAAAAGCACACCGCAAAGGTACAAAACCGGCATACGATTCATAAAAGTCTCCGAATAGTACCCTTCCACATATGACCGAAGAGGTGTATAAAACAATAGCACATATAGGATCTCAAAATAAAAGGAAAGGATGATACCGCTCTTTACACTGGCGAAGTAACAGAAAGCCAGGGGAACGATCAGCGTCCAAAGAGTGGCGAATCCCTCGTTAACGCCGCAGACGGTATAATAGGTGAACATGGTCGCAAACATAAAAAAAGACGTGCCCACCACAAGATCTCTCCTACGAAAAAGCCTTGCTTCGGCAAACAAAGCCAATCCCAAAAGGCAGAACAAAGCCGTCGTAACCGTCACAAACCCTTTTTTCTGCAATATATTCATCGTGGTTGTCACTGCCGTAATGGCAGAAATCACCAGTCCGATCCAGCCCATGACCCGCAGGTTTCTCTCTAGTCTCTCCCCGGTGTATATGGAAACGGAAAGCATCCTAATTGTTCCCTTTATTTTGCTCAAATAATCGCTCATCTAAACTCCAACACAGCATAAACACTGGTGCCTACCGCGTATGACAACACGATAAGCACCAGTGTCATAAGGTTCCTTCTTCTATGTACTATACTTCCGTTTCCGGTGCCACAGCCAGATCTGCTGCATCGATCTTGAATTCGGAAATAATCTTTTCCAGATCCAATGCGGACTGATTTACGCTGTTTCCGTTCTCCGCCAGGACTTCCACGCTGGTATTGACCGTATCGGTGGTGGCATTCAACTCCTGTGCGGTAGCCGCATTCTCTTCGGAAATGGCAGAAAGGTTCTCGATAAGGTTGGAAATCTGCGCTACGCCCTCGCCCAGATTCTGGTTTGCTTCATGAAGTTCATCCACCGTAGCATTGATGGATTGTACACCACCGGCGATATCCGTAAAGCTCTGGCTGGTCTCCTCCACAGCTTCCTTCTGCTTGTTTACGTACTCCCGAACATTATCACTCTGCTGTGCAGCATTATCTGTATTCTGCTGCAGATCCGCAAGCATCTCATTGATGATGTTAACAGAATTGGCCGACTGTTCGGATAGATTACGGATCTCATCCGCCACAACCGCAAAGCCCTTTCCTGCTTCGCCCGCACGGGCCGCCTCAATGGAAGCATTTAAGGAAAGGAGATTAGTCTGTCCGGCAATGTCAGAGATCAGGTTCGAAGCCTCGGAGATCTTTCTGGTGGATTCCTCGATGCCTCCGATAACACTGAAGATCTCTTCAAATGCAGCCACAGACTGCTCTGTGATATTCTTTAGGCCTTCCACACGCTCCAAGCCTTCGTCGGTTACCTGACGGATCTGGGAATTCACTTCCGCAAGGGCATTGGCGTTCTCCGTGTTCTTTTGCATCATCTCGTCTACCGTCATCATGTGGTTAGCGATATCTGCGATATCCGTCGCCTGACTGGTAGCCGTATTGGCAAGTTCACTGGCGGCACTGTTGATGTGTGCCATGGAGGAAGAAGTCTCGTTTGTGCTCTTTCCCATCTGGTTGCTGGAAGTCGCCAATGCCGCAGATGATCCCTGTAACGTGGAGATCATCTCACGCAGATGCATTTGTACGTTTCTAGCCGCCTTGTTAACGGTACCGATCTCATCTCTGGAGTCCAATGGCTTGATCTCATCCGTCAGATCGTTATTCGCGATAGATTCCATCTTTTCGGAAATATAGCTGACATTGGTGCGGATGTAGCGGATCATAAAGATGGCATAGATCACTGCCGCTGCCATAATGAGGATCACCGTGATGAGGATCCCGGCCAGTTTCGTATGCACTTCCTTTACCAGGTCATTCTTTTGTACTTCCGCATAATCCCTGACCAGATCCCCCATAACGTTTAAGGAATCTCTGGTGGCGGAGAAATACTCCGCAGACTGCAGATAGTTATCAGAAAAGCCCGCATTGGTGGGATTTGCCAAAGGTTCCCAGGCTGTATAATTCGCTTCGAATTCTGCCGTCAGGGTGTTCATGTCCGTGCCTTCGTAAGAATACTTCTCAAGTTCCGGATACTTCGCCAAGATCTCCTCTACGGCTTTTACCCCGTCTATCGTCTGCTGGGCGTTCTCTGCAAAGGAATCTGCATAACTGTTTAACGAATCTTTATCATTCGGTGCATAGGCCAGACCGCCCATATACTGCTCCTGGGCCACTCTCGCCTGATAAAAGTCTCGATCTGCAGTCACCACCAGATCGTCAATCATAAACAGCTGGTCATACAAGATCACTTCCGAACTGTCCATGGCGTCATCAACCTCCATAGATAAAAGTACAAGTCCAATAATTCCAGCCAAAAGAATCGGAAGTGCAGCTGACATCAACTTTACTAAAATACTAGCATGTTTCATCGTCAAATACCCTCCTTTATGTCGAATTTACTGAGTACATTCCAATTATAACGATTTTTTCTGCATATTAAAAGAAAAAAAAAGACGCAGCAAGGGTTTGCCTCATTTTTTTCCAATTTTGCTTGATTCATGACAAAGATATGATACAATAGCACTTGCGTGACGGATATGAAACACGTTGCGGGGCATTGGCGCAGTTGGGAGCGCGCCTCAATGGCATTGAGGAGGTCACGGGTTCGAATCCCGTATGCTCCATAGAAAGACAGGTTAACGCCTGTCTTTTTTTGATCCCCGGTCTGGGGCTGGGGCTTTTGATCCCCGGGGACGGTGGTAAGGGCTCATTTTTTTCTGCACACATCAACGTACATACAAATACCGTCTCGGTTTTACGTGCTACACCGTTCGGCTACATATCGTAAGAATATGAAATGCATATGTTACGGCATGACGACACCGGAACTCATTCGCCATCCGGGCTCAAGAGTTCCTCTCGTTGCCATCCATGGCAACTCGTGTCTGTGTTCGGATCATATTCCAACGATATGTACGCCTCACTCAAACGCACATAAAACCGAAACGGTATTTGTATGTACGGCTGACAACAGGGGTTCGAAAATGAGCCCCAGCCACCGTCCCCGGGGCTCAAAAATGACCTCAAGCCCAGACCGGGCTTTTTTTATGCAATTTGCCCATTGTACAATGTACTGATTTTGTTATAATAGCCGGGTATGTGAAAAGGAGATAGATAGATGTCAAGAATACAGCATGAGATCGATGGTATCATAGCCGCCATGATCGAGGATATGGCTCGAATGGAAAAAGAGTTTGAAACACATGGGCTTCCCATTCGCGTAGATCGATTCGGCGGAGCACGGGTTTGGCTCTTTAATGACGGGTTTCAATTTAGAGTAGAATAAAAAGAACGGTGAAAACTCGCCGTTCTTTTTTACTCTATTTTATCCTAATATCTTAAGCACGCCCTGGGTGCTCTGGTTCGCCTGAGATAGCATACTCTGTCCCACCTGCTCCAACACACTGTGCTTGGCAAAGGCTACGCTTTCTTTTGCCATATCCGTATCCCGAATGCGGGACTCCGCAGCCTGGGTGTTCTCAGCCGTATAATCATCGATGCGCATCGCATGTTCCATCCGATTCTGATAGGCACCGAAGCGGGATCTGGCAGTGGAAACTATATCCGTGGCTTTATCCACTAAAGACATCGTTCGCTGCGCTCTGGCATGTGTACTTACATTTGCACTGCCCAACCCGATTGTAGAAAGGGACATTCCCTCCCAGGTCAGATCGATACTCTGGTGTCCTAAAGCTCCGGACTGGATATGGATCAGTTTTTCCGGCGGCGGTGGTGTCACGGATTCATAATCCGTACGAAGGGAAAATCCCTTTGATACATCTGCCTTTCTAAATGTCCGCTTCGCTTCATCGGAGGGCATGATCTGTGTGTTTACCGTGCTGTTGGAAGTTCCGGTACCGTCCGAAGAATCGCCTGCATTTTCATATGTAAGTTGGATCACGTTACCACCTCCGTCCGTAAGCGTTACATAATCCTGTTCAAAGGCTGTCCCATACCATACGGTGGACCCATTCTCCAGATGAACGGAAATGGCTGGATTGCTATAATATCCGTTGGAAGTATCCACGGCATTTCCCTTCCAGTCAATCACATTATTCTTGGAATCGATATGCGTCACACTGTCTGTGCTATGGTGATTGGTATCCGTACCAGTCAATACTACATTGCCGGCAGGATTCTTATATTCATAACTGTTTGTAAACAAATGATACTGCTTGTCCTTTACCCAGGTCGAGCCCGTGGAGATGTACTTCTGGGCGCTGCCGCCGATCGTTGCAGTCACATAAGGCGTATGATCTTCGTCGTTTCCGATGACGGTGCCGCTGGAACTCTGCTCATACACGCCACCGGAAGCACTTTTCATCTGATCACCGTCCTTGTAAAAGTAAAGGAAATTACCGCCATTATCCGTCTCATATCTCGTCACGGTCTTCTGATGATTTGCATCGATCTCAGAACTCTGCGTATCCGATGTCTGCTGGCTTGTCAGCTTCTCATACGCATATTCCGTAGATCTGGACACTTCGGTTGTATCATCATCCGCGTAAGTGATGGTATCGAAAGCTTTTTTTACATACGCTTCCTTCATGTTCTGCGCCTGCGCGTATGACCAAACCGTACCTGCGTCCACTCTGGTACGTTCCACGGTTCCTTTGATACTGTCGATGGAAGGTTCATCATTAAATGTACGACCAAGCGCATTCCTCTGATAATCAAAAGAAAAATTACTGTGATAGGTCAAAAATACCAGGGATTTATCCGTCGTTCCACGCTCATTCAGCGGCGCGGAAACAGGCGTGGCTTCGAGCACGATCCCGTTCAATCCGTCGATGATCCCCTGCTTTGAGGCTTCATCTTTTACGATAAAAGTAAAATCGATATAGGTTTCCATATCCGGATGATCCGTCAGATCCCGGTAACGGTAAGTAGCATCTGCATCAAAAGTCTGTGGATTTGCACCCTCATCCGTAAGTCCCCAATCCGTAAACTTGAAAGCCTCACCTGTTTTGATATTGGTAAAATCCGACCAGGCGATCTTTTTATGAGAGATGTTATCGTTGCCGTTGGTCTGGCGTACGGTAACACCAGTTTCATCCGCAGAGATCTCATAGGTAAAACCGGAGATATCGGCCTTGGTGGAAGCAGTTACGTCCAGAACCATGGTGCTTGCCGTGGAATTTACCGCTTTTTCTCCTTGTGTACCCGCCGCACGGGACATGAAATACATGGTCTTCTCAGAGGACAGCGTATCCGGGTTTAACCGGGAGATCATGGTCTCTCTGTCATCCTCTTCATCCGGTGCGAAAGAAACATCCATGCCGTGGAAGGTGAAGGTGTACATGCCGTCCTCAATGGAAAAGGTATCGATGCCCGCCCATTTGCCGGAAGCAGAAGTCTCCGCCCAGCGAGCTGCGGGAAGGTTATTTACATAGACGCCTTCGGAATCTGCCGTCACCTGATAGTAACGGATCACATCAGCTACCGTATCCCCTTTGCTCGCAGAGAGTTCGATCAGTTCTCCGTTATCGGGATCCGTAAACTTAGCGGAAAAGTCCGCGGTAAACACACCGTTTGACACACTCGCACCCAGTTCTCCCCAGGTGTAGCGCTTACTGTTAAAGATCAATCCTCCGGATCCTGTGATCTGATCTCCGGAGGCATTGGAATTAAACATCTGGATATCGTTGGGATCCTCTGCCACACCTATGGTATAAGGGCAACGGAAGATTGGCATAGTATTAAAATCTGTCGTGTTGAACGTACGGGAGATCTCCCGCTTTAACTCGCGAACTTCATTCTGTAATTGTTCGCGATCAGAATCCGTATTGGTGTCATTGGAGGCCTGGACAGAGAGTTCCTTCATGCGATGCAGCATGGAATGGATCTCTCCTAAGGCACCATCTGCCACCTGGACCAAACTGATGCCGTCCTGAATGTTTTGGGAAGCACGATTAAGCCCGCGGAGCTGCCACCTTAATTTTTCGGAAATCGAAAGCCCCGCTGCATCATCCGCCGCCCGGTTGATCCGATATCCCGAAGAAAGCTTCTCCGTAGACTTCGTTTTTAGACCTGTCACTATATTCAATTGCCGGTTGGCGTT
>JAIKZU010000124.1 GCA_024681985.1 Lachnospiraceae bacterium | reverse complement strand
AGAAGGTGGTATCGGCTATGCGAAGGAACTTTTGGAAAAGGCATTGGGCTCCGAAGAAGCGCAGAATGTCATTACGAAGCTTACCGCTTCCCTACAGGTTCGTCCTTTCGAGTTTATCCGCAAGACAGAGCCTTCGCAGGTGTTAAACTTTATTCAGGACGAGCATCCCCAGACCATTGCCATGATCCTATCCTATCTGGCACCGGCCCAGTCCTCCATGATCCTCGGTTCTTTAGGACCCGAGAAGCAGGCGGACGTAGCAAAGCGTATCGCTATGATGGACCGTACTTCACCGGAAGTCATCAAAGAAGTGGAGCGGGTATTGGAGAGAAAACTGTCAAACCTTATCAATCAGGATTACACCATTGCCGGTGGTGTGGACGCCGTGGTACAGATCTTAAATGCAGTAGACCGTGGTACAGAAAAGCGTATCATGGAGACTTTGGAGATCGAAGAACCGGAACTTGCCGAAGAGATCCGCAAGAAAATGTTCGTATTCGAGGATATCCTGCTTTTGGACGACCGTGCCATCCAGCGTGTGCTGCGTGATGTGGAAAACTCCGATCTGGGTATCGCTCTTAAGGGTGCGAACGAAGATGTGCAGAACGCCATCTTTAAGAACCTGTCCTCCCGTTTGGCAGCTATGATCAAAGAAGATATGGAATTCATGGGACCGGTTCGTATGAAGGACGTAGAAGAAGCACAGCAAAAGATCGTAGGCGTGATCCGCAAGCTGGAAGATTCTTCAGAAATTGTTATTTCACGTGGCGGAGGTGACGATCTAGTTGTCTAGTCTGGTTAAATGGCAATTTATTAATGATGAGGATGAGCATGTCATCGACTCCAATAGCCGGATCGCTGCAAAGATGGAAGCCTATAAGCGGGAGATCCAAAAGAAGTCCGAAGCCAAAAAGAAGGCTTTGATCGATGATTTTTACAACAGCTTTTCCCAGGACGAAGAAGGAAATACCATCGTTCCCATGGATGAAAACGGGAATATCCGGTTTCCTTTCGATGATGACGGGAATCAGTTGGTGGGCTTGGATGAAGAGGGGAATATCGTTACTCTTTTATCCGACGAGCCGGAGAGCGATGATGCTGCCCCGGCTTCTTTTGATCCCGGAATGATCGAAGAGGCCCAGGCCCAGGCAGATCGTATTTTGTACGAAGCCAGGCGGGATGCGGACACTCTGTTGGATGAAGCCAGACAGCAGGCGGAGGCTTTAAAGGATCACTATACGGAAGACGGGAAAAAGAACGGCTATCAGGAAGGCCTGGCCCAGGCTATGCAGGAGTTCCAGCAAAAGGAAGCACAGTTGGAAGCCGAAAAAGAACAGATCCGTGCCGCCTACCGTCAAAAAGAAGAAGCCATCGAAAAAAAGGTGGTGGATGCAGTCTGTGATTTTTTGGAGAAATTCTTTACGGTACAGTTCGGGGATTCCAAGGAGCTTTTGCTCCATCTGGTGGATAACTGCATATTAAATATCGAAAACTCAAAGACATTTCTCATCAAGGTAAATGAAGCAGGCTATGAGTTCTTGTCTCAGAACAAGGACAAGCTCCAGGAAAGAGTAGGCTCGGATGCCCAGATCGATATCGTACGCGATCCGGTGCTATCCGAAGGTGCATGTATCATAGAGACCGACGGAGGAGTTTTCGACTGCTCACTGGATACCGAAATGCGAAATCTCATCAAAGACATCCGGTCTTTGAACATTTAGGGGAAGAACATGGCAGACTTAAGTGCACAGTTATCCGGTCTCATGGATCGCAACTATTTTGACAGCTTGGGAAAGGTCACGAAGGTAGTGGGGCTGACCATAGAGTCCTTGGGTCCCGACGCCAAATTAAATGACCTTTGCCATATCAAGCTGGATGACGATACCTATGTAGCCGCGGAAGTGGTAGGATTTTTGGATAATAAGCTACTTCTCATGCCTTATGAAAACGTGGAAGGCATCGGGGTAGGATCCATTGTGGAAAATACCAATCGTCCGTTATCCATTCCCGTAGGGGATGAACTTTTAGGCCATACCTTAGATGGTCTGGGTCGGCCCACGGATATGGAAGGACAGCTGGATCTGCCCTTGGATTATCCCGTGGACGCACCTCCACCGGATCCCATGGATCGTGTGATCATAAACGAAGTCTTACCCCTGGGGGTGAAGGCGGTAGACGGACTCATCACCGTAGGAAAAGGTCAGCGTATCGGTATCTTTGCCGGCAGTGGTGTTGGGAAATCCACCTTGATGGGCATGTTTGCCAGGAATACCAAGGCCCAGGTAAATGTCATCGCTTTGATCGGCGAGCGCGGCAGGGAAGTACGGGAATTCGTGGAAAATGACTTAGGCGTTGAGGGCATGAAACGATCCGTTGTGGTTGTGGCTACCTCGGACAAGCCCGCGTTGATCCGTAAAAAAGCGGCCATGACCGCTACGGCAATTGCAGAATATTTCCGGGATCAGGGAAAGGACGTGCTTTTGATGATGGACTCTCTGACCCGTTTTTCCATGGCACAAAGGGAGATCGGGTTAGCTTCCGGAGAACCTCCGGTGACCCGTGGTTATCCGCCCTCTGTGTATGCGGAGATGCCCAAGCTTTTGGAGCGAGCAGGAAATTCTGACGTTGGCTCCATCACCGGCTTGTATACGGTGCTTGTGGACGGTGATGATTTTAACGAACCCATCACCGATACCGCCAGATCTATCCTGGATGGGCATATCGTATTAAACCGTAAGCTGGCCCAAAAGAACCATTATCCGGCCATTGATGTTTTGGCCAGCATTTCGAGAGTCATGTCCGCTATCGCCTCCAAACCCCATAAGAAAGTGGCGGGAGAGTTAAAGAATGTGATGGCGACCTATGAAGGGGCAGAGGATCTGATCAATATCGGCGCCTATAAGCCCGGTTCCAATAAAAACATTGATTTTGCCATTTCCAAGATCGACAGTGTCAATCGGTTCCTGTTGCAGGAAACCGACGAGAAGTTCGATTTTGATGAGGAGATCGACATGCTCTTTGAGATGTTCCCACTTCCCAAAGAGGAACTGCCCGCAGCAGAGGCCATTCCTCCGGTGGAGACCGGGCCGGGCGTTGCGCCTTCCGAAGAGAGTGTGTCGGCGGAACTTGGATCTCAGGACCTGCAGGAGGAAGAGGAACCGGATGTTTCCGTGCTTTTGGAGAACCGTTAAGGAGGATTAGCTTGTGGCAAAGTTTATTTACCGCATGCAAAACATTCTCGAGCTAAAGGAAAAGATCGAGAGTCAGGAAAAGATCGCTTTTTCACTTGCCAATGCGGCCCTTCGAGAAGAACAGGACAAGCTTGGGGTTTTGCTCCTTCGAAAAACGGAATACGAACAGCAGTTAAAGGAATTGACGGAAGGAAAACTGGATATCCGGGAGATCAAACATTGTAAGGATTCCATCACGGTGATGAAATCCAAGATCCGCGATCAGCTGATGGAGATAAAAAAAGCGGAGGTTCGTGTGGAAGAAGCCAGGCGTCGCTTAGACGAAGTCATGAAGGAACGCAAGATGCACGAAAACCTCCGGGAAAAGGCCTTTGACGAGTTCAAGCAGGAACTGTCAGCCCAGGAAAGCAAGGAAAACGACCAGTTGGTGAGTTTTACCTATCACAATAAAGACGAAGATTAATACGGGAGTTTAGGATACATGGCAGACGAGGAAGCTTTATCCAAGAAAGAACAGAAAAAAGCGGAAAAAGCAGCAAAAAAGGCTGCAAAGAAAGCCGCCAAAGAAAACGGTGAAAACGGTACCGAAGAGGATGAAGAGGAATCCGGAGGCACGGCCCTGATCGTGGTGGTGGCGATCCTCATCGTCCTGGTTTGGCTTGCTATTTTTGCCCTTTTGGTAAAAATGGACGTGGGTGGATTTGGCTCTACGGTGCTTTATCCCATCCTAAAGGACGTTCCCTATGTGAACATGATCCTTCCGGAAACGGAGGATTATGCCGAGGAGGACTCCGCTTATCAGTTTAACAGTGTGGACGAAGCGGTGGTTCGGATCAAGGAGCTGGAATCCCAGCTGGCGGAGGCCCAAAGCGCCGGGGATGCGGACGCTTCCCATGTGGCGGAACTGGAATCCCAGGCGGCGGAACTGGCGGAATACAAAGCCAAAGAAAAAGAATTTGAAGAAACCAAAGAAAAATTTTATGAAGAGGTTGTTTTTGGGGACAATGCTGTCGATATAAACGAATATAAGAAGTACTACGAGAGTATTGAGCCCAGAAATGCCGAAGTTTTATACAAACAGGTGGTGGGACAAATCGAAAATGACAAGGAAGTGGAAGATTACGCAAAGACCTACGCTTCCATGAAACCCGCCCAGGCAGCTGCCATATTTAACACCATGACCAATGACCTTCATCTGGTGGGCAAGATCTTATGGGCGATGGATACCGACTCCAGAGGAAAAATCTTAGGTGCCATGGACGCCGACACAGCGGCCAGTGTCACGGAGCTGATGGAACCCTAAGTTTTTCATAGATCTTTAGAATATCAGGGACGAATTCTAAAAACGCTACGGATGGCAAAGAATACACCTTTTGAAAGGAGGATGTAAACTTTACATGAAACTGACGAATGTGTCTCAGATTCCTTTACCGGGAGTCATGTTGAACACACCGGCTAAATCCGCAGCGAAGTCAGAAGGCAATCAAACCGATTTTTTGCAGATCATGGGAGGTTCTCTCTCTAATGCAGACTCCATGAACCTGAATTCGGAAATATCTGCTCCGGCAAATAATTATCCGAAAGTCGTGGAGAACGAAACAAAAACAGGATATCGGTTTGAGAATCCAGCCAGAGAAATACCACAAGCCGAAACGACTTCAAACACTGCAAGCCCCGAAGAAGTGGCAAAGGCAGGCGAGGAATTCAATAAGTTTATTGAAAAGACCATCGCCACGATCTCCAAGGAGATGGATGACGTATCCGAAGAGGATATCGTAAAAGCAATGGACAACTTAGGTCTCGAGTGGGTGGATCTCACCATTCCTGAAAATGTGACCATGTTGTTGTCGGAACTCTCCGGTGAGGAAGGAAGCATCGAACTTCTGGTAAGTGACACCATCGCAAATGTGACGAATGCGGTGGAAGGCTTGGCAAATGAACTGTTTGCCGCTACCGGATTAAACGATGACTCAGAATTAAAAGCCGTACTGTTCGAGGGCGGGATCATACCGGATGAAGAGACGGAAGAAACTTCAGTGACGCTTGGACCTTTAGGAGAGGTCACGGAAGCGGAAGATCCTTTGAATGAGGATGTTTCCACACCGTTCTTCAAACCAGTTCAAACTGATTCCGAAACGGAAATTATCACAAAGGTACCTATGCAGGAAGTTACAAAAACAGAGACAGTTGTAACTGCAGAGGCCATCGACCCGAAAACGATCACGAAACAGGAAGCTCCCTTAGTGGAAGTGAAAACGGAAGAGATCGGTAAAGACGGACAGGAAAAAGAAAACTTCATCATCACCGATGTAAAAGAGGACAAACCTTCGGATAACCAATCGAAAGATTTTGGAAGCGGCTCCTTTAACAATCAGCAAAGACAGCCCATGCAGCCGAAGGATACGGAATCCGTTTTACCCCCTCACACAGAACAGAGCGCTGTTTCCACACCCATCGTACAAGCAAATACAGGAGTCTCCTTCGGGGATATGGTATCCGAAACCCAGTTTTCTTATACCGACGTAAATCCCAGAGCCATTATGGAGCAGATCGTAACCCAGACCAGAACCTTAGTGACGGAAACCTTCTCCTCCATGGAATTGGAACTTCATCCCGCATCCTTAGGCAAGATGTATCTGCAGGTGTCAGAAAGTGACGGACACATCACTGCAAGGCTCTTTACGGAAAATGAAAACGTAAAGAACGCAATGGAGAGCCAGATGGTTGCCTTAAAGGAAACCTGGGAAGCCCAGGGGATCCGGGTGAATGCGGTAGAGATCACCGTAGGGACAAAGGAATTCGAAGAGCGGCTGGATCAGGAAGCACAAAACGATGTCTTCCAGCAGAACGCCGGCAGCGCGAACCAGTCCTTTAACGAAGACGAAACCCCTCGGGGCAACCGGGTGCGGAGCATCGATTTAAACCATTTAGATGAGATGCCGGAAGATCTAACGGACGAAGAGTTACTCACCGCTTCCATGATGCGGGATTACGGAAACTCCGTTAACTACATGGCATAGAAAGGATATATGAAATGGCATTAGTACAGGAGATCAAAGACGGCCTGGTGCAGTCCGAAAAGACAAAAGGTTCTTCTTCCGATAAAGCCAAGTCCGCCGGCGATACCAAGCAGATGTTCCTACAGCTTCTGGTAACGGAAATGCAGTACCAGGATCCTCTGCAGCCCACGGACAATTCCCAGTACGTACAGGAAATGGCCACTTTCTCACAGGTGGAGGCATTAAATACCGTATCTGCCAGCATGCAGGATATGCAGTCCGCCAACTTCGTCGGAAAGTACGTGACCATCTTAGATGCGGAAAGCGGAGAGGAGACTTCCGGTTATGTGGATTATATCACCATGGACGGAAATGACCGAAAGGTTTCCATCGAAGGTACCTTATATGATGCGGACAGTGTTACTTCCGTGCAGGATGCAAGCTTCT
>JAIKZU010000119.1 GCA_024681985.1 Lachnospiraceae bacterium | reverse complement strand
GTCTGCAGTGATCACATATCCGGTGCCGTTTTCCACCTCGGTAAATACATAGCCGTAAGTCTCGTCTTTACCATCCTTGCCGGTCATGGGTGCCGTAATGGCGGTATATTCTGTTCCATCGGAAAGCTTGGCGGGCTTATTCTCTAAATATCCGTAGGTCACCACCTTTGCACCCTTGGAAATGATGTAAAGGGTGGTGTTTGTCTGGGACAGATAAGCAAACAGGCTGATCTCCAAGTCACAATCACTGTGGTTTTTGTCGGAAGCATAGAGTCCGCCGATATAAATAAGGCCGTTCTTTACATAACCGTCTTTTAAGTTCAACTGCTTGCAAAGCATCTTGTCGATGCGCTCTGCCTTAAGCTTTTTCGTGGCCCACTTGCCGTAAACCTTCTGTCCGTCTGTGGTCTTTACGGTACGCACCTGGAAGGTAATATTCTCATAAGAAAGGAAGCTGATCTTTGCGGAATTCTTCTTTGTCACCTTTGCCTTGAAAAAATCAGCGGAATCAGCGGTTCTGTAACGATACTGATACTTTACTCCGTCTACCTTGTTCCATTTAAATACAAGGCCGTAGTTGTCTGCACTGGGATCGGTGGTCTTTACGCTGGTGATCTTAAGTGTGGAGCTTTTTGCTGCCTTCTCGCTTGCAGCTACTGCATTCGCCGCAACCACATCTCCTGCGGGAACAAAAGTAAAAGCCATCATAACTGCCATTACAAGTGCTAATAATCTCTTTTTCATTTCCTCTCCTTTCGCCTAAAGGCAAAACAAATAAATCGTTATCTGGGAGTCAGTATAAAACCCATTGTCCACCAAAGCGTCTACACGATATTTTTTTTAATTGCCCTCGTCCCGCGCCCTCTTAAATCCTCTCGGAAACAGCAAAAACCCCGCTAAAAAACCGGCGATAAATCCTCCTACGTGTGCGAGGTTATCCACTCCCGCCGTGGCAAAACCGTAGTACAGGGATATCACGATCATAAACAGATACCTTTTCATCGTAAGGCCCTCATACCGTCCCTTTTTATATAGGATCACAAAAAGAAGGGCTCCCATGATCCCAAAGATAGCTCCGCTGGCTCCTCCGGATACCACCAAGGTCTCTCCCTCCATGGCAGCTATATACGAAACAAAGCTGCCGGAAAATGCGCAGAAAAAATAAATGAGCAGATACCGCAGCGTCCCAAAGGCCCTTTCCACATATACGCCCAAAAAGAGGAGCATGATCATGTTATTAAAGATATGGGAATTATCGAAATGCAAAAACGCGCAACTTATCATCCTCCAGTACTCTCCGTTTAGGATTTCCGGATCCGACACCATGGCGCCATGTGCATACATATAATTAAGATCCGACGGATCTCCGGTCAGGATCATATACAGATAGATCAGTGTATTGACCACCACAAGTGTGGTGTTCGCCGGTGAAAAAGACTGCTTTTCCACGTTATCTCCCCTTTGCTACGTCGGATATCCTCCGTCATTTTCCCTATAACGGCAGCCAATCCAGTACTTTTTTGATCTCATAGTCCCAAAAATCCCAGTCATGGCCGTAATCGGCTTCATCCCAGGTGACTTCCAGTCCCCTTTCCAGCAAAAAGTCCCGAAAGATTTGGTTGGATCTCATGAGATCATCCTGTCTGCCGCAGGCAAGATAGTATTTCGGAAGGCTTCTTTTTTCCTTTAGCATCTCCTCTACGGCCACCTTTGGATTTTTATTTGTCTTTGCAGCCGCTTCCAGATTGTCGAAAAGCCCGATGTTCGCCTCTTCCGACAAGTCGTCAAATATATGCAGCGCTCCCGACAAACCTGCCACGTAACTGAAGGTATCGGAATACACCGTACCGTTTCTTAATGCACCGTATCCACCCATGGACAGCCCCGCGATAAACGTGTCCTCTCGTTTTTCGGAAAGAGGAAACATCCTTCTTGTGATCTCCACAAGCTCCTGTCCGATAAAGGTCTCATAATCATTCCAGGGGGTCCTGGATTTAAAATAAAAGGAATTGTCCCCGGAAGGCATAACGACACACAGGCTTCTTTCCTCTGCCCATTTCTGGATCCGTGTCTCGCTCACCCAGTCCGTGTAGTTTCCCAACAACCCATGTAAAAGATAAAGGGTTTTGTACTTTTTATCCTTTTCCTGCAGATACCGGTCTGTATCCGCATCGAATTTATCCACCGGCAGGATCACCTGCATGGGTACGATCCGAAACAGTGCCTTTGAACGATAATTAACCTGTAAAAGTGCCATATAACCTCCCCTTTTCTCACATCACCTTCCGGTGATAAACTCCTTCGTGATCTCCATGACTTCCTGCAGATAGGAAATGTCCCGATCCACTTCTCCGGTCTCTAAGGAGTGATTGCCTCCTGCATACATATAAAGCCTGATGCCAAGAGCATCTGCCTTTTCCTTAAGCTTTTTCACATCGGACCAGGGGTCCGCATCCCCTAAAAATGCCACCATCTTTTTGGACGGAAACGAAAATGTCGCCTCCACCGGCGTATACCAGACCTGTTTGGCCTCGATCCCGCACTCTGCGGCATAGCGCGCCATGATCACCGTCCCGATGCTCTTTCCCAGGAATAGAACCTCTGCATACTGAGAAATCTCCTTATCCTTTAACTGCTCCACCGCCTGCATATAGCCGATCTCTGCGGCCTTTTGCATCATGGCCTCGTCGCCTTTAATCTTTTCGGGCATGTCATGATAGGAAACATCCATCACCTCATACCCTGCATTCTTTGCCAGCTTTGCCGCATAATAAAGTAAGGGCTTATCCTTGTGATAGCCGATACCGGGAAAGATCACCGCCAGTTTTTTCATAGAAACAACTCCTTAAATTCTTTTCTTCCGGGAACCCAGGCCTTTTCGTATATGTGAGTAAAATGGTTTTTTACGGTCTGTTCCGAAATGCCGAACATATAGGCGATCCTTCGATTTGAAAAACCGGACACCTTTAGATAGCCCAGTTCCAGCTCACGCCGGGTAAGCCCAAAGGTCTTAGCTACCTCCAGATATCTCTCCTTTGTGATCTGTGGTTCATTCATCTTCGAAGTCCATCTCTTCGTTCATTTTGCGTTCGGCATTCAGTTTTAAGGGCAAAAGGAAAAATTCTACCATGGTGGCGTAAAACCCGGACAAAAAGCATACGGCCAGATTCGGTCCCAGTTTGGAATAATCGCTCAGATTTCCCAGGATCATGATGCCGGAAGTAATGATGGCAAAGATCGCTCCGCAAAAAGCCAGTTTCTGTGCCATATCCACAGCACCGATGATATTTTTAAGCTCCAACAGGCTAAAGGGCTTGATCCCCACGGAAAAGGACTTTACAAAATCTTTCCAGGCTCCCATCACCATAAGTCCGAAAACCAGAGGGATAAAGATCAAGATCAGTGAGGGGATATCCAGGTACCAGGCTATGGAAGTGATTAACCCTTCCACTCCCGACGATACCACGAGTAAAAATGCAAATCCCGCAAAAAATACGATAAGTTCTCCCAATAAGACCAGTCTGATGTTCTTTTTCATAGGTAAACAGCCTCCTTCCACTGCATGGTTTAGTGTATCCGTCCTTAACTTAACACATGCGATAAGGAACTTATATAGTACCTTTTTGGATGCTGATTATCGGCTATCAAAATCTCAAGCAGTTTCCGGTGTATACATACCGCAGTTTTTCTGCGGCGATATCCTTAAGGTGATAGATCCTCTCCACAGGGGTCGCTTCCCGGTCCGTCATGTGAAACCGCGGGAAAAACCGGGAAATGTGCAGGGGAACTTCCCTTCCAATGACGTTTCCCTCTTTGTCTTTTAACTCGCTGATCCAGGTGCTGATCTTTCGCATCTCCTCTTCGGAA
>JAIKZU010000091.1 GCA_024681985.1 Lachnospiraceae bacterium | reverse complement strand
ATGTGTCCCGCCATTTTCAGATTGGCCACATCATCGTCCACTACCAGTATCCAATAAGCCATCAGTTCCTCCGATATTTCCTTTATTTTCTATAAACATTCCCGGATCTTCTTTAAAAGTTCATTTCGATCCGTATTTTTCAATATGTACCCGGAAGGATTTAATCCGTAAGCAGTGACCACGCTGTTGCGATCCCGGTTCCCTGTCAAAAAGATAATGGGCACATCCTTTTGGTCGTAGTCCATGCGGATGATCTCAAAGGACTTCGGCCCGTCCACCACAGGCATCTCATAATCCAACAGGATGGCATCCACATCGTTGGTGGCCAGAACGGATATGGCCATGGTACCGGAATGGGCCGTCAGCACATCATAGTCCTCCGACAGCCAGTTTTCCGCCATACGGAGATACATCTCATCATCATCTACGATCAGCAGGGTCTTTCTCCTGTCCCCGACGACAGCTTTCTGAAAACACTCATCGATGCCGTCCATGAAATCCTCGGCGATAAGTGGGGTCTGCAGCCGACAGGTGATCCTTTTTTTGCCAACTGTGGTTTCCAGGAAAACATATTCTCCGGGATCGCCGATGACCATCAGGCTGGCATATTTTTCCACACAGGCATTCTTCATCCGGGTGTAAAGATCTTCCTCGTCCTCGATATCGTCGCCGCAGATAAAGACATAGATGTCGGCATTATCCTTCATGGTATCAAATTCAACAGGTGTGGGATGACATCGGAAGGCACGGTACCCCATGGATCGTAACTTGTTTAGTACTGTCCGCAGGGTGATGGTCTCTCTGCCGCAGATGACCAATGCATTCTTTTTGATCTGCCGGACAGGCTTGGGCTTATTCATATCATCCAGTTCCCGGAAGGTCCTTAAGTCCAATGCCGATGGCATGTGCTTCTTTTCCAGTTCGTTCATAAGTGTCACGTACTTAAACATGAACTCCCGATGCCGCAGACGGATCTTTTCATAGTCGCCCACTGTGCCAGCACTCTCCATCTCCGCCGCCGCTTCCGAAAGCTCCAGGGCACCGATGATGGCCGCCGCGCTTTTTAAAGAATGCATCTGGATCGTGTATGCTTTCCAGTTTTCACCGGAAAATGCGGCTTCGATCTCCTCCCGGCGTTTTTCCGCCACAGATTTATATACCTCGATGGAGTAAACAAAGGAATCCTCACTTCCGTTCATCTTTAGTCCGTAGGCCGAGTCGATTCCTTTGATCCCCTGGAGATAGGCCGGCAGATCAAAGAACTTGTCGACTTTTGCACCCGTATCCAGTCCCGGAAGGTATTTATCCACCACCCTCCTAAGTTCCGCGGGATCTACGGGTTTTTTGATGTACTCGGCGAAACCTTTTTGCCGATACATCTCCGCCGCTCCTTCCATGGTATTCCCCGTCAGGGCTACGCAGGGAGTATGTCTGTTGGGATTGTCGCCAATGGCTTTTAAGCTCTCGAAAAGCTCCACGCCGCTCATACCCGGCATGATGTGATCAAAGAATAAAAGATCATAAGACGTGGATTTTAATTTGACCAAAGCCTCCATGCCGCTTTCCGCCACATCTAGCGTGACACCCAAATCTTTCATCAGGCGCTTAAACAACATGCGGTTGGTCAGTTCGTCATCCACATAGAGTATCCTATACATTTTTGTTCCTTTCCTCTTTGCTTAAAACCTTTCCGCTTCTTTTTCATTCGTGGTAAAATAACCACATGCATGAAATGAGTTATATCGCGCGGATCCTGCCCATGGCAGAGGATGCCGCCCAAAAAAATCATATGGATCGCATCAAAAACGTAACCTTAGAGGTGGGTGCGATGACGGGTGCGATGCCCGAACTTTTACAGGAATGCTATAAAGAAGCAATCCTCGGTACCCTCCTGGAAGGATCCGAACTAACCATTATTCCGGTGGATATCATGGCCGCCTGTGAAGACTGCGGCTGCACCTACGCTCCCTCAAAGGAAAACGACTATCGGTGTCCCAAATGTCATTCCCTAAAAAGTCATATCATCGCCGGTCGGGATGTGGTGATCAAAAGCATCTCCGACCACTGAACAAAGGGCCTGCCCCCTGATTCGGGATCGCCCTTGTTCGGGATCACTTCCATACAGATCAGTCTTCCTCTGCCAACATGGGCAGTACTTCCTCATAGGAGCTTTCATAGGCATGGGCGTTGGTGGATGCCTTTTGATTCTGCAATACCGCCGCCCGGGATTTTGCAATGGGCATTACGGTACCGGCACCGCCGATACAGCCGCCGGGGCAGGCCATGCCTTCCAGCAGATAGCCGTTGTATTTTCCGGCTTTGGCCAGCGCCATCATCTTCTTACAGTTATCCAATCCTTCCGCTTTTTCTATATGGACTTCCCTGTCGGGATAGCGCTCCGCGATCACATGGGCCACTGCATCTGCCACGCCTCCGCTGACCGCAAAGGCACGACCGTCGCCGCTGGCACCGTGCATGGTGTTGTGGCTCTCAAACTTCGTAAAGTCCAAATGCTTCGCCTCAAACATTCCCATCACTTCTTCAAATGTGAGAACGAAATCCACGTCACTCCGGATGGTCCTGCGACTGGCTTCCAGCTTCTTTGCAGCGCAAGGACCGATAAAGGCCACTTTGCAGCCGGGGTATTTTTGTTTTAACAGACGGCCGGTCAGCACCATGGGGGTTAAGGCCATGGAAATGCACTCTGCCTGCTCGGGGAATTCCTTTTTCGCCATGACCGACCAGGCCGGACAACAGGAAGTACCCATGAAAGGAAGCTTTTCCGGAACCTCGGTCACAAAGTCCTCCGCCTCCTGGATAGTACACAGATCCGCACCGATGGCCACTTCCACCGCATCCTTAAAGCCAAGGGCCTTAAAGGCGGAACGCATCTTATCTAAAGTCAAGTTCGGGCCGAACTGTCCCACGATGGCGGGAGCAATGGCGGCGTATACGGGCGTATCGCTCTTAATGGCCTGAATGGTCTGGAAGATCTGGGCCTTGTCGGCAATAGCACCGAAGGGACAGTTTGCCAGGCACATACCGCAGCTGACGCATTTCTCCTGATCGATCTCCGCACGACCGTACTCATCGGAAGAGATGGCCTTCATACCGCAGGCCTTTGCACAGGGGCGCTCCAGCCGGATCACCGCATGATAGGGGCAGACCTCTACGCAGCGTCCGCACTTGATGCACTTCTCCTGATCGATGACGGACTTGCCATTTTTAAACGAAATTGCATCCTTCGGACACACCTCGTGACAAGGGTGCGCCAGGCATCCCTGGCACTGATCCGTCACGGTGACCACGTTATCCGGACAGGCGTGACAGGCAAATTTTATGATGTTGATGAGGGGCGGTTGATAATATTTCTCCGGCTTGACGCACTCCTCTGCACCGGTGGATACCGGAGCGTGCTCGGACACCGTCCGCAGGTTTAAGCCCATGGCCAGACGCATGCGCTCCTTTACGATGGCTCGCTCCAAAAAGACGCTTTCACGGTAGGTGGATACCTCGCCGGGGATGATCCGATAGGGGATTTGCTCCATCTCCGAGAGGTCGCCGTCTTTGTAGTTGTAGGAGAGGCGGGCCACCTCGGCGAAGACGCGTTTGCGGATGTCGTTTACGGATGTATAAATTCCTCGTACACTCATATGGTTTCCTTTCTATTTGTAGTATGCATCGATTCCGTCGGCGATGCCCTTCACCATGGCGGCCTGGCCGGTAGCGGAGGACATGTAGTTGTCGTCGGAGGTGTTGGTCATGAATCCCATTTCCAAAAGAGTTACCGGGATGGTGCTCCAGTTGGTGCCTGTCAGGTCATCACGATAGGCGATACCCCGGTTCTTCATACCGGTGGCGCTGCAATAGGCATTGATGATGCAGCTTGAGAGCTTATTGCTCTTTTCGTATAAATTTGCGATGTAGGGGTTCTTTGCTGTGTGGCACTGCATGCTGGCACCTGTGGCGGAGGAACCTGCTCCGTCCGCGTGAAGCCGGATGGCGATGTCGCAGGACTCGTTTAACTTTTCCGCCCGCTCCTTGTTGGAGATGCTGACATCGTTCGTGTCTCTAGTCAGTACCACCTTATAACCTCGTCCTTCCAGTTCCGTCTTTAATGCCAGTGCGATCTCTAAGGTCAGCTGGTACTCCGGCTTTTTTGTGGATACACCGGAAGTGCCTCCGGCTACCTTCGCCTTCATCACAGAGGATCCGGGGCCGTTGGGTTCCTTTGCACTGTCTCCCCGTCCCTGATGGCCGGGGTCAATGCCGATGGTGGGTTTTTGTTTTTTCTTTTTGGAGGTCTTCGAGGTCTTCGCTTTCTTTGAAGATGCCGCCTCCACTGTAAGGGTGCCTCCCTTAGCTATAACAGGTACTTCCGGCAGAACCTGGGTCATGGCAAAAGCCAAAAGCATCCCTGCACAGAGTACACTTCCGATGAGTCTTTTCATTTTTTTCCTTCCTCTTTTTTATGTTCCTCAACAGGCTTCTCCTCCGTTTTGGGAGCTGCCTCTTTGGGTTTTCCGATATTAACCGACCGTGGATCCTTGATGCCGGGCCGGCTCTTGTTCTGAAGAAAATGCATCTTTCCGCCGGGAGCCATATTTCTGTCAATGACCATGCCGTAGGTCTGCTTCGTATTCTGCTCTTTCGACTGCAGACCCCGCTTCATCTCCTCTAACTCTGCGCCCACACGTTGCTTGCAGTGGTCACAGAATTTGCCTTTTAAGATCATGCTGCCACAACGACGACAGGTCAGTTTGATGCTGGAATCCGGCGTGACTTCAAGTCTCTCCTCCCGCAACCATTTTACGATCTGCTCATGGGTCACAGGAAAGATCTCACGTAACTTTGCTTCCGTGGTGCCGGGATAATCCCATAAAAAATCCTTGATGTCTCGAAGCAACTGGTTTTCCTTCTCCCGACAATCCGGACAGCTTAGGTTCATATCCAGGTAGTCTTCAAAGAGCCGGTTGCACATAACGCACTGCTTTAACATTTCCCCCGCCTTTCGCACGTTATCACTCCAACTATTATATTATAAAAAAGGGAGAATTCCTATACGGAGTTCTCCCTTTTGTTCATATTTTAACGCCTCAAAATGCCGATATACGGACCTTACAGCTTGAACTGATTTACGATGCCCGTCAGGTCTGCCGCAACTTCCTTCTGCTCTGTGGCCATTCCTTCGACCTCATTCACCATGATGGAAACTTCATCCACCGTCTCGGTGATATCCGCCGAATTCGCCGCTGTATCCTGGGCAGACTCTGCGATATTGGAAACTGCCATATTTACCTGCTCCATAGATTCGGTAATGGAGGTTACCATGTCGCCGATCCGATCCGCCAGATCCCGGAAGGCCTCCGCATCGTGTCCGTACTGGACGCCGATATTCACGAAGTTGTCATAATCCGGTGCAACGGTTTCCTGCACAAACTCAAGCAACTGATTGGCACCGCCGCTCATGGAACCGAACGCACCCTGTACGCCTTCGATGGTGACCTTGATGTGCTCCACCGCCTCTGCCGTATCCGAAGCCAGCTTGTTGATCTCGGATGCCACAACCGCAAATCCGCGGCCGTGTTCGCCGGCTCTGGCTGCCTCGATGGAGGCATTTAAGGAAAGGAGGTTGATCTGGTCTGCGATATCCGCAATGCTGTTTGCCATATCGCCGATCTCTGAAACGATCTGTGCTTTTTCGTTGGCTTCCTTTAACTCAACACCGTATTTCTCAACGATACTGATGGCGTTCTCATAAGCCTGCCGGCTGCTCTCTTCCACTTCCTGGGCACGTTTTAAGATCTCCTTTACTTCCTCGGAGGTCTTTGCCGTCTCTTCAGATAAGTACTGGATGGATTCGTTGACTTCATTTACGGAAGCGGAAACCTCTTCGGTAGCCGCACCGGCTGACATCATGGCGTCGTTTACATTACCCATGTTGTCATGAATATGACCAAACTTCATGGAAAGCTCCGTAGCCACCTGGTTCATCTTCTGGGAAGATTCGTTTACCGTGGTGGATCCCTCAGAGATCCGGGAGATCACGTTCCGGTTGTTCTCGTACATGTCATTTAAGGAGCCGCTCATCATACCCAGCTCATCCTTGCCTTTGGCATCGATCTTCTCCACGGTGAAATCTCCCTGGGCCAGGTTGTCCGCAAATACCATCACGCGGTTCATAGTCTTTGACAGGCCGTTTGCCAAAAGCACAATAATGAGTACGCTGGCAACAATGGCAATGATCGCCACGATAATCAGGATCTGCGCCAGATGCTGTACCGGAGCATTAATCTCCGACAGAGGCATCTTGATCATCAGCTTCCAGTTTACACCGGGGATGGTGTCATAATACAGATTGTACTTAGCTCCACCCTCGGAATAAGACGTGCGGCCGGTCTCATTCTTCATAACCTTGCCGCCTGCCTTTGCCAGAGATGCATTGGCGTCCGTCGTAATATTTGCAGCTCCCGAAACCTTTTCCTTGTCCTCGCAGGAAACAAAGATACCGGTGGAGTCCACCAACATAGCTTTTCCATTCGTTCCTACCTGAATGGAGGAAACGACCTCCTCGATGGTATCCAACACGATATCACAAGTCACACAGCCTAAATACTTCCCGCTGGCCGTGTAGATGGGGGCGGAACAGGTAGCCATGACCGTATCGGAGGTGGGATCATAATAGGGATCCGTCACACTGGCCGTCCCGGGAGACATAGCCGCCGCATTGGTATAATACTCCTGGCTGAAGTAATCGTACTCTGCATTACTGTAATCATAGGTCTCCACGAACTGATCGCCGTCCTTATACCAATAAGGTCCCATGTACTGCTCGTCGGGACTGTAGGCATAGGGCTCAAACCAGATACCGGCACCGTTGATCAAAGAAGAATCCTTTATGGCAGTCTGGAAACTCTTTCCAAAGTCGTCCATGGAAGTCGTCTGATAATAGGTGGCCACTTCCCGAGCCAGGTTGATGGCCTGCTGCCGAACTTCGTTTAAGTTTGCGTCGATCTTTGCACTGTTGGATTCCAGGGATGCAGACATGGTCTCCTGGATCTGATCATTGATGATGTTCTTGCTGTTTGTGGCACTGACCACTGTCAAAATGATCATAGCCGCCAAAACCGCAGGCAAAAGCTTCAAGAGCATCTGCTCCCGAATGCCGAGGCCGCCGGTCTTCTTTGCAGGTTTCGTAGTGTTTGCCTTTTTCTGCTTCTGTTCTTTTTTGCTCATAGGAACGTCCTTTCCGGCGCAGCACAACTGTCTTTGTACGCGCGCTCTAAACCAAGTGGGCGTTTATTTAGTTCGTATCCTTAATTATACAAAAAAAGACGCGGGATTGCACTAATTTTTTGACAATTTCCCACGTCTTTTTTTAATTATTATTCTTTTGCCCGGCTCCGGAACCGTCTTCCTCGGTCTGCCACGTCCCTCCTTTAGTTTTTCGGGCTGTCGTATTCGATAGAGACCATGCCGGAATCATTAAACAGGAATTTCAATTTCATATCCCCTTTTTGATAGATCATCGCTCCGGTCTTTTCCTCTGTGGGTTCACCGTAGGCAGCGATGACATCCTCCCGGGTGCTCGCCAGGCTTGCGCCCTCGGCAGTCTGTACCGCATCGCTCTTTAGGAGGACATAAAGAACCCTGTCTGTGTCGCCATCGGGATAGGTCTCGATCTCGAAATCGCCGTAGGAGTAGAGTTTGCCGATGCCCTGGGCTGCACAGCTGGGAGATTCGAAATAGCTCTTGGGCTCTCCTAAGTTTTCTATGATGGGTGCTGCATCCGCATCCACAGGGATATCCGTTCCTTTATA
>JAIKZU010000054.1 GCA_024681985.1 Lachnospiraceae bacterium | reverse complement strand
CAATCATGAGACCACCAATCTGGAAACCCTGCAGACGGATATCTACGAGACGCAAAATGAGATCACCAATCTACTCACAGAGATGGATGAGGGGAAAGTATCGGATGTGGATGAAAAAGTATCTGCCATCGGTCAGGATTTGGAAGCTATCACCAAGACATACAGTGCATCCGTAAAAGAGTTTAAAACCATATGGAACAGCATGTCGGTACAGGACAAAGCTAAGTATGAAGAAATCTTAAATGCACTGGAAGATGTACAGGATAAAACCGAAGCCCAGTCTTTGCTGTTTTTAGAGCAGAACAAAACAAACGAAACCTTAGATCGGATGCAGGAGCAATCCAACGCATCCTTTGAACAGATGCAAAAGCAAACAAGTGATTCATTGGAAAAGATGCAGGATAGGACAAATGATTCACTGAGTCAAATACAGGAGCAGAATAAAACAGGACTGCAGGAACTCAGTGATAAATTGGAGGTTTTAGAGTCTGCGCAAAGTGACGAAAGTAGGTTATCATCCCAAAGGGACGAATTACTTCATCAAAAAATTGATGAGATCATGACGCATGAAAGGCAAACAGACGAAGATATTCAATCGGTTTTTCGGTCAGTCAGTAACGGAAAATGTACATTGGCGACGTCGTTGCTGACAAATGGATTCACGGTTGCCGATTTGCGGAGTGAGGATGTGGAAGATAAAGCACCTCTGGTACCGTTTTTAGTATATGCCGATTCCATCCATAACGGTATTTCTATATTGCGGGAAAAGACAAAGGATTATCTTTCGGAAGATGATGCTCCCACTACCATCGAGGAGATCTCACAGAGCATTGATGAGATTGCGGATAAAAAGAGTAGAGAGGGGTATGATGCCGGATTTGCAGCCGGAAAGTCGCAGGGTAAATCCGAAGGAGAACAGATCGGGTATAACAAAGGCGTCACTTATATGAAGACCAACGGATCCGGTTATGCCAGGCGCACTACAAATTATTTTTTTCAGGCCACACCGGTGGTGGAATCTACCGGATTACATGTATTCGATGATATTTATTTGAAAAACACTTCAAATAAAAACGAACTGATCATGTTGGATCCCGCCTATACCATCGGGAACACAGGAACCATTCAGATCACCAACGGAGTACAGTTTGCAGATATGACCAAAGATACTTATGAGCCGTTAGGAATACTGTTTCCTAACGGAGTGCTTACTTGTCGAGTATTTGGCTCTGTTATCGAACACCATCTTGTGATCTATGAACTCAGTGTATCCAATTAAATGTATAAAAACGATAACGCTACCCTCGTTAGCTTCATAGAGATGATAAGGTATTAAAAAAATGGGGGTAAGAGATATCTACCACTGTAGCATCGTCAAAGGATGTCTCTCCATTTGCATTTAAACCTGCCACAGCGAAGGCCATGGCGATCCGGTGATCCATATGGGTGGAGATGACAGCTCCGTGAAGAGGCGATCCGCCGTTGATGATCATACCGTCTTCTGTGGGTGTGATATCGCAGCCCATATCTTTCAGGTTTTCCGTTACTACCGTGATACGGTCGGATTCTTTTACTTTCAGTTCCGCTGCATCCGCGATCGTAGTTTTGCCGGAGGCGTAGGCTGCCATTATGGCGATCACCGGGATCTCATCAATGAGAGTCGGGATGATCTCGCCACTGATATTTGTTCCGTGCAAAGCAGATGACCGCACGTACAGATCGGCTACTTCTTCGTTGGAGATGATGCGTTTGTTTTCATAGGTGATGTTACCCCCCATGGCTTCGGCTACCTTCAGGATACCGGCACGGGTGGGGTTGATGTTTACGTTTTTGATCAACAGTTGGCTGTTTTCTGTGATCAGAGCTGCTGCTATAAAGTAAGCGGCCGAAGAGATATCTCCCGGTACCAGGATTTTTTGTGCGTGTAGTATCGGATCCGGGGAAATAGTGGTTTTCAAACCAATACTATGAATGTCTGCTCCGAAGGCGGAAAGCATCAGCTCAGTATGATTACGGGAAAGCAGGGGTTCCGTTACGGAAGTTTTTCCCGATGCATAGAGGCCGGCCAAGAGCACGCAGGATTTTACCTGTGCGGAGGCCACGGGAGAGATGTAGTCGATCCCATGAAGCCCGGTGGATGCAGGGGCAATGCGTAGTGGTGCGCAGTCATTTTGATGGATGGAAGTGATATCCGCTCCCATTTTGCGAAGGGGATCCATGATCCGTTTCATTGGCCTTTTTTGGATAGAGGCATCTCCGTTCAGTGTGGAAACAAAGGATTGTCCTGCCAGGATGCCGCTGATGAGACGGGTAGTGGTACCACTGTTTCCCACATCCAGGGTATCCGATGGCTTTTTAAGACCGTGAAGTCCGCTGCCATATACCTTTACCTTGGATCCATCCCGCTGAATATCCACCCCCATTTTTTTAAAACAGGATATGGTGGAGAGACAGTCGGCCCCCTCCAAAAAACCGTCAATCTCGGTCATCCCCTGGGCTAAGGCACCAAACATGATGGCTCGATGGGAGATGGATTTATCTCCCGGAACCGTGATCTCACCTTTTAGAGCATTCTTTTTTCGAATCACTGTATTTTGAGACATGAGCGTATCGCCTTTCTTTTCGAACAAAAGCTACTGTTTGGGAAACGTTTTAAATCCGTTTTTCTTAAGACAGGTTTCGGCTTTTAAAAGATCGGTCTCTGTCTTGAATTCGATATGCAGCGCACCGTTTGCATATTCCCGGTTGTTGACGATGCCGATGTTTTGGATAGAGATATCGTATTTAGCCAAAAGCGTAGCCACTTTAGCAATGACACCGGTGACATCCGGGATGTCCACGAAGCATTCAAAAGTGCGAGGGAGTAAGGAAGACTTTCGGATCCGTAGGGAGTCGCGATAGTTTTTTGCAGAAGAAAACTGCTCGATCAGTTCTGCCTCGTTTCCCTTGGAGATTGCTTCGGTAAAATGCTCTAACTCCTGTTTGTAGAGGTCGATGAGCTTTAGGATCTCCTCCTTGTTCTCCATGCAGATATTCTGCCACATGACGGGTGATGATGAGGAAATACGGGTGATGTCCTTAAAGCCTCCGGCGGCTATGGTCTTTAATACGGAGTTTTCGTCATTGTTTTTTACTACGTTGACTAACGATGCGCTGATGACATGGGGCAGGTGGGAGATGGCTGCTGTGGCGAAGTCATGTTCTTCGGGAGACAGTGCCATCACCAGAGGACCAAGGGAGGAGATGAACCGGGAAAACTCCTCATAAAGCTTTTGGTCCGTATGCTCGTCTTTTGTCAGGATATAATAGGCGTTTTCCAAAAGGGAGGGATCGGAATTGGAAAAACCGATTTTTTCCGATCCGGTCATGGGATGTCCGCCGATAAACTGATTTGTGATAGATAAAGCATGGGCATGTTTATGAATATCTCCTTTGACGCTGCCCACATCCGTTATGATGCAGTCATCCTTTAAAAGGGGTGCCAGCTGGCTCATATAGTCCAGATTGACCTTAACGGGAGAGCACAGAAACAAAACGTCCGTATTTGCAAATTCCGAAAGAGGAAGAGGGGTATTATTTGTAATGACACCTGCGTCATAGGCTTCTTCCAGGGTGGATGTATGGGATGCATGGGCGATGATCTTGATATCGGGATAGACTTGGCGGATGGCCTTTGCGATGGATCCCCCGATCAAACCGAGGCCGATAAAACCGGCTGTACGGATATTCATGATATTTCCTCCGTTTGTATTGATAAAATGCAATATATTTCGTACTTTAAATGACTCGTCTTATTGTATATGATTTTAGGTTCCAGGGCAATTTTGATTTGAAAACTTATCATTGTTTTTAGGACTGATGAGAAGTAAAATATTAATGTATTTGTAAAAAATATAGATTGGGGGAACAATTCATGAAGGTTTTTACAACAGACAAAATCAGAAACGTTGTATTACTGGGCCATGGTGGCGCCGGTAAGACATCTCTTGTGGAGTCCATGGCCTATCTGGCAAAGATCACGAATCGTGCCGGCCGGATCGAGGATGGGAATACCATCAGCGACTATGATTCCCAGGAGATCAAACGTAAGATGTCCATTAAGACATCGCTGATACCCATTGAATGGGAGGATTGCAAGATCAATATCCTGGATGCGCCGGGATCCATTGATTTTGTGGGGGAGGTAGAAGAAGCAGTTTCCGCCGCCGATTCCGCCATTATCGTAGTATCCGGAAAGAACGGCGTGGAGACCGGCACCAAGCGTGCATGGGAACTGTGTGAAAAGTATCATTTGCCTCGTATGGTCTTCGTTACCGAGATGGATATTGATGAAGCCAGCTTCAAGCAGGTGGTTTTGGATCTGCAGGAGTTATACGGAAAGAAGATCGCTCCCTTCCATCTGCCGGTGAGAGAGAACGGCGAGTTTGTGGGATATGTAAATGTCATCCAGCAGCGCGCAAAGAGATGGAACGGAGAGGGTAAACCCGAGACGATGGATGTTCCGGATTATTCCAAAGAAAACCTCGAAGTATGCAGAGAAGCATTAATGGAATCCGTTGCGGAGACCTCCGAGGAATTCATGGATCGCTATTTCGGCGGCGAGGAGTTTTCCGATGATGAGATCCGTCAGGCTCTTCGTGTAAATGTGGCAGATGGTTCTATCGTTCCCGTACTGATGGGATCCAACCTTACCAACCGTGGCATGTTTACCCTGATGGTGGATATCGTTAAATATCTGCCCGGACCGGATCGTTTGAAATGCGCAGGAATCAATGCAAAGAGCAATGAAGTATTTGAAGCGGACTACGACTTCTCCAAACCGAAGTCAGCCTACGTATTTAAGACTATCGTGGATCCTTTCGTAGGAAAGTATTCTCTTATTAAGGTGAATTCCGGTGTATTAAAGACCGATGATGTGATGTTTAATCACCATAAAGATGCAGAGGAAAAGATCGGAAAGATCTACGTGCTTTGCGGATCTAAAGCAGAAGAAGTTAAGGAATTGCACGCCGGAGATATCGGTGCCCTCAGTAAGCTGAATAAAGTCACCACCACGGATTCCCTTTCCACAAAGGCCAATCCCATCGTATATATCCGTACGGAGATCCCGACTCCTTATACCTGCCTTCGCTATAAGGTAAAGAAAAAAGGAGAAGAGGAGAAGGCTTCTGCTGCATTGGCAAAGATCGCCCAGGAAGACCTTACCTTAAAGGTGGTTAATGACGGTGAGAACCACCAGACACTGGTGTACGGTATCAGTGAACAGCATCTGGAGATCGTAGCCGATATGCTTCAGGAGAAGTATAAGGTTGAGATCGAGCTTTGCAAGCCGAAGGTTGCATATAGAGAGACCATTCGCGCAAAGAGCGATGTGGAATACAAATATAAAAAGCAGTCCGGCGGTCATGGACAGTACGGTCACGTTAAGATGACCTTCGAGCCGTCAGCGGATATGGAAAAATCCTATGAGTTCTCTCAGACCGTTGTGGGTGGCGCAGTTCCCAAGAACTATTTCCCCGCAGTGGAAAAGGGTATTGAAGAAGGCGTAAAGAGCGGCCCTCTGGCAGCTTATCCGGTGGTGGGTATCAAGGCCAATCTGTACGACGGATCTTACCATGCGGTGGACTCTTCCGAAATGGCATTTAAGACCGCTGCCATCCAGGCTTTGAAGAAGGGAATCTTGGAAGCGAAGCCCGTTCTTTTAGAGCCCATTTCCGAGATCCACGTATTGGTGCCGGATGAGAATACCGGAGATGCCATGGGCGATCTGAACAAGCGCCGTGCTAAAGTAATGGGCATGAACCCCGTAGAAGGCGGTAAGCAGGAGATCGTAGCCGAGATCCCGGATGCGGAGTTATACGGATATGGGACCACCCTTCGTTCCCTGACCGGTGGTGCCGGAACCTTTTCCTACAGCTTCTTAAAGTATCAGCAGACACCGCAGGATGTGATGGATGCGGAGATCGAGCGCAGAAAGAGCAAACTTGAAAACGACGAAGAAGTTTAGTGAACGATACGGTTTATGACCGTTTGAGAGTATCTATTTTTAAGGGCAGTCCATACCGCTTGCAAAGGGCGGTGGGATTGCCCTTTTTCTTGACAAAACCGCCTCTTGTGATAATATTTTATTGTTGTTTTTTGGCAATAAAATACGCTTTGTGAATAAATATGCGAAGGCTGATTTGGAGGATGAAATATGGCACAGGCATACAATCATCATGTAGTTGAAAAAAAGTGGCAGGATATCTGGGCTGAGAAGAAGCCCTTTGCGGCATCTGACGATTATTCCAAACCGAAGTTTTATGCGTTGGTGGAATTCCCTTATCCTTCCGGACAGGGACTTCATGTGGGACATCCCCGTCCCTATACCGCGTTGGATATCGTTGCCCGAAAGAGGAGAATGCAGGGGTATAACGTGCTGTATCCCATGGGTTGGGATGCCTTCGGCCTGCCTACGGAAAACTATGCCATCGCAAACCACATACATCCGAAGGACGTTACGAAAAAGAATGTATCCCGTTTTAAAGAGCAGCTGCAGTCCCTGGGCTATTCTTTCGACTGGGACAGAGAGGTCAATACCACGGATCCGGATTATTATCACTGGACCCAGTGGATCTTTTTAAAGCTTTTCAATGAGGGCCTGGCATACAAAAAGGAAATGCCCATCAACTGGTGTACATCCTGTAAAGTAGGTCTGGCAAATGAAGAAGTGGTTAACGGCGTTTGCGAGCGCTGCGGTTCTCCTGTGGTCCGCAAAGTAAAAAGCGAGTGGATGTTAAAGATTACGGAGTATGCTGACAAGCTCATTGAGGGCCTGGATACCGTTGATTATATCGAGCGGGTTAAGGTACAGCAGAAAAACTGGATCGGACGGTCCACCGGAGCAGAGGTGGATTTTGCCATCAAAGATACCTCCGATGTGCTTACGGTCTATACCACCAGATGTGATACTTTGTTTGGTGCTACCTATATGGTGGTATCTCCCGAGCATCCTTATCTGGATAAGTACAGCGACAAGATCACCAATTATGATGCCATCCTTTCCTATCGGGAGGAGGCTTCCAAGAAATCCGATTTTGAAAGAAGCGAGCTGGCAAAGGATAAGACCGGTGTGGAAGTAAAGGGCCTGGTAGCAATTAACCCCGTAAACGGTAAGGAGATCCCCATCTGGGTATCCGACTACGTACTCATGAGTTACGGAACCGGTGCCATCATGGCGGTACCGGCCCATGACACCAGAGACTGGGAGTTTGCAAAGAAGTTTGACCTTCCCATTATCCAGGTGGTGGCAAAAGACGGAGAGGAAGTGGACGTAAACGAAGCTGCATTTACAGATGTGGAGACCGGGATCCTGATCAATTCCGATTTTATCAACGGCTTATCCGTAAATGATGCTAAGGAAAAGATGATCTCCTTTTTGGAGGATAAAAAGATCGGCCATGCAAAGGTAAATTACAAGCTCCGTGACTGGGTTTTCTCCCGTCAGAGATATTGGGGAGAGCCCATTCCCGTTGTTCATTGTGAGAAATGCGGTTATGTAGGTTTAAAGGAAGAGGATCTGCCTCTGTTACTCCCGGAAGTGGACAGCTACGAGCCTACGGATAACGGAGAATCTCCCTTAGCAGCTATGACAGACTGGGTAAATACCACCTGTCCCTGCTGTGGCGGTCCTGCCAAGCGGGAGACGGATACCATGCCCCAGTGGGCCGGATCTTCCTGGTATTTCCTGCGTTATACGGATCCCAACAACAAAAAAGAGCTGGCCAGCAAAGAAGCTTTGAAATACTGGATGCCGGTAGACTGGTACAACGGCGGTATGGAACACACCACGCTGCATCTTCTCTATTCCAGATTCTGGCATAAATTCCTGTATGATCAGGGTGTTGTCAACACGCCGGAACCCTATCAGAAACGGACCTCTCACGGGATGATCCTGGGGGAGAACGGAGAAAAGATGTCCAAGTCCAGAGGAAACGTGGTAAATCCCGATGATATCGTCAGAGATTACGGCGCGGATACCCTGCGGACCTACGAGATGTTTATCGGAGCCTTTGATCTGGCTGCTTCCTGGTCGGAAGACGGCGTAAAGGGATGCCGCAGATTTTTAGAGCGTGTTTGGAAACTGCAGGAGATCATGACGGATGACGATGCTTATTCCGCCGACTTGGAGACGGTAATGCACCAGACCATCGCAAAGGTTTCCAACGACTTTGAAAACTTAAAGTTTAATACGGGCATCGCAGCTATGATGTCTTTGATCAATGATTTCTATAAAAAGAACTCAGTTACCAGAGCAGAGTATCAGACATTGCTTTTATTATTAAATCCAGTGGCACCTCATGTGACAGAGGAGATCTGGGAACGCATCGGTGGCGAGGGGTACATCTTTGAGCAGAAATGGCCCGAATTCGATCCGAAAAAGACCGAGACTTCCACCGTGGAGATCGCTATTCAGATCAACGGAAAAGTAAAGGCAACCTTAAACATCGAAAAAGACGAAGCGAAGGATGCTGTGATCGCGAAAGCAAAGGAAGAGATTTCGGACAAGCTGGAGGGTAAACAGATCGTAAAAGAGATCTACGTACCCGGACGTATCGTAAACATTGTTGCAAAATAGGTAAAGGATGGTTTTATGAACAAGATACAGATGACGACTCCCCTGGTTGAAATGGACGGGGATGAGATGACCAGGATCCTGTGGCAGATGATCAAGGATCATTTGATCCTGCCTTTTGTGGATTTGAAATCCGAGTACTATGATCTGGGGCTGGAGTCCAGAAATCGCACCGATGATCAGATTACCGTGGATGCGGCGAATGCCACCAAAAAGTATAAGGTGGCTGTAAAGTGCGCTACCATCACTCCCAATGCTGCCAGAATGGAAGAGTACGACTTAAAGGAGATGTGGAAATCTCCCAACGGGACCATCCGTGCCATATTGGACGGTACTGTATTTCGGGCTCCCATCATCGTAAAAGGGATCGAACCCTGTGTGAAAAACTGGAAAAAGCCCATTACCATAGCGCGACATGCCTACGGTGATGTGTATAAGTCGACGGAGATGAAGATCCCCGGTCCCGGCAAAGTGGAACTGGTTTACACAAAACCGGACGGAACCGAAGAGAGGGAACTGATCCATGAGTTTTCACAAGCCGGTGTGATCCAGGGACAGCATAACTTAAATGCTTCCATTGAAAGCTTTGCCAGAAGCTGCTTTGCGTTTGCTTTGGATGTTAAGCAGGATCTGTGGTTTGCCACAAAGGATACCATTTCCAAAAAATATGATCACACCTTTAAGGATATCTTTCAGGAGATATTCGATGCGGAATACAAAGAGAAGTTTGATAAGGCCGGCATTACTTATTTCTATACCCTGATCGATGATGCAGTGGCACGGGTAATGAAGTCCGAAGGTGGTTTTATCTGGGCCTGCAAAAACTATGACGGTGACGTGATGAGCGATATGCTTTCATCTGCCTTTGGTTCACTGGCAATGATGACCTCTGTTTTAGTATCTCCCGATGGATACTTTGAATACGAGGCGGCACATGGAACCGTACAGCGGCATTATTACAAGCACCTAAAGGGAGAGGAAACCTCCACCAACTCCGTGGCCACCATTTTTGCCTGGAGCGGTGCATTAAGAAAACGTGGCGAGCTGGACGGTCTTTCAGATCTTTCCACCTTTGCGGATCATCTGGAAGAAGCATGCATTTCTACCATTGAATCCGGAAAGATGACGGGAGATCTGGCACGGATCACAAGCATGCCTGATCCTAAAGTATTAAACAGCGAAGATTTCATCCTGGCCATTAAAGAAGAACTTGATAAGTTTTATGCTTAAAAGATAAAGAACGGAGTTTATATATGATCCTGTCCTGCCAGAATCTGTCGGTGGCATTTGGCGACGAAGTGTTGTTTCAAGAGGTTTCCTTTTTCGTGCGGGAGCAGGAAAAGGTGGCCATCGTAGGAAACAACGGTTGCGGCAAGACCACCCTATTAAAACTGATCGTTGGCGAGCTCTCCCCCGGGGAGGGCTCTGTTATATTGCAAAAAGATGCGACTGTCGGTTATCTGGCGCAATACCAGAATGTAGCTTTTGATGAAAATATCTATGATCATGTGCTGCATTCCAATGCAAAGATCATGGATGCGGAGAAAGAACTCCGCCAAATGGAAGAAAAGTTAAAAACCATAGATGCATCGAAGATGGAGGACTTTTTAAACCTGTACCAGGAAAAAAGCCGGGTTTTTGAACTGATGGGCGGGACTACGTATCGCAGTGAGGTCACCGGAGTCTTAAAAGGTTTAGGCTTTACGGAAGAGGAGTTTGCAAAGCATTTTAAAGATCTCTCCGGCGGGCAAAAGACCCGTGTCAATCTGGCGGGACTATTATTAAAGAAACCGGATCTTTTGATATTGGACGAGCCCATCAACCATTTGGATCTTTCTGCCATAGAGTGGTTGGAGGGATTTTTGTCGGCCTATAAAGGGGCAGTTTTGATCGTTGCCCATGACCGGTATTTCTTGGATCATATCGCAGATTCCATTGTGGATATGGACCAAAAAACCGCCCATGCCTACAAGGGTAACTATACGGCGTATGTGCGGCAAAAGAGAGAGATCCTTTTGACCAGACAACGAGAATATGAGAACCAGAAGAAGCAGATCGAGCATCAAAAGGAAGTCATCGACAAACTGAAGCAGTTCAATCGGGAAAAATCCGTAAAACGCGCTCGTTCCAGAGAAAAGCTGCTGGACAAGATGGATGTGCTGGATAAGCCCGTGGCAGATGATGCGGCTATGAACATGTCCCTGGAACCGGATGAAAAAAGCGGTAAGGATGTGCTTTCGGTGCAGGATCTAAAAAAAACATTTGACGGCCAAAGCCTGTTTAGCGATCTTTCTTTCCAGCTGCAGCGGGGAGAGCACGTTGCGCTGATCGGTGACAACGGAACGGGAAAGACCACCATCCTAAAGATCCTAAACAACAAGATCCCGGCAGATGGTGGAACGTATAACTTTGGAGCCAATGTAAAGATCGCGTATTATGACCAGGAACAGCAGGAACTTTCCGGTGAAAAAACTCTGTTCGAAGAGCTTTCCGATGCCTATCCGTCCCTTACGGAAACAAAGATCCGAAATGTACTGGCGGCTTTTTTGTTCACCGGCGAAGATGCCTATAAGAAGATATCTGCCTTATCCGGTGGTGAGCGGGGCAGGGTGAGCCTGGCGAAACTGATGCTCTCCGGTGCGAATCTTTTGATCTTAGATGAGCCTACCAATCATTTGGACATGACTTCAAAGGATATTTTGGAAGCGGCTCTTAGCGTATATACGGGAACGGTTCTATTTGTTTCCCATGACCGCTATTTTATCAATCGCGTGGCCCATCGGATCCTGGAATTGAAAGGCAATAGCCTGTTTTCTTACCTTGGTAATTACGATTACTATATGGAAAAGAAAAAAGAAGCCTTTTTTACAGCATCGGAAACGTCGGAAGCATCGATCGAGGAAGATAAGAGCCAGAGCAAAAAAGACTGGGAAGAACAAAAACGGGAAGCGGCCCAAAAAAAGAAAAATGAGAGTGACATTAAAAAGACTGAGGCAAAGATCGAGGAATTAGAACAGAAGATCGCTGCCATTGATGCGATGTTTTTGGATGAAGAGGTGGCCAAAAATTCCGCCAAACTAAACGAACTGACAGCGGAGCAGAATGCCTTAAAAGCGCAATTGGATGACTGTTATGAAAAGTGGGAATCTCTGTTAATAATTTGACAATCCATGAAAGAATCCTTATACTTTAATTGAATCAATTGATGAAAAATGAGTTTGCCATTGTGCTATATTTTGCGTAATGGTGATATTTTGACGTGAGGATGAAAGAATGGAGAGAGAGATTTCACAGGCTGTGATCCGTCGTATGCCCAGGTATTATCGTTATCTGGATGAACTGTTACAGTCTGATGTAGAGCGTATATCATCTAACGAACTATCCAATATCATGCATGTTACCGCATCTCAGATCCGTCAGGATCTGAACAATTTCGGAGGCTTTGGACAGCAGGGTTACGGCTATAACGTGCAGTATCTTCATGATGAGATCGGCAAGATCCTGGGTTTGGAGGAGATCCATAATGTGATACTGATCGGTACCGGTAATCTGGGACATGCCATCGCAAACTATGTGAAGTTTGAAAAGCTGGCCTTTCGCATGATCGGCCTTTTTGATATCGATCCCAAAAAGATCGGAAGTGAAGTAGGCGGCATCAAGGTAATGCATATGGATGAACTGAAGGATTTTTTAAAGGATCATCAGGTGGACATCGCCGCCCTTACATTGCCAAAAGAAAATGCGGTTTCCGTAGCGAATGAACTGGTGGATCTGGGCATTACGGCCATCTGGAATTTTGCCCATGTGGATCTGGAATTGCCCGGCGATGTAGTGGTGGAGAATGTGCATTTGTCCGATTATCTGATGCAGTTATCTTACAGCATTGCGCAAAAGAACAAATAAGTACTGTATTTCTTTTCTGATGTATTTTCTTTGAGGATATCTAATGGACGAAAAACAGTTTGAAAGTGCATTAAAAGCTAATCGTATCCCTACGCTGGTATTGGATCAGAAATGGCACCGTCTGTTTGCCATCAGCGGAAAACCGCAGAACGTGAAGGATCTGGAAGTAAAAGAAAAAGAGATCCTCCTTCGCCAGGGACATTTGAATCAGGAACTTAAAAACCTAAAAAAGATCAAGCAGGATCTTATGAACGGCATCGTTCAGAATATGGAGGGAGCGGACGCGCAGGCGGCAACCACCCAGAGCGAAAAGAATCTGAAGGATAATAAACGCCTTTTGGATGAGACCAATGCAAAGATGGATGCCGATGAAGACGAACTCATGGAGATCCCGAAGCAGCTAAAGGAAGTTAATGACGAACTGATGCTGGCTACCATGAATTTCTGTTATGAACGGCTGCGGATCAACTCTCATGAGGCGTCGGAGATCACGGAATGGATCACCAATATCCGCATCGAACTAAAGAAAAACATCATTAAAAAACAGAATCGGGAGATCAATAACAAAGAGATCTATGCCTATTTGCATGACATATTCGGAAAAGATGTGATGCAGCTCTTTGATGTGAAACTGGATGAATCTATTACCATTCCGGAAAAGAAAGAAGAAGTACCCGAAGGGGTAAAAATAAAAGAAGAAAAAGAAGCCAATAAAGATCGCACGACAAACTTTGATGTAAAAAAAGAATCTTAAAAGGATATCCCTATGCTTCATGTATTAAACGCCAAAGAAATGAAAAGCGCGGATCAGACAGTCATCAACGAGTTTCATGTGCCTTCCCTTGTTTTGATGGAAAAAGCGGCACTGGCTGTATCCGGTTACGTAAGTGACCATTTTCCTACGGAAACAAAAGTCGGGATCGTCTGCGGCCCGGGGAATAACGGGGCAGACGGTATCGCAGTGGGACGACAGCTGTATGATCAGGGCTATGCTGTTTATTTGTATTATGCCTGTGATCCTTCAAAGTTTTCCAAGGATGAAACGGAACAAAAGAAAATGGCAGATGCATACAGCGTGCCTGTCACAGATGATGTCACAGTCTTAAAAGACTGTGATATTTTGATAGATGCCATCTTCGGAACGGGTCTTTCCCGGGAGGTGGAAGGAGAGTATGCCCTGCTCATCGAGGACCTTAACCGTATGAAGGGATATAAGGTCGCTGTGGATATTCCAAGTGGCATATCCTCCGACGACGGCAGTGTGTTGGGTACAGCCTTCCACGCGGATGTGACTGTGACCTTTGCCTTTTATAAGACCGGACAGCTGCTCTTTCCCGGACGCGGGTACTGCGGAAAAGTGATCCTGTGTGATATCGGTATTTCCGAGCGGGCATTTCAAAATAAAAAGCCCGGATATCTGGCATTGGAAGAGCAGGATATTTTCGAATTATTACCAAAGAGAAAAGCCGATAGTCATAAGGGAAGCTACGGAAAGGTATTGGTCATCGCCGGCAGCAAAAATATGGCAGGTGCTGCAGCACTTAGTGCCCGGGCGGTCTATCGCATGGGAGCCGGTCTGGTAAAGATCTATTCTCCGGAGTGTAACAGAGTGATTTTACAGACCCTCCTGCCGGAGGCATTGCTTTCCACCTACGAAGAGAGATTTGATGAGTCATCATTAAAAGACGAACTGGATTGGGCAGATGTGGTTTTAATCGGCCCGGGACTGGGAACAGGGACGTTGCAGAAAAAGATCCTTACCTTCGCGATGGAGCATGCCCAGATGCCGATGGTGGTGGATGCGGATGGGTTGAATCTTTTGTCCAAGGACATTTCTTTGCTAAAAAGACCCCACATGGATCTGGTGCTTACACCGCATTTGGGAGAGATGTCCCGGCTAACGGATCAGCCGGTTTCCTATATAAAGCAGAACCTGTTTCAGACGGCAGAAGAGTTTTCCCGTGAAAATGACGTGATACTCGCATTAAAGGATGCGGTGACGGTGACGGCAGTCCCTTATATGCAAAGCTATATCAATCTCTCGGGGAATCAGGGCATGGCCACTGCCGGAAGCGGAGATGTGCTTTCCGGCATCATCGCGGGGCTAATTGCCACCGGGACCAAAGCCTCTGTAGCAGCTCCCTTGGGAGTATATCTCCATGGGAAGTGCGGTGATCTGGCAAAAGAAAAGTTGGGGAGTGCCTCCCTGATTGCCGGGGATCTGGTTACGGAAATCCCTAATTTATTTACTTCCGCAACATGAATTTACGAACCACATTGATGCCGATCCGATAGGGAATGGGACGTACCACACGATCCGCCTCTTTGATCTTTTCCCGGATGGGAATACTCTGGGGACAGTGGGCTTCGCATTTTCCGCATTCGATACATTGGGTGGCAAATCCCGGCTCATCCTTTAATCCTACGGTTTGGGCATATTCAAATCTAGCCTCCCGTTTACTGTCAAGGGTGGTCATATTGTAGCAACGGAAGAGTGCAGGTATGTCTACGCCTTTGGGACAGGGCATGCAATACCGGCAGCCGGTACATCCCACAAGTTCCGTTTCCGAAATAGCTTCCTTTACCTGCTCCACCAGCTTAAAATCTTCATCCGTAAAGGAATTGGCTTTGGCGTCGGAAGCAATGCGGCAATTTTCCCGTACCATATCCAGGGAATTCATTCCCGAAAGTACACAGGTTACCCCCGGTTGATTCCATAGCCAGCGAAGTCCCAGCTCCGCCGGAGAATAGCCTTTTTCATAGTTTTTAATGGCTGTTTTGGCTTTTTCGGGAAGGAGATTCACCAGTTTGCCGCCCCGTAAAGGTTCCATGATCACGACGGGGATGCCTTTTTCTTCGGCATGTTCCAGTCCGGCCCGACCGGCCTGGGTATGCTCGTCCACATAATTGTACTGGATCTGGCAAAAATCCCAGTCATAAGCATCTAAGATCCCGATAAAGTCTTCGGTATTCCCGTGATAGGAAAAACCGATGTTTTTGATGCTGCCGTTGGCTTTCTTTTCTGCGATCCACTCGATGACACCCAGACGGACCAGTTTATCCCATTGTGTCTTTGCCGTCATATGATGCATGAGATAGTAGTCCACATAATCTGTCTGCAGTCGTTTTAATTCTTCGTCAAAATAACGGTCTAAAGCGCTTCGACTGCTGACTAAATACTGCGGAAGCTTCGTAGCGATCTGTATGTCTTTCCGTACATTGTTGCGATGCAGGATTTCTCCTAAGGCGACTTCGCTGCCGGAATAAACATAAGCGGTATCGAAGTAGTTGACTCCGTTTTTGATGGCTTCCATGATCTCGGATTCGGCCTTATCCAAATCGATGGATCCTGCTTTTGTGGTAAAACGCATACAGCCATAACCTAAGACAGAGATCTTTTCCCCTTTTCTGTTTAAACGATATTCCATATGATCTGTGTTCTCCTTTGCATTTTGCTCGATCTAATTGTGTTAAACTCATTATAACGCCGGTATATTATTTTTCAATACTTGATGAGAGATAAAAAAAGGTGAACATCATGGTTATGTGATGCTCACCTTTGCTGCATATGATTTCGTTTTACTTATTCCTGAAGTATCTGTGACAGGGAATCTTTAACCTCTTCCGTAATGGAACGCATATTTCCGATGGAAGCAGTAGTTTCCTCAGCGGCCGCCACCAGGTTTTCGGCACGTTTATTGACTTCTTCCACGATACCGGATAGCTTTTCGGTTTCTTCCGTAAGCATTTCGATGGTCTCTTTGATGTCGTTGTTATTCTTGTTGCTGTCATCTGCAGTGGTCTTAGAATTCTCTGCAAGGATCTTGATCTGATCCGCAACTACCGCAAAGCCCTTGCCGGCCTCACCCGCACGGGCAGCTTCGATGCTGGCATTTAATGCTAACAGATTTGTCTGGGAAGAAATTGCGATTACGTCCGCATTGTTTTCATCCAGCTTTTCCAGATATTCCTGAATGGTGGAGAGTACATTTTTTAAGTTCTCACCGAAGCTGTCCACTTCTGCCATTGCATCATAGATACCGGTGGTCTGCTTGGTATTTTCGGAACTGGTACTTTCAATCTCGCTGACAGACTGGGTAAGATTCCGGAAGTTTTCTTTGATGCCTTCGGAGAGTTCCGCGATCTTTTCATGCATCTCTTCTTTGGTCTGCTGTACTTCATCGTTTAAGGCCATGACGCGGTCTTTTTCTTCGTAGGCCCGATCCTTGATATAATGCACACAGTTGTGCTTGTGGTTGACTCCATTATAGATGGCCTTTGCCATTTCCTCACAGGTGCTGTATCCGCAGCACCCGCAGTTAATGGATCGTTTGGCTGCGGTGTCTTTGTGCATGTTTTCATAGACCTTCTCGAGTTCGGCGGCAGTAGGCTCTTTGTATTTGCACTCCGCACTGCGATCCGTATATTTCCGGACAAAATCATTTAAGTCAAGGGAAGCAAACTGTTTATTCAATTCCGCAAGACGTTTGGCGGGAGTCAGTTTCCTGCTCCAAGGGTTCTTTTTGGTATCGTTCTTGCTGTCGGCTTTGATCTTTTGAATGCTGATGAAAGTGTTTTCATCCATGGTCTTCCTGGATTCCGTACCGGGACCGTATAAACATCCGCTGGTGCAGTTTAACGCATCTATGAACAGGTAAGGAAACTTGGTACTCTTGATCTTGTCTTTGTTGCGTTCCAAGTATTCGTACATATGGTGCTCGCCTTCCATCTGGCGGACCATGGCATCCTCACCCAAAAGCCAGTAAACGTTTTCTTTTAAGCCACCGGGCATGGGATAGATGGAACCCAAGCCGTATTCGATCTCGTCCGTATAGGGCTGATATCCGCTGACAGGATTATCCTTTAAGTATTTCACCAGATGTGAAAATGTAAGGTTGTAAGAAATAACGCCCTTGTTGTTGGGGTCATCGATCTCATTCTTCTTTGCGATACAGGGACTGATGAACGCCAGTTTATCCGGTACCTTCATATATTTTTTCACATAGATGGCGCCACACATCATAGGACTTTGTACCGGCATGAGCTTAGGTAGAAGCTCGGGCAGGTGGCGCTCTATGTATCCCACCACAGCGGGGCAGGGCTGGGAGATGCCACCATAGAAATTTCTCTCTGTGATATATTTGATATATCCCCAGGTACATATATCCGCACCAAAGGAAATGCTGATGAAACGGTTTACCCCCAGTTTTTTCAACATACCCAGATATTTTTCATATTCGTTGGGATAATTTGCCAAAAAGGCAGGAGCGATGAGCACGGAGATCTTTTCGCCTTTTTTCAGGTCTTCCATGAATTGTTCCACGTCATCTTCATATTCACGTGCATTATGTTCACAGGCATCGATGCAGGCTCCGCAAGCAATACACTTTACAGGGTCAACTTCAATGATATTTCCTCGTTCCTGTTCTATGGCTACATTTGCACCCAAAGAAGGACATGCACTGATGCATCTGTTGCAACCGACACAATTATCATTCGTTTTAACTAAACCCATAGTCTATCTCCTTTGCTTGTTTTCGTAAAACTTTTATAATTTTACCATAAATGTGCGAAAATTGGAATTATTTAATTGTGGCGGACATTTTCGACAACCGATATTTGATTTTTGGTATAATAATTCATAATCATTTTTCGAGTAAGTGGAGTATAATGTGTAAAGTTATATCCCATAAATATATGCACACGAGGTAGCCAAACATGAAGAATAATCGCGTTTATGCCAAGGTGGATTTGGACGCTGTTCTTTGGAACATAAAGGAAATGTCAAAACGATTACGAGATGTAACAAAGATCATGGCAGTGATCAAAGCGGACGGTTACGGCCATGGATCCGGTCCCATAGCCGGAGCTTTAGAGGATCTGGATATCCTTTGGGGATATGCCGTAGCTACGGCGGAAGAGGCTTTTGAACTCAGGGAGCAGGGGATCAAAAAACCCATCTTGATCCTGGGATATACGTTTGAAGACACCTATCAGGAGATCATCCGCAGGGATATCATGCCGACCATATTTGATCTTCATACGGCAGAAAAGTATTCAAAATTGGCCGTTTCTCTTAAAAAGACCGTTTCCTGTCACATTAAGATCGATACGGGTATGAGCCGCATCGGCTTTCAGGTAACGCCGGATGAAGCGGATACCATAAAAAAGATCAGCGAACTACCCGGATTGCATATGGCTGGCATATTCACACATTTTGCCCGATCCGACGAAGAAGACAAATCCTATACGGATCACCAGTTCGATCTGTTTAATAAAATGATCGGCCTATGCGAAGAACGAGGGGTCAGTTTCGACCTGAAGCATTGTGCCAACTCCGCAGCCATATTGGAGTATCCGAAGGCATCTTTGGATCTGGTAAGAGCGGGGATCATCCTCTACGGCCTATGGCCGTCCCCTGAGGTGCGTCACGATATAGATTTAAAGCCTGCACTTTCTTTGTATTCTCATGTGGTTCATGTAAAGACTTTAGAAGCAGGGCGCAGTATCAGTTACGGCGGCACCAATACGTTGGCAAAGACTACCCGGGTAGCTACTATTCCCGTTGGATATGCGGACGGATATTGCAGAGGACTCTCCAATAAGGGATATGTATTGATCCATGGGGAAAAAGCCCCCATTCTGGGACGAGTCTGCATGGATCAGTTTATGGTGGATGTAACAGACATCCATGATGTAGCGGTAACGGATGAAGTCATTTTGATCGGTAGGGACGGGGAGCATGAGATCACTTTAGAGGAACTGGGGGATCTTTCCGGCCGTTTCAATTATGAATTTGTCTGCGACCTGGGTATGCGTATCCCCAGAGAATATTATCGGGACGGAAAACTCATAGAAGTCAAAGGTTATACATCGGTGGAACAGACCACGTAACGGAGGTGAATTGTTTTATGGAGCCCGGCATATGCGGCTTACTGATGATCATTGTGTTTGCGGTACAGATCATATCCGCAACGGTGCATTTTGCACTGGATGAACTAAATGATACGGATTTTTCTGAAGAAGAGAACACAAAGAAATTTTATGATATCTATACGGACGATTATCTTCGGGACAAGCGAACCTTTTTTACGGGTACCGTTCTGGGGGTATGGATCCTTTTATTTTGCACCTTTCGGATCTGGCTTTTCATAAATCCTCTTTTGCCAGCTTCCGATATGGCAAAAATAGGCATTTTTGTGATCTTAAGTTTTTTCCTTCTGGTCCTCTATCTGGGCATTGGTATCCTGATGCCTTATTATCTGTCCTTTGTCAGCCCCAAGGCCAAGTTTATAAAGTTCTGCCGGTTTTACCGTATGTTGGAGGCAGTGACGGCGCCTCTTGCCATGACGGCCACCGGTCTTGCGGTTTTGATCTCTTCTATGATGGGAGTGGACACCGGCAAAGACCTGGATGATGTGACACAGGAGGACGTGATCGATCTCATTCATGAAGGACATGAGCAGGGCGTTTTTAAGGCTTCCGAAGCTGTCATGATCCAGAATATCTTTGCGTTTGATGACAAGATCGCCAAGGATATCATGGTCAATCGAAAAAACATGGTAGCGCTGGACGGAGAAACGGATTTTAAAGAAGCTATCCGGTTTTTCAATGAGAACCATTTTTCACGAATTCCGGTATATATGAATGATCTGGATGAGATCATTGGTATCATCCACATGAAAGAGGTCTTAAAATATTCCGACCGGAGTGATCTCTATCACAAAAAGATCAAAGATTTTAAAGAGTTGATGAACGAGCCGGAGTTTGTGCCGGAAACCCATGGGATCCATACGTTGTTTACCCAGATGCAGCTTTCCAAAAATCATCTGATCATCGTGGTGGATGAGTACGGACAGACTTCGGGACTGGTGACCATGGAAGATATTCTCGAGGAGATTGTTGGAAATATCCAGGATGAACATGACGAAGAAAAAGATATGGTGACCCAGATCCATAAGGATCATTTCCGAATGCAGGGTTCCACTCCTATGGAGGAAGTGATAAATACCTTGGGGATCGATCTAAAGGATTGTGAATTCGAGACTTTAAACGGATTTTTGACGGATCAGTACGGCAATGTGCCGGAGGACGGTGCCAGATTCTCCATCGAATTCGGTGGTTGTCGTTTTGATGTTTTGGATGTGAAAAATCGCATCATTTCCGATGTTTCGGTAACAAAACTCACCCCCGAAAACCTACCGGGAGAGGATGTGGCCGATTCTTGAATATAGGCCTTAAAAATGATACACTAATGGACGATTAATATTAAAGGAGTTTTATCATGTCAGGACATTCAAAATTCGCGAATATCAAGCACAAGAAAGAAAAGAATGATGCCGCCAAAGGAAAGATCTTTACCATCATCGGACGTGAGATCGCAGTTGCGGTGAAAGAGGGTGGAGCAGATCCGGAGAACAACAGCAAGCTCCGGGATGTCATTGCTAAAGCGAAATCCAACAACATGCCTAACGATACTATCGAGCGTGGCATCAAAAAAGCTGCCGGCGACCTGGGGAGCGTTAACTATGAGTCCGTTACATACGAGGGATACGGCCCCAGCGGAACCGCCATCATTGTAAAGGCTTTAACGGATAATAAGAACCGGACGGCAGCCAATGTCAGAAACTGTTTTACAAAAGGACACGGCAGTATCGGTACCCAGGGCTGTGTTTCCTATATGTTCGATGAAAAGGGACAGATCATCATCGCAAAGGAAGACTGTTCCATGGATGCGGACGATCTGATGATGATGGCTTTAGATGCGGGGGCGGAGGATTTCTCCGAGGAAGAGGATTCCTATGAAGTCCTTACGGCGCCGGAGGATTTTTCTGCAGTCTATGCAGCTTTGGAAAAGGAAAACATCCCCATGGCCGATGCGGAAGTGACCATGATACCGCAGAATTACGTGACATTGGAATCGGAAGAAGACATTACTTTTATCAATCGTATCTTGGACCTTTTGGACGAAGATGACGATGTCCAGGAGGTTTATCATAACTGGGACGAATAACGTGACGACGATCATTTGATATCGTTTGTATTGCAACAAGAAAGCTTACTTAAGATTGGGAGAAGGAATAATGAGAAAGATCCTGTTTGCAGCCAGTGAGTGTGTACCCTTTGTAAAGACCGGCGGCCTGGCAGATGTTGTAGGCGCTTTGCCCAAGGAATTCTTTAAAGAGGACTGGGATATTCGGGTGGTCCTGCCCAACTACACCTGCATTCCTCCGCAGTACCGTGACAATTTTGAATTTGTGACCAGCTTTAACCTGGGGATGGGGCCCTACATCGGTGAAAAGTATTGCGGTGTCATGAAGTACGAATTTCAGGGAGTGACCTATTATTTCATAGACAACCTGGAATATTTCGAATGCTTTTATCCTTACGGAGATACCAGATATGATATGGAGAAGTTTACCTATTTCGATAAAGCTGTGCTCTCCATGTTACCCCTCATCGATTTCAAACCGGATCTGATCCATTGCCATGACTGGCAGACGGGATTGATCCCGGTATATCTAAAGACAGAGTTTCAGGCAAATCCCTTCTTCTGGGGGATGAAGTCCATTATGACGATTCATAATCTTAAGTTCCAGGGGATCTGGGATGTAAAGACCTTGCAGGGATTGTCGGGCTTGCCTATGGATCTGTTCACGCCGGATAAGTTAGAGTGCAACAAAGCCGGAAATATGTTAAAGGGTGGTCTGGTATATGCGGACTATATCACTACCGTCAGTGCCACCTATGCGGACGAGATCCAGACTCCGTATTACGGAGAGGGATTGGACGGCCTTTTGGGATCACGTCACTTCGACATGCAGGGTATCATCAACGGCATCGATTATGACGAATACGATCCGGCCAAAGATCCGAAGATATACAATAATTATGACGTTTCCAATTTCCGCAAGGAAAAGAAGGCCAACAAGCTTCGCCTACAGGAAGAATTGGATCTGTGCGTGGATCCGAAGAAATATATGATCGGTCTTGTAAGCCGTCTGACGGATCAAAAGGGCCTGGATCTGATCAATTATTGCATGGAAGGCATCGTAGACGAACATACCCAGCTGGTGGTCATCGGTACCGGCGAATCCCGCTATGAGAATATGTTCCGTCATTATGCATGGAAATATCCGGATCGGGTATCTGCGAACATCTGTTATTCCGATGATCTGGCCAGAAAGCTCTATGCGGCAGCGGATTCCTTCCTGATGCCGTCCCGGTTTGAACCATGCGGTCTGACGCAGCTGATCTCCTTTAGATATGGCACGGTGCCCATTGTCAGGGAGACTGGTGGATTAAAGGACACGGTGGTGGCTTATAACGAATATGAGCATACGGGAGACGGATTCTCCTTTACGAATTACAACGCTGATGAGCTATTAAATACCATTAATTATTCCAAGTATATCTACTTCGTAAAGAAAGCGCAGTGGAACAAGATGGTGGAAAGGGGAATGAACAAAGATTATTCCTGGTCCGCATCCAAGTTCCAATACGAGGGATTGTATAAATATCTCATCGGATTTTAATTTTTTGGGGTTGCCTTTGGGCAACCCCATTTTTTCGCACATATAGTTGATGCATCTTTGCCAAAATACAATATTTTGTGTTTTGATGATGACTTTCCGGCGGATTTGTGATAAGATGTTTTTCGGTAAAGTGCGTAAAAGAAAAGAAATCAGATAAGGATCGGATGGACATGGCAGCCAAAGGTACGGCAACAAAATCCAGAAATACAAAATCCAATCAGACAAAGACCGGCGGCACTGCAAAAAGTAAGTCTGCTACGGGTCAACAGAGAAATCGGTCACAGAAAACAGATCGGACCCTTGAGATCCGACAGAAAAGTCCCATCTCGGCAGATGTTGTCCTGTGGAGTGCGCTGGCCATCAGCATACTTTTGTTTATCAGTGATTTGGGATTCGGAGGTGTGGTAGGAAATAATATCGGTCGATTCTTTTTCGGCCTTTTTGGCATACTTTCCTATATATTTCCCTTTGTTCTTTTGGCCATCACCTTCTTTTTGGTATCCAACCAACAGAATCAGATCGCCCGGGCAAAGGTGATCTCCGCAGTGTTACTGTTTTTCTTTGTATCTGCGCTGATCGAACTGATCCTTCGGGGTGAAAATGTAGTTACGCCCTCCATGGCCTATACCTATGGGTTTGAGGCCAAGACCGGAGGGGGATTCTTTGGGGGGATAATCGCCTTTTTACTGGTAAAGGGGTTTGGACTTATCGGTGCTTATGTCATCAATGTCATCGCCTGCATCATCCTTTTGGTACTGATCACGGAAAGATCCGCATTTCGCTTTTTGTCCAACAAGAACAGACATCATCGGGTGAAGTCGCAGATGCGACGCAAAGAAAAAGAAGTGGAGCGGATGCAAAGGAAAGAACAGCTTTCTGCGAAGAAGGAACAGGCAAGGAAGGAAGCAGCGCAGCTTAAAGATAAACCTCGTAAGGAACGTCCTGCCCGGGGCGTGACCTTTGACACCAGAGTTTCCGACGAATCCGCAAAAGTTACGGACGATATGAGCGAGATGAATATCAATATTTACGGCGCTTCCGAAGTTGACAACGTCAATCGCGTGGAATTAAGTTCCGGATCTTCCTCGCAAAGTCTTTTGTCTGTGGGTATAGAGGACAAACCCGTTTCGATGGATCCACCGGCAGAAAACAAGCCTTTACCTGTAGAGGAGAAACTGGTGGAAGAAGTAAAACCGGTGATTATGGAGCCGGTTGTGGAAGAGATTCCTGCTTCGGATGTATTTGAGACGACGAAAACAAAAGAAGCAGAGACGATGGCGGATAAAAAGACTGCGGAACCGTCAGATGTGGAAGTGACGGTTTCAAAGACAAACCACCAGAAAGACTATAAATTCCCGCCTGTAAACCTGCTTAATAAACCGGTAAAACCTGCCGGAAAGAATACAAAAGCATCTTTACAGGAAACGGCGGAAAAGCTAGAGAGTACACTGATCAATTTCGGTGTAAAGGTATCGGTGACGGATGTGAGCTGCGGCCCTGCCGTGACCAGGTTTGAGTTACAGCCGGAGATGGGGGTAAAGGTGTCCCGCATCACCAATCTGGCAGATGATATCAAACTGAATCTGGCAGCGGAAGATATCCGTATCGAAGCCCCCATTCCCGGTAAGTCCGCGGTGGGTATCGAGATCCCCAACAAGGAGACCGTGATGGTTTCTATTCGGGAGCTAATGGAATCCGAAGAGTTTAAGAGTACCACATCCAAGATCGCTTTTGCGGCGGGGCGCGACATCAGTGGAAATGTGATCATATCCGATATTGCCAAGATGCCCCATCTGTTGATCGCAGGATCCACAGGATCCGGTAAATCCGTATGTATCAACACCATCATCATGAGCATCCTTTACAAAGCGGCTCCGGATGAGGTGAAACTCATCATGATCGATCCGAAGGTGGTGGAACTATCCGTATACAACGGTATTCCTCATTTGTTGATCCCTGTGGTGACGGATCCCAAAAAGGCGGCAGGTGCTCTTCATTGGGCAGTAAAAGAGATGACGGATCGTTATCAGTTATTTGCCAATGCCGGTGTGCGGGATATGGCAGGCTATAATGCAAAGATCAAAGACGGATTTATGACCATTTCCAATGGCGATCAGGTAGCTGCGGAAAAGATGCCACAGATCGTGGTGATCGTAGACGAGCTGGCGGATCTGATGATGGTCTCCTCCAAGGAAGTGGAAGAAGCCATCTGTCGGCTGGCACAGCTGGCCAGAGCCGCCGGAATCCATTTGATTATCGCCACCCAGCGGCCTTCCGTCAATGTCATCACGGGACTTATTAAGGCGAATATGCCTTCCCGGATCGCCTTTGCGGTTACCAGCGGTGTGGACTCCCGTACCATTTTGGATATGAACGGAGCGGAAAAGCTTTTGGGAAAAGGCGATATGCTCTATTATCCCCAGGGATTCACCAAGCCGCTACGTGTACAGGGTGCCTTTGTATCCGATAAGGAAGTGGCCAATGTAACGGAATATATCAAATCCCATTACGATGCGGAGAGTTTATACAATACTGATGTGCAAAACCAGATCGAAAATGCCCTGCCTACCGATTCTGCAGCCGGTTCCGCTGCGGAAGAGGGGGATGAGAGAGACAGTTATTTCGCGGATGCAGGCAGACTGATCATTGAAAAAGAAAAGGGATCCATCGGCATGCTGCAGAGAAACTTTAAGATCGGTTTCAACCGGGCGGCCAGGATCATGGATCAGTTGGAAGAGGCCGGTGTGGTAGGCCCCGAAGAGGGGACAAAACCCAGAAGGGTACTTTTGACCATTTCCGAATTTGACGAAATGGTTTCAAGTATATAAAAAAAGCGAGGGAGAAGAAAAATGAAGAGTGATATCGAGATTTCACAGGAGGCAAAAATGCTGCCTATCGTCGAGGTGGCAAAACAGCTTGGATTAACAGACGACGATTTGGAACTGTATGGCAAGTACAAAGCAAAGCTATCCGAGGATCTATTAAAAAGAACCCAGGGGAATCCCGACGGAAAGCTGGTACTGGTGACTGCAATTAATCCTACTCCTGCCGGAGAGGGAAAGACCACTACTTCCGTGGGACTGGGACAAGCCTTTGGAAAGCTGAATAAAAAAGCTGTTTTGGCTTTACGTGAGCCTTCCTTGGGACCTTGTTTCGGTATCAAGGGTGGTGCCGCCGGTGGCGGATATGCTCAGGTGGTGCCCATGGAAGATCTAAACCTTCATTTTACCGGTGATTTTCATGCCATCACATCAGCCAACAATCTTTTGGCCGCACTGTTAGATAACCACATTCAGCAAGGTAACGAACTGCGGATCGATCCCCGGGCCGTGGTTTGGAAACGTTGCGAGGATATGAATGATCGTGCCTTAAGAAACGTAGTCGTAGGACTGGGTGCCAAGGCAGACGGTATGGTCCGGGAGGATCATTTCGTGATCACCGTGGCTTCCGAGATCATGGCCATCTTTTGCCTGGCTTCCGATCTGGAGGATCTGCGGGACCGTTTGGGCAAGATCATCGTAGCTTATGATTTTGACGGAAATCCCGTTACCGCAAAGGATTTAAAAGCCGTGGGTTCCATGCTCGCGCTTTTAAAGGATGCCTTTTTACCCAATATGATCCAGACACTTGAACATACCCCTGCCATCATCCACGGCGGTCCTTTTGCCAATATCGCCCACGGATGCAATTCGGTCCGGGCCACCAAGGCGGCCTTAAAGCTGGCGGATATCGTGGTGACGGAGGCAGGTTTCGGCGCAGATTTAGGAGCGGAGAAATTCTTTGATATTAAATGTCGTATGTCCGGATTGAAACCGGATGCCGTGGTTTTGGTTGCTACGGTCCGTGCATTAAAATATAACGGCGGTGTGCCGAAGGATGAACTTTCCAAAGAAAACCTGGATGCTTTGAAAAAGGGTATCGTCAATCTGGAAAAGCATATCGAAAATCTGCAGAAATACAATGTACCTATCGTAGTGACCTTAAACTCTTTTGTTACGGATACACAGGCGGAGACGGACTATGTCAGAACTTTCTGTGAAGAACGAGGCTGTGACTTCGCACTTTCCGAGGTTTGGGAAAAAGGCGGAGAGGGCGGTATCGCTTTGGCCAATAAAGTGCTGGATGTTTTGGAGAACAAGCCTTCCGATTTCAAGGTGCTCTATCCAGATACCATGTCTTTAAAAGAAAAAGTGGAGACAGTGGCAAAGGAAATCTACGGTGCAGACGGAGTGGATTATTCTCCGGCAGCCCTTCGGGAACTGGATCGCTTGGAAAAACTGGGAATGTCAAACTGCCCGGTATGTATGGCCAAAACCCAATACTCACTTTCGGATGATGCGAAAAAACTGGGGAGACCCACGAATTATAACATCAGCGTTCGGGAGGTATATCCTTCGGCAGGTGCAGGATTTGTGGTCTGTGTGCTGGGCGCCATCATGACCATGCCGGGACTTCCGAAACAGCCGGCAGCATACAATATCAACGTAGACAGCGACGGAAAGATCACTGGATTGTTTTAATATTGGAGTAAGCGATGAAGTGTCCTTTTTGTGATACGGAAATTGAAGAAGGCTCTTTGTTCTGCAATCATTGCGGTAATGCCATACAGGTGGTCCCGGATTACAATCTGTTGGAAGACGAAGTACTTCCGGAACTGTTGAGCGACAAAAACAAGGAGCCTGTAAAAAAGGAACAAAAAAAAGAGCAAAAGAAGCGCAGTACCAATATCTCGGCGGTTGGATTTTTCGCATCCACCGCCCTGGTATTTGCGATCATTTTAGCGGTATTCTTTTCCATGCGGTATTATAATTCCCCTTCCTATTTTTTGAAAAAAGGGAATGATGCTTTTTATAGCCAGGAGTACGGAAAAGCAATTTCCTACTATACCCGCGTTCTGGATGAAACAGGAGATGATATCCAGGTGCTTTTGTCTTTGGGTAACGCGCAGAATGCTGCGGGTTATTTTGAAGAAGCAAAGAATACTTACGGTCATGTGCTCCTTTTGGACGAAACCAATTTAGAGGCATTTCAGGCACTGGTCCTTATGTTGAATAACAATAATGACAGTGCGGAGATCGATACCTTAAGTGCTATTGTAAAAACGAAAGAACAACAGGAGTTTTTGGACACCTATCGTATCGCTCCGCCAAGTTTTTCTGTTCCCGGCGGTGCTTATGCGGATGATGTAACGGTGGAGATGTCCTGTGATGAGGGAGATGCCATTTATTACACTACAGACGGAACTGCCCCCAGTGAACATAACGGAACCCTTTATGAAGAGGGAGTCCATCTTTCCAAACAGGGTACCACGATTCTTTCGGCAGTGAGCAAGGATCAAAACACTGGAAAGCTTTCGGCCGTTATTTCCGAGACTTATGAGATCTCCTATGAAGCACCTTCCACGCCGACGTTGTCTCCTTCGGGAGGAAAGATGACCCAGGAAACCTTTATCACCATTACTCCCGCAAACGAAACGGATCGGATCTATTACACCTGGGACGATACCGTCCCCACAGTGAATTCTGCCCGGTACACGGGACCGATCCTGGTTCCGGAAGGCAACAATATCCTGACGGTGATCGCCGTCAGCACACACGATATGTCTTCCGATGTATTGAAAGCGAATTATATCTATCTGCCATGATAAAGATCACGGTTTTATGTGTTGGTAAAATTAAAGAGTCTTTTTACAGAGACGCTATAGCTGAATATGAAAAGCGACTTTCCAAGTATGCAAATCTTTCGATCCTGGAAGTGGCGGATGAAAAGACAAAGGAAAACCCTTCTTTGGCAGAAAAAGAAGCAGTCCTGACTTTGGAGGGACAGCGGCTCTTAAATAAGATCCCGGAGAATGCTTTTGTCTATATCCTGGACATTGACGGGAAAAAGACGGACTCTGTCGGCTTTTCCAAACTGATAGAGGCGAACTGTAATGATCGTCAGAGTCATATCTGCTATGTGATCGGCGGGTCCCTCGGCCTTTCTGATGAGGTAAAAAAAAGAGGGGATCATCGCCTAAGCTTTTCCGATATGACCTTTCCCCACCAGCTGATGCGGGTTATTTTACTGGAGCAGATCTATCGGGGTTTTCGGATCATGCATAAAGAACCATATCATAAGTGAGAGGTATTTCCCATGTATCGGATGTACGACCTGATCGAAAAGAAAAAAAGAAAAGGTGTTCTGGACGAAGAGGAACTGCGCTTCATCGTCAATGGCTTTACCGATGGATCCGTACCGGATTACCAGATGTCGGCTTTCTTGATGGCGGTTTATTTCAACGGTCTGAATGAAAAAGAAACCTTTACCCTCACCATGTTGATGAGAGATTCCGGTGATGTGATGGACCTTTCCGCCATCTCCGGAGTGAAAGTGGATAAACATTCCACAGGGGGAGTGGGAGATAAGGTGACGCTGGTTTTAGCTCCCATGATCGCATCCTTGGGCATTCCAATGACGAAGATGTCCGGAAGAGGACTGGGACATACAGGGGGCACCATTGATAAATTAGAGGCATTTCCCGGATTTCAGACTTCCATCAGTGAAGAAGAATTCATCCAAAACGTGAACCGTTATAAGATCGCTGTAGCGGGGCAGACGAAAAATCTGGCACCTGCCGACAAAAAGATCTATGCCCTTCGGGATGCAACGGCCTGTGTGGATGAGATTTCTCTCATTGCCAGTTCCATTATGAGTAAAAAACTGGCCTCCGGTGCCGACGGCATCTGTCTGGATGTTAAGGTGGGAAGCGGAGCCTTTATGAAGACCATTAAGGACGCCCAAAAATTGGCCGAAACCATGGTGGATATCGGTAAACGTGCCAATAAACAGACGGTGGCGCTTTTGACCAATATGGATGAACCTCTGGGAAACTGTGTCGGAAACATATTGGAAGTGATGGAGGCCGTGGAATCCCTGCAGGGAAGAGGGCCAAAAGACCTGATGGAAGTGGTTTTTGCTCTGGGGACACAGATGCTTATGATGGCCGGTGCCGCCCAGGATGCAAAGGAAGCTGAGGATAAACTTAAAAATACCATTTCGGACGGCAGTGCCTATGAGAAGTTCTGCTGTTTTATCGAAGCCCAGGGCGGGCATCGCTCGGATGTGGAACACATTGATTCTTTACAGAAAGTATCCTTCGTACAAAAGGTGAAAAGCACAAATGAAGGATATCTGTCTCATATCAATGCGGAGCGCATCGGACATGCATCCGTGGTACTTGGTGGTGGAAGAGCCAAGAAAGAAGATGATATCGACCTTTCCGTTGGGGTGCGGCTGTTAAAGAAAGTGGCGGATCCCGTAAAAATTGGAGAGAAGATCGCTGTGATATACGGAAATGACGAAGAAAAGGTCCGTTTGGCAGAAAAAGAGATTTTGGAATCCTGTGAGTTTTCGGATAGCTGTCCCGAAAAGATCCCCATGGTCTTGGAAATAATTAAGTAGGAGTTTGGATTGGAAAAAGAGATTTTGTTAAACATTCCGGCTGATCATCTGGAAAATATATTCGGAGAATTTGACTATAACGTAAAGGTTATAGAGAATTCCCTTTCCGTATCCGTGGTGAACCGGGGAGATTCCGTAAAGATCATCGGAGAAGAATCTTCGGTTTCGGCTGCGCAAAACGTGATCAACGAGTTATATTCCCTTTCCAGGAGAAAAAACCGGATCACGGAACAAAACGTTCGGTATGCTCTATCTTTAAAAGAAAACCTAAAGGATCATCCCATGGTAAAGATCGATGAGGATTGTATCTGTCATACCGTATCCGGAAAACCGGTTAAGCCAAAGACCATTGGACAAAAGGAGTATGTGGATGCCATCCGTAAACAGATGATCGTGTTCGGTATCGGCCCTGCCGGTACCGGAAAGACTTATCTGGCCATGGCTATGGCCATCACGGCCTTTATGACGGGAGAAGTAAACCGGATCATTTTAACCCGCCCTGCCATCGAAGCCGGAGAAAAACTGGGATTTTTGCCCGGTGATCTCCAAAGCAAGGTGGATCCATATCTGAGACCATTATACGATGCCCTTTACCAGATCATGGGTGCGGACAGTTTTCAAAAGAATATGGAAAAGGGACTGATTGAAGTCGCGCCTTTGGCCTATATGCGAGGCCGTACCCTGGACAATGCGTTTATCATTTTGGATGAGGCGCAGAACACCACGCCGGCGCAGATGAAGATGTTTTTAACCAGGATCGGATTCGGCTCCAAGGCGGTGATCACAGGAGATGCCACCCAAAAGGATCTGCCGAAGGATGCTGTTTCCGGCTTGGACGTTGCCATGAAGGTTTTGGCAAAGGTGGAGGATATCAAGATCTGTCGTCTGACGGGAGCGGATGTGGTCCGACACCCGCTGGTACAAAAGATCGTCAATGCATATGAGGACTATGAACAAAAGCAAAAGAACAAGAGGAATCGAAAATGAGCGTTGAAGAAAAAAAGATCTCGCCCAAAAGGTTCTTCTTTGTTGCCGGCATGTTCATTGTCTCCGTGATCAGTGTATTTTTGCTTTCCTACGGGAAAAAACTGTTGTTGGATCAGGCACTTTGTCTGGTAACTTTGTTTGCATCCTTTTGGATCGTATTCATCCTGGCATTGTTACAACAGCGAAAGATCGGCAAGTTCACCTACAATTCCACCACCTATCGGAATCTGTTCATCATCACCACCGCCGGTTGGGGGCTCGTGATCTTATGTTCCTATCTGCCGGATTATTTTGGACCCATCATCTTTGTGGCATTTTTATTTGTGGCAGTCAGTGACGGTATGTTGTCTTTGGCGTGTTGCCTGTTTATGGATCTTTTGCTCTGCTTTATCTGTGGCAAAACCAGCTTCGTGCTCTATTGTTATTGTATCCTGTCCATATTCGGTGTGCTCTTTGCCAATTACTTAAAAGAAAAACACGAAGAAAAAAACGGCATTTATTACGTTCTGATCTTTTTGGTACAGTTTTTGATCCCTGTTATTTTCTTTGATTTCGGCGCAGGAAAGATCACGGAAAATGCGATCCTGTACAGTTTCATCACAGCCTGCATCATTACCTTTGTTGTGTATTTCGGCTTTGGGATCCTCATTGTCTGGGATCGCAGGGAAGAAGCAGTGGCTTACGATGTGTTTTGCGATTATGACTATTCTCTCGCGATAGATCTTAAGCATTTTTCCGCCGGAGAGTTCAGTCACGGAAAAAAGGTTTCCGAACTGTCCAGATCTTGCGCAAAGGAGATCGGTGTCAATGAACAGCTTTGTGCCTGTGCCGGATTGTACTATCACGTCGGCATCATGGAGGGAGAACCCATTATCGATAACGGTGTATCCATCGCGCAGAAGTACTGTCTTCCTGCCGATGTGATCCGTATCATTTCCGAGTACAAGGGGATTGATAAAAAACCTTCCACACCGGAATCCGCCATCGTACAGATTGTGGATGCCATCGTAACAAAGATGGAAGCCCTAGGAGAACAGATGGATAGTTCTTGGAACCAGGAAATGCTGATCTATCAGACCTTAAACGGTTTTTCGGAAAGCGGAATGTATGATCACTCCAATCTGACCATGAATCAGTTCTTGAAGATCCGGGATTGTCTCATTATAAAGGAGGACTTAAAGTGACACTGGAATATAGTTGCGAAGAACCCTTGTCCTTTGATTTCGATCCAAAGGAGGTGGCGAAAGAGGTCATACAGGCGGTGCTATCCTATGAAGGGTTTACAAATGATGTAGAAGTTTCTCTGACTTTGGTTTCCGAAGAAGAAATACAAAAGTTAAACAAAGAGTTCAGGGATAAAGATGCGGTTACGGATGTTTTGTCCTTTCCTATGCTGGAGTTGGAAGGTGTAAAAGATTTTTCCGAATTGGAGATTCGGGACGATATGTTGGATCCCGATACAGAGGATATCCTGCTGGGGGATATTGTGATCTGTGTGAGTCGCGTCCGTTCTCAGGCAAAGGAATACGGTCATTCGGAAAAGAGAGAATATGCTTTTTTGATCGCCCACAGTATGCTGCATCTTTTGGGCTATGACCATATGGAAGAAATTGAACGTCAGGAAATGGAAGATAAA
>JAIKZU010000034.1 GCA_024681985.1 Lachnospiraceae bacterium | reverse complement strand
TATTCCCGGCCGGATCTGCCCTTTAAAAAACAGATGTCTGCCAGATAGTAATAGGCAAATCCCAAGAGATAGGGATCCTCAGTAGTTTTAACAAGACGAAGGAATTCCCGGGTTCTCTTCAACTGTCCGGGACTGCGATTTTCTTTTCCTTCACGGATCGCCGTCATCCTTTGCTGGATTTCTGTATCGTATGCCATGATGTTCCTTTCCTCGAAAAACAAAACTGACTTTACGATTTCATATTCTACCACTTCCAAAGAAAGAATCCCAGCAAAACAACGGGAGATTATAAAGCATCTTATGTGGGTATGGATTTTCGGATTAACTTTGTATATGATTAGTATATCCGTAAACCCTGCAGTTCTTCGATGTTCGTCAGAAAAGGAACTTTGATATGAGAGTATTGTGTGCGGATGCCGACAGTTCGGTATTAAAAAAGACGGTAAAGATCTGTGAAGAGAAGCCTTATATCGATGAAGTATACTGTGCCTCCGATGGGAAGGAGCTGTTAGCTTCTTTGAAAAAGAATGCGCCGGAGATACTCATCGCCGATACGTCTTTCGGGATGGATCTGTATAAAAAGATAAAAAAGGAACATCCGGAAACGGCGCTGATCCTTTTGGCAGAGGATGCAAAAGATGCGTTGGGGGCTTTATATATCCACGTATCCGGGTTTATTCTAAAGCCACTTGAAAAGAGGCGGCTGGTGGCAGAATTGGAATATGCCACCACACACTTAAAGCCCGTGGAGGACCATATCCGTTTTCGTACTTTTGGGAATTTTGATCTGTTTGTGGATGGAGAACTTATCGTGTTTGCCCGGTCGAGAGCAAAGGAGCTCTTGGCCTATCTGGTAGATCGACAAGGCGCGGGAGTGACCCGATCGGAAGCCTTCAGCGCCATGTGGGAGGATGAGGAGTACGACCGAAGGATGCAAAAGCAGTTTGACGTGGTGGTACGCAGCATGAAGCAGACGCTGGAAGAAGCCGGAGTCAGTGATGTTCTGGAGATGAAGGGAGGAACCCTTAGGATCCTTCCCGAAAAAGTCAGCTGTGATATGTACCGGTTTTTAGAGGGGGATGAGGAAGTGATCCGTTCCTACAGGGGAGAATACATGAGTGCATATCCCTGGGCGGAAATGACGGAAGCCTATCTCGACCAGAGCAGGATCATCAATCTGTAAGAGGAAACCATATATGAGAAAGACAATGAAAAATGTGTCTGCTGCAGGGGAGAGGCTGAAAGACGCCCGCACCCTGATCGAAGGGATGATGCCGGAGAGAGTGCGATCAAACCGACAGCCGGATTCCCTGATCCTGCGATACCAGGATTCCATAGACACCTTAAAGAAAAAGCGAAGGTACATAACCGATGAAAAAGAGGCCGAGGAAATAGATTTTTGGTTGCGGCTGACTTATAAGAAACTGCTGGAAGCCGGAGAGAAGTATCTAAAAGAGGAAGATCATTCTCCGGAAGATATGGAACGCATCAGAAAGTTGTATGAAGCGGCCCGTCAGGAGACGGAGTCATCCTTGTCGGACAAATAGTGGACATAAAATGATATATTCAGATATGCCTTTTCATTGTATTTTTAGTTCTTTTTTAGTAAAATCAAGGTTATATAAGGTTTTGTACTGATAAATCACCTTTCCTGGATCCTATCTAACAAAGGAGATGTCAAATGGATATTAATATTTACAGCGTAACAGCAGATGATACGGATATGTTCGCGGGGATGATACCGGAGGATGTTGTATATCGGATCGGTCGCCCGGGCTACTTTTCCTTGGGAGCGGTGAGTAAAGATGATGATGTCCTGGGCATATTGATCTTTTATATCGGAGTTTTGACAGACAAGACCTATTACGCAAAGGTTTACCATATATTTGTGGACGAGGATCATCGTCGCGCAGGCGTGGGAACGGCCCTGATGGATAAAATGCACTCCATCCTGGACAGTGCAAAGATCGAGGAAAGCCAGCTTCTTGTTCCCGAAGAAGATGCCGGCAGTGCTGTTGCAAAAGCGTTCTTTAAGCATTTGGGCTACACCTTTGAGGGTGAAAAGACCAAGGAGTATCGTGGCGAGATGCAGGAACTATTGGAAGAGGACTACACCAAAAAGAACGCCATGATCGATGTAAAGCCTTTAAGTGCATTGACAGAGAAAGCATTTTTGGAACTTCTGAACCGCATAGTGGATCATACGGATAATGAAGAGGGTGAGTTTGCTACCGCTGTGGAGTTGGAATATGAGATCGATGCGTATGATCTCGATATCAGTTCTTTCTACAGTCTTTCAGACGGAGAAGGTGTGCTTTTGGTGAGAGACCT
>JAIKZU010000225.1 GCA_024681985.1 Lachnospiraceae bacterium | reverse complement strand
TGGAGAACACGGCATCGATCTCGGACGCTTCCAGATCATCCATGCTGACCCGCTTTAAGATGCGCTTTTCAGGATCCATGGTGGTCTCCCAAAGCTGCTCCGCATCCATCTCACCCAGACCTTTGTAGCGCTGGATCTTGTTGTTCTGATCCCGCCCCACCTCGGTGACAATGCGGTTTAATTCCTCATCATTGTAGGCGTACCAAACCTTCTTGTTTTTCTCCAGTTTGTACAACGGCGGTGTTGCCAGATAAACATATCCCTGACGGATCAACTCCGGCATGAACCGATATAAAAACGTCAGCATCAGTGTGGCAATATGGGCACCGTCCACGTCGGCATCGGTCATGATAATGATCTTATGATACCGAAGCTTTGTGATATCAAAGTCCTCATGGATCCCGGTTCCAAAGGCCGTGATCATGGCTTTGATCTCCGCATTTTCATAGATGCGGTCCTCTCTGGCTTTTTCCACGTTTAAGATCTTACCACGGAGGGGCAGGATCGCCTGGGTGGCACGGCTTCTGGCTGTCTTTGCGGAGCCGCCGGCGGAATCTCCCTCGACAATGAAGATCTCGCACTTTTCGGGATCGTTGTCGGAACAGTCGGCCAGCTTGCCGGGAAGGGAATTCCCCTCCAAGGGAGATTTGCGTCTGGTCAGATCCCTAGCCTTTCGGGCTGCTTCTCTGGCTCTTTGTGCCAGGATGGCCTTTTCACAGATGATCTTTGCAACGGAAGGATTCTGCTCCAAAAAGTATGTCAGCTGTTCGGATACAATGGAATCCACCGCACCGCGGGCTTCGGTATTTCCTAACTTCTGCTTTGTCTGACCTTCAAACTGAGGTTCCTCGATCTTGATACTGATGATGGCTGTTAAGCCCTCACGGATATCGTCACCGGACAGAGGCTCATCGTTTTCTTTGATGATCTTGTTGTCCTTTGCATACGCATTAAAGGTCCGGGTCAGTGCACCACGGAATCCGGCAACATGCATACCGCCTTCCGGCGTGATGATGTTGTTTACAAAGCTGTAGGAAGAGTCATTGAATGCATCATTGTGCTGCATGGCCACTTCCACATAGACATTGTCCTTGGTGCCTTCGCAGTAGATCACTTCCGGATAAAGGGCCGTTTTTCCCTTGTTCAGGTAAGTAACGAATTCCTTGATACCGCCTTCATAGTGGAAGGTGCGCTCCTTTACCTCTTCTTCTCTGGCATCCCGAAGGGTGATCTTTAGGTTCTTAGTCAAGAATGCAGTCTCCCGCAGACGGACCTTTAGGGTATTATAGTCAAATACCGTCTCTTCAAAGATCAGAGGATCCGGCAAAAATGTAACCTTTGTTCCCGTTTCTTCCTGCGCACAGGTTCCGATCTCCCGCAGAGGATACATGGTCTTTCCCCGCTCGTAGCGCTGCTCATAAACCTTTCCTTCTCGACGGATCTCAACGGAAAGCCATACGGAAAGCGCATTTACCACAGAAGCACCTACGCCGTGCAGACCGCCGGATACCTTGTAACCGCCACCGCCGAATTTACCGCCGGCATGAAGGATGGTAAATACCACTTCCACTGCCGGGATCCCGGCTTTGTGATTGATCCCCGTAGGTATTCCTCGACCATTATCGATCACAGTAACGGAGTTGTCGGGATTTACGGTGACTTCGATCTCGGAACAAAAGCCTGCAAGGGCCTCATCCACCGCGTTATCCACGATCTCATATACCAAATGATGTAATCCTCGCAGACTGGTGGTACCGATGTACATACCCGGTCTTTTCCGCACCGCCTCCAGACCTTCTAATATCTGAATCTGATCTGCGCCGTATTCCTGCTGTACGTTTTCCTGACTCATAATTCCTCCATATGATATCTTTTACGATATTTCGCTGACGGTTCCTTTTTTCACCTCAAATACTTTATTGATGGCGAACCGGTTTTTTACAAATTCATCCAGACCCGTACAAGTGATGAGGGTCTGGGTATCATATAAACTGTTTAACAAGTAATTCTGCCTGGTGCTATCCAATTCCGACAAAACGTCATCCAACAAAAGCACCGGTTTATCATGAATGGTATCTTCCACCACTTTGATCTCCGAAAGTTTCAAAGACAGCGCACAGGTTCGCTGCTGTCCCTGGGATCCGTATTTTCGGATATCCACATCATCAATGGAAAACTTCAGGTCGTCCCGATGAGGACCTACATTGGTGGTGGCACTCCTTAAATCCCTGTCCTTAGACTGAAACAGTTCATCCACAAAAAGAAAATCTTCGGTATTCGGTTCATAAGTCAGCTTCAGTTTTTCTCTTTCACCGGAGATTTTATAATGCATATCCAAAACCACCGGGGCGATATCTTCTATAAATTCCCGCCGGCGTTTGATGATCTTTTTACCGTAATTTACAAGCTGTTCATCCCACACATCCAAAGTCCCTCGAAGGGAAGGATTGGAATAGATATCTTTAAGAAGCTTGTTTCTGTTATTAAGGATCTTATTATAGTTGGTCAGGTTATTTAAATAGATCTTGTCCAACTGACAAAGCTCCGCATCCATAAATCTTCTGCGCAGGGAGGGACCTTCTTTGATGATGTTTAGATCCTCCGGCGAAAAGAATATGATGTTTAAATAACCGAAGAGTTCGTTTACTCTGCGAATGGGCACCCGATTGATGGCGATCCCCTTTGTCTTGTTCTTTTTCAGATGAATATCGATCTGGATGTCATGACCTTCTTTTTCTATGATGGTCTTGATATGTGATTCGCTTTCTCCGAAGCGGATCATCTCTCTGTCAAAACTTCCCTTATGAGATTTACTGGTGCCGCTTAAATAGCAAGCCTCCAATATATTGGTCTTTCCCTGGGCGTTGTCTCCGAAGATGATATTGGTGGCAGGTGAAAAGGAAAGGTTCAACCTCTCATAATTTCGAAAATTCGAAAGTTCTACGGATTTTATAATCATTTGATCACCCGTACGGTCTCATCCATAAAAGTGACTTCATCGCCGTCGTAGAGTTTTCTGCCCCGACGCACTTCCGTTTTTTTATTGACTAAGACTTCACCGTTTACGATAACGTCCTTTGCTTCCACACCGGATGAAACCAAACCCGCCTTTTTTAAAAGCTGGCCCAGCTTGATAAATTCATCCTCTTCTCTTAACTTTACTTCCTGCATGATCACTCATCCTGAAGATTGACCGGCAAGATCACATAGATATAGCTTTCGTTCTCATCCTTGATAAAGCAGGGAGAACGATGGTTTACCATGTAGAGGCTCACTTCCTCATCATCGATGACGCGAAGCGCATCGATGAACAGTTTCGGATTAAAGCTGATCTTTAGATTCTTGCCATCCTTTGCCACGTCGATCCTTTCTTTGATCCGACCGTAAGAAGAACTTACACGAAGCTCTAAAGTATTTTCCTCGATCTCCATCACAAAAGGTTTCTTTTCGGAATCCTTGGTGATAAATAATGTGGAACGATCGATGGCTTCCAAAAGTTTCTTTTTATTGACACGAAGCTTCGTCTCATAATCCGATGAGAACATATGGTTAATGGCGAAAAACTCACCGTCTATGAGTCTGGAAACAACGGTCGTCTGATCGAATTCGAAGATGATGTGGTTCTCTGTAAAGAAGATCTCCACCATATCTTCCGTTCCGCCGGTTAGGATCTTTGAGATTTCATTTAATGTCTTTCCGGGAACGATGACTTTTTTATCCGGGTAGCTTTCCTTTAATTTGATGTTACGGATGGAAATTCGAACAGGCTCTAAAGCCACCGCCTTTAAAGTATCACCGGTAATCTCAAACAACTCACCTGTCATGACTTTATTATTTGCATTTAACTCCGTGATGGTAAAGGTGGTCTGACGGACCAGTTCTCTCAATGTAAACTGAGAAAGTATCACAGGCTCATTTCGAGGGATCACCGGAATATTTGAAAAGTCCTCTCCCGGCTTTCCGGTGATATTGACCTGAATGGTCTCACAGGTAATGGTAGTCTGATACTTTTCATCACATTCAATAACGACATCACTGTCAGGACATTTTCTGATCACATCTCCCAAAAACTTGGCATCTATGGCGATGATTCCTTTTTCATCGATCTTTCCTTCAATAACGGTTTCAATACCGATCTCCATGTCGTTGGCAGTCAGTTTGATCTCACTACCGGATGCATCGATCAAAATGCATTCCAAGATCGCCATGGTGGTTCTGGTGGGAACCGCCTTTGAAACGATATTGACGCCTTTTAATAGTTCGCTCTGTGAACAAGTGATCTTCATTGGATGAAATCTCCTTTCCATCTATCTGTCTATTATTATTTATGTATTATTATTATTAGGGGCTGTGAATTCGTTGATAAATGAAAAAAGCAAGTATTATCAACGGTTACAGCAATTTTTATGTCTTGAAAAACTGTTTTTAAAAAAGTGGGTTTCCGGGATAAAAAAGAACCAATTTATTTAAAAATAATGGATTATAAACACTTATCCCGATCCCTATGTAAAAGTTGTTAACAAAATGTTAATTCGGATTGATCTTCTTTTTAATGGAGTCGATCTCGGCCCGGAAGGTAGGGTTTTCCTCATATTCACTTCCGATCTTTTTCGTTCCGTGCACGATGGTGGAGTGATCTCTGCCTCCCAAAAGGGTACCGATGGCTTCCAAGGGCGTATCTACCATTTGTCTGCAAAGGAACATGGCAATCTGCCTGGGTCGCACAATGCTGGCGGAGCGATTTTTAGAAATCATCTGATCCACGGAAATACCGTAATGTTCGGCTACCACTTCAATGATCAGCTGCGGTGTGATCTCTCTGGGTTTTTCCGGAGAGATGATATTTTGCAGCTCCTTTTCCGCAATCTCCATGGTAATGTCCGTCTGCTGCAGAGTGGAGTAGGCGATGAGTTTGTTTAAAGCGCCTTCGATCTCCCGGACATTGGAATGTATGTTGGATGCGATATAATTTAGGATCTCATCGTCAAAGTGAATGTTCCGTTCTTCGGATTTTTTCCGAAGGATCGCCATCCTGGTCTCGTAATTCGGATAGGTAATCTCCACCATCAGTCCCATCTCGAACCTGGTGCGGAATCGCATATCCAATGAAGCCAGCTCTTTTGGCGGACGATCGGATGTGATAACGATCTGCTTTCCTGCATCATGCAGGTAGTTAAAGGTATGGAAAAACTCATCCTGGGTACTTTCTTTGCCCATGATGAATTGGATATCATCGATCATAAGGATATCAACACTTCTGTATTTTTCACGAAGCTTGGTCATAACGGAAGCATTGCTGGCAGAATTACGGATGGCTTCGATTACTTCATTGGTGTATTCCTCGGAGGTTACGTAAAGAATCTGCTTGTCCGGATTGTCCTTTATAATATAGTTTCCGATGGCATGCATCAGATGGGTCTTACCCAGTCCCGGTCCTCCGTGGATATAAAGAGGATTGTATGCTTCACCGGATGTCTCCGCTACAGCCAAAGATGCATTCTGGGCAAAGCGGTTGTTTTCGCCTACGACGAAGGTTTCGAAGGTATACTTCGGATTTAAGCCGGAATTGCGGTAATTGGCATTGTTCGTGAAGTCCGCAGCGCCAAAATCCTGGGGTGTGGGCATATCAACGCCTTTGACATCCTTCGGTAAAATGATATTGATGTTGTAGTTCTGATTTGTAAATTCCGCGATCTTGATCATGATGGGCTGTGCATATCTTTTCTTAATGAAAGTAAGCGCAACCTGATTGGAATCATCCGGATAGAGAATGTTTAATTCATCGCCTTCAATGGAAAAAATCTGTAAAGGCTTTAAGAATGTTTCAAAAGTGATATCCTGAACTTCAAATTCATCCTTTAATGATAAAAGGATCTCAGGCCAAAGGGCTTTCAGTTCGTCCATGTATTTATGTGTCTGCCTTTCAATATAATATAAGGAAGATAATCCCTAAAAAGTCAAAAATGTCCTTATCCATTTTATACGAAATGAGATTATTTATCAACAAAAATAAGCCAGAAATAAACTGTTATAAAATGCCGAAAACAAGCCATTTTTTTATAAACAACAGGAAAAGAAAAGAGAGTAAAGCAAAAGGTTATCCACAGGCTTGTGGATAAATTATTCATAAGTTATCCACATTGTGAAAGATGGATTTTTGGTGTGTAACATGATCTTTTTCAACCGGAAAACTGATTTATAAACAGACCTGTCCACAGAAAAAACCACTGTGGAAATCTCTGTGGGAAAACCGTGAACGAATTGTGAACAGAAAGGAAATGCCCATAAAATCGCGGTTTTGTTTGACTTTATGAATCTTTCTGTTATAATGAGTAGGCTATTCATTATTTAAGGAACGAAGAAATTCGTTCATATTTTATGTAAGAAGGAGGTGTATACACATGAAGATGACATTCCAGCCCAAGAAGAGACAGAGAGCTAAGGTTCACGGTTTCAGAAAGAGAATGAGTTCTGCAGGCGGCAGAAAAGTTTTGCAGGCTAGACGTGCAAAGGGAAGAAAGAGATTATCTGCTTAGGCCACAGATTATGTGGTCTTTCTTCATAATTGAGACCAAATAACGGATGGAAGCAGATAGAAGTATTGTTAGATGAAGTACTCAGAATCTCTTAAGAAAAATGACGATTTTACCAGGGTTTACCGCAAGGGACGATCCAAAGCAGACCGTAATCTGGTGCTTTATGCTTTGGCCAACGGATCCGATCGTAATCACCTGGGTATTTCTGTCAGTAAAAAAGTGGGCAACTCCGTTGTCCGACATCATTTGGCGAGACTGATCAGAGAAGCTTATCGATTACATGAAGACGAATTCCGCATTGGGTGGGATTTGGTGATCGTGGTACGAAAAGGAAGGGCCGACATTTCTTATCATGAAGTGGAAAGGTCTCTGCTTTTTTTGGCCAATCTTCTAAGGGTCACGGAAAAAGGTGATAAACATGAAGAAAGCAGTACTGTTTCTGATACGGTTTTATCGTAAATATCTATCTCCCATGAAAACAACGAAATGTCCTTATTATCCTACCTGTTCCACTTACGGTTTGATGGCAGTGGAGCATCACGGAGCTTTAAAGGGCGGGATCCTGACGATCTGGCGGATCCTACGTTGCAATCCATTTTCACACGGAGGTTATGACCCTGTACCAAAGTCATTTCATTTGAAGGTACCTTACAAGGATATTGACTTTGAAGCCTTTATGGGCTCTGACAAATAAATATGGAGGTTTAGAAATGTATTTAACCGCTTATAACGGTTCCATCTTAGGACCTGTCGCAAAAGTCTTAGGATGGATCATGGATAAGATTTATCTAATGTTTGCCGGCATGGGCATTTACAACATTGCTCTTACCATTATCGTTTTCACGGTCATCATTTATATTGCTCTGTTTCCTCTCACCTATCGTCAGCAGAAGTTTTCGGTGCTGACCCGGAAGATGAGTCCGGAGATGAAAGCGATTCAGGCGAAATATAAAAACAAAAAAGACCAGAATTCCATGGCGGCACAGCAGGAAGAAACCCAGGCGCTGTATGATAAATATGGCATTTCTCCTACGGGCTCCTGTATTCAGATGCTGATCCAGATGCCGATCCTGCTTGCGTTATACCGGGTGTTTTACAACGTGCCGGCTTACATTTCCAGTGTAAAAGGCGTTTTTACGGAACTGGTGGATAAAATCTATGCAACAGATGGTTTTGCAAAGACTTTGCAAAAGATCTACGAAGAAGCCAATCTTCGTTATGTGCAGGTAGATTTTAATGCGGATGATGCCGCGACAGTCAAGGATTACATCATCGATGTGGTCTACAAGCTCAGTGCTTCCGGATGGGAGTCATTAAAGAGCGCGTTTCCGGATCTGTCGGGACTTATCGATACGACCCATGCGAACCTGGACAGCATGAACTATTTCATCAACGTGTCCATCTCCGATACACCCTGGAATCAGATGAAGTCCGCATTTTTCGGACATGAATGGGCAGTTCTTTTTGTTGCGGCACTGATCCCCATCATCTCCACGGCGACACAGTATTTAAGTATCCTGCAGATGCCGACCCAGGATTCCGGAGATCAGATGGCACAGCAGATGAAGACCATGAACCTGATGATGCCTTTGATGACGTTCTTCATCACCTTCACGGTTCCCGTTGGTCTGGGTATCTACTGGGCGACCGGTGGTTTGATCCGTGCGGGACAGCAGTTTTTCTTAAACCGTCACTTCGAAAAGATCAATCTGGAAGATATTATCGAGAAAAACAAGGAAAAGGCGGAGAAGAAAAGAGAACAGCGCGGTATTCGCAGACAGCAGATCATGAACAATGCGACGATGAATACCAGACGTACCATTTCCGAGAAAGCGAATTACAACAATGCGGAAAGCGAAGTATTGGAGCGCGCCGCAGAGTATCGTTCCATTGCAAGACCCGGATCCCTTGCCAGCAAAGCCAATCTGGTAAATGACTATAACAGTGGAGCCATGACCAATGTCAGTGTAAAGAGCGAACCGGAAACCAAAGGAAAGAAAAAGAAAAAACAATAGGGGTGATTTATACATGGAAGCAAGAGAATTTACCGCAAAGACGGTAGAGGATGCTTTAACGGAAGCATCCGTAGCACTGGGAGTCACCAGTGATAAATTGGACTATGAGGTAGTGGAGAAAGGATCCTCCGGAATCTTAGGTTTCGGTTCCAAAGAAGCTGTGATCCGTGTTACCTTAAAGGGTGAGAGCAAAGAGGAGCCGGCAGTTGCTGAGGATGTAAAAGCAGAAGAGCCTGCCAAGAAGCCGGAAGTAAAGAAGGAAAAGGTAGCCGCATCCGAGAAAAAGGAAAAGCTGGAAGATCCTACGGAAGCAAAGGAAGTGATCGCAGCATTCTTAAAGGATGTTTTCGCCAGCATGAATCTGGAAGTAGAGATCACCTCCGAATATGACGAGGAAGATAATACCATCAATGTGGACTTAAAGGGACCCGAGATGGGGATCATCATCGGAAAGCGCGGACAGACATTGGATTCCTTACAGTATCTGACCAACCTGGCACTGAATCGTAAGATCGATACTTATACCAGAGTGAAGCTGGATACGGAAGACTACCGCCGCCGCAGAAAAGAAACTCTGGAGAACCTGGCAAAGAACTGCGCATACAAAGTAAAGCGCACAAAGCATGCGGTATCACTGGAGGCGATGAATCCTTATGAGAGAAGAGTGATCCATTATGCACTGCAGGGTGATGAGTATGTAGAGACCCACAGCGAAGGGGAAGAGCCTTATCGTCATGTGGTGATCACACTGAAGAAGTAGTAATAATAATAATAGTAACTAAAAAGTTATAGTAAGTGTTTTTCTTGCACCGACGCCGCTCTACCTCGACTAGTGGAACATCCGTAAAGTTCACTCCTAAAGTCGTGAACTAAACGGCTGTACCACGGATTCTCGGAACGCTCTGCGGTGTCTAACGAAAAACACTTCTATAACTTTTTTTATTTATATCTTACTGTTATATATGCTGCGATGGCATCCACGGTGCCTGCGATATCCAACGGACTGGAGGAGATGCACAGGTCGTAGCCCCGGGAGTCTCCCCAATTGTAGGATGAGTACTGGTTGTGATAGCGCTTCCGACGGTTGTCGTTCTTGCGGATCATGCTCAAAGCCTGTTTGCTGGATACATGGAAGTCGTTTTGGATCCGCAGGTCTTTGTCCATGAGGTTTCCGGTGATAAATACCAGGGTAGCCTCCTCGTAGTCACGCAGTACCTCGTCCGCACAGTGTCCGATGACGATAAAGGATTCTCCGCTGTCTGCATGTTCCTGGATGAAGTCAAAGGTCATGTATGCCAAATGCTCTTCAAAAGAGGTGGTATGTTCACCCACGTGTCTGGTCAAAAATGGAATGGGTGCCTCGTCATTTTGTAAGAAAGGCGTCATGTCCACTTTCTTTTCTTTTGCGATTAGTTCTACGATGTTCTTATCATAGATCGGCAGGTTCAGTTTAGCTGCCAGCTCTCTGGCGATCTCACGTCCACCGCTGCCGTATTCACTGTCGATCACAATCATTTTTTGATTTCCCATAGCAAGCACCTCCTGTTTGTGAAACCGGAATTACCCCCAAACGCTATATCTGCCTTCCGGTTTTGTTTATGTGTCTTTATTATAGCATACAGAAATTGAATGCGACGGGAAAAAATGGTATAGTAAGTCCGATTATTTATTTAGCAGGCGATACGAAAGGTTTTCGTTTGCCGGATTTGGTGAAGATATGATGCAGGATACCATTGCAGCCGTATCTACCGGGCTTTTGGAAGGCGGGATCGGAATGATCCGGGTTTCCGGAGAGGATGCGGTAGCGGTTTGCGACAGGATTTATAAAGGAAAAAAGCCCCTTTCTCAGGTGGAAAGCCATACCATTTCCTACGGACATATTTATGACGGTGAGGAACTCATCGATGAGGTGATGGTCTCCGTTATGCGTGCGCCCCGTACTTATACCCGGGAGGATGTGGTGGAGATCAACTGTCACGGCAGTGTTTATCTTTTAAAGCGGGTACTTTCCCTGGTCTTGAAAAGCGGGGCCAGGCCGGCGGAACCCGGAGAGTTTACGAAACGGGCATTTTTAAACGGTCGGCTGGATCTTTCTCAGGCGGAATCCGTCATGGATTTGATCTCTTCGGAAAATGAGCTTTCCATGAAGAATTCCCTGCGACAGCTGGAGGGTTACCTGAAAAAGACCGTGACAGGTCTTCGGGAAAAATTGCTCTTTGAGATCGCATTTATCGAATCGGCATTGGACGACCCGGAGCATATTTCTTTGGAGGGTTATCCGGAAAAGCTAAGAGGCGTAACAGATGAGATCATTCAAACGCTGGATGGTCTGATCGCCGGAGCAAGGGACGGCAGTTACATCAAAAACGGCATCAAGACCGTTATCGTGGGAAAACCTAATGTGGGAAAATCCTCTCTGTTAAATGTTCTGGCCAAAAGAGAAAGGGCTATCGTTACGGATATTCCCGGAACCACCCGGGATACGTTGGAAGAAAATATTTCCTTTGGTGAGTTTTCCCTTCGTGTGGTGGATACCGCCGGGATCCGAAAGACAACGGACGTGATCGAGCAGATCGGTGTACAAAAGGCCATCTCTTCCATAGAGGAAGCGGATCTGATCCTGTACGTGGTAGATACTTCTGTTCCTCTGGAGGAGGAGGACTATCAGATCATGAAAAAGATACGCGATCTTCCGGTGATCGTTCTCTTAAATAAATCGGATCTTTTGGCAAAAGTTTCCGAGGAGGATATATCGTCCCATCTCCCGAAAAAGACCGTCATTTCGGTTTCCGCAGCGGAACATGACGGAATGGAAGAATTAAAAGAGGAGATCCGCACCATGTTTTTCAAAGGAGACATCATATCCGGTGACGGAATGATGATCACCAACGAGCGGCATACCTATGCTTTACAGCAGGCTCGGGCCTCTTTGGGAAAGGTGACGGAAAGTATTGCAAACGGTATGCCGGAGGATTTTTATTCCATCGATCTTATGGATGCCTATGAGAGTCTGGGGCATATCATCGGAGAATCGGTGGATGACGATCTGGTGAACGAGATTTTTGCAAAGTTTTGTATGGGAAAATAATATGCAGCATATAGAAGAAACATATGACGTGTTGGTCGTGGGCGCCGGACATGCAGGATGCGAGGCGGCGTTGGCGGCTGCACGGCTGGGACTTAATACCATCATATTTACGGTCAGTATGGATTCCGTGGCACTCATGCCCTGCAATCCCAATATCGGCGGCAGTTCCAAAGGACACTTGGTGCGGGAACTGGATGCCTTGGGCGGACAGATGGGCATCAATATCGATAAGACTTTTTTGCAGTCCAAGATGCTGAACCGTTCCAAAGGACCGGCAGTCCATTCTCTTCGGGCCCAGGCGGATAAGCTGATGTATTCCGTGGAGATGAAAAAAACCCTGCAGGCGCAGGAAAACCTGACGTTGCGACAGGCAGAGGTAGCAGAGATCCTGGTGGAAGACGGACGCATCGTGGGGGCAAAGACTTTTTCCGGAGGGACCTATCACTGTAAAGCGGTGATCCTGTGTACCGGAACTTATCTGAAAGCCAGGTGTCTTTACGGAGATGTCATTGAAGAAACGGGGCCCAACGGGTTAAAAGCGGCCAACAGTTTAAGCCGTTCCCTTATGGAACATGGTATCGAGCTCCGTCGTTTCAAGACCGGAACTCCGGCCCGCATCGACGGCAGTACCATCGATTATTCCAAAATGGAGGAGCAGTTCGGGGATGAGCGGATCGTGCCTTTTTCCTTTACCACGGATTCCGACAGCATCCAAAAGGAACAGGTGTCCTGCTATCTGACTTATACAAATGAAAAGACCCACGAGATCATTCGGGCTAACCTGGATCGTTCTCCCATGTATTCCGGTGTCATCGAAGGTACCGGACCCAGGTATTGTCCTTCTATCGAGGACAAGGTGGTGAAGTTTGCTGAAAAGGAACGACACCAGCTTTTTGTGGAGCCGGAGGGCCTTACTACCAATGAGATGTATATTTCCGGAATGTCATCTTCCATGCCGGAGGATGTGCAGTATGCCATGTACCATACGGTTCCGGGTTTAGAACATGCAAAGATCGTCCGGAATGCCTATGCCATCGAGTATGATTGCATCGATGCCAACCAGCTTTATGCCACATTAGAATTTAAAAAGATCAAAGGACTCTTTGCCGGCGGACAGTTTAACGGCTCCAGCGGTTATGAAGAAGCAGCCGCCCAGGGACTGGTGGCGGGGATCAATGCGGCCAGATCCGTTATAGGCAAGGAGCAGATCATCTTGGATCGCAGCGAAAGCTACATCGGCGTTCTTATTGATGATCTGGTGACAAAGGAAAGCCACGAACCCTATCGGATGATGACTTCCCGTGCGGAGTATCGTCTGCTCCTAAGGCAGGACAATGCGGATCTGCGTCTTTCCGGGATCGGTCATGAAGTAGGATTGATCTCCGACGAGCGGTATGAATGGGTGGTAAAAAAGGAAAAACTCATCGCCGATGAGATCCGTCGGGTCAATGAAAAGAATATCGGTGCTAGACAGGAAGTGCTGGACCTTTTGGAGAAATATGATTCCATCCCCATCAATAACGGGGTGAAGTTAAGCGACTTGATCCGGCGGCCGGAGTTATCCTACGATATTTTAGCGCCCATCGATGAGGAGCGTCCCGATCTTCCGGAAGAGGTCCGGGAGCAGGTGAACATCAACATCAAGTACGAGGGCTACATCACCCGACAGAAAAAACAGGTGGAGCATTTTAAAAAGATCGAGAACAAAAAGATCCCCGAAGAGATCGATTATGAGGATGTGCCTTCTCTTCGCATCGAAGCAAGACAAAAGCTAAAAAAATTACGTCCCTTGAATATCGGACAGGCTTCCCGAATCTCCGGTGTTTCCCCTGCGGATATTTCCGTTCTTTTGGTCTATCTGGAACAGGCGAAGTACTTGGAAAAGAAATAGTCTATGGCAGAATATGATTTTCAACCCCTAATAAAATATCTTTCCTCCAGAGGTGTGGAGCTGACGGATGAAATGCAGCATAAGTTTACTTTGTATTATGAGATGCTGACAGAAAAAAACAAGGTCATGAACCTTACCGCCATTATTGAATGGGAGGATGTGATCCGAAAGCATTTTATCGACAGTCTTTCACTTTTGGAGATCCTGGACGCTTCCGAGATCGAGGGTCGACTTTTGGACCTGGGGACCGGAGCCGGTTTTCCCGGCATTCCTTTAAAGATCGTATTTCCGGAACTTCAGGTAGTACTGGCGGATTCTTTAAACAAGCGGATCCTGTTTTTACAGGATGTGATCCGGGCACTGGAACTTTCGGATGTTGAGGCTCTTCACGGACGGGCCGAGGATCTGGGTCGACGGGAGGGTTATCGGGAGTCCTTTGATCTGGTAGTATCCCGGGCGGTTTCCAATCTGTCGGTTTTATCGGAATACTGTCTTCCTTTTGTAAAGATCGGTGGAAGCTTTATCCCTTATAAAACAGAAGCCTTGCCGGAAGAGATGCGCATGGCTTTTGACGGAATCACCCTCTTGGGTGGCCGGATCAGTGAGGAGCGATATTTTTCTTTGCCGGATACGGATATGAAGCGAGGGCTTTTACTGGTGAAAAAGGATCATGCCACCCCGAAGAAATATCCCAGGAAAGCGGGGCTTCCCGCAAAAGATCCCCTATAACGGAGGTTTTATGAACGAGTTTACGATCCGGCCGGTCCGACTTACGGACGCCGGTCAGGTTTCTTACATATTTGCGCCCTATGTATTGCATACCGGCATTACCTTTGAATATGCAGCGCCGGACGAAGCGGAGTTTCGCAGACGGATCTCCGAAAAAATAAAAAGATATCCTTTTCTGGTGGCGGAGCGCGACAATGTGATCTTGGGATATGCTTTTACAAGTGTTTTCAATGCGCGCTGCGGAGCGACTCATACAGTAGAGAGTACGGTTTATGTCAGAGAGAATGAAAAAGGGCAGGGCATCGGACGAAAGCTTTATGAAAAACTGGAGGAAGTATCTGCCGCGCAAAACATTTTAAACATGATGGCCGGTATTGCTTACCCAGTTTTGGATGACGGATTTGTCACGACTGACAGTTTGCGATTTCATGAGCGAATGGGATTTCGCATAGTGGGGAAATTTGAAAAGGCCGGTTTCAAGCAGGGACACTGGATCGATCTGGTGTGGATGGAAAAGCTCATCGGATCCCATGATGAACCGCCGAAGGAGTTCATTCCTTTCCCGGAGCTTCAGATTATATATTAAATCAAAATTATATTTATGGGGATTTTTATGGTTCAGGATTTTTTGAAAAAATACCAACAGGAATTGATGCTGCAAACTGCAGATAAGGAAAAGGTGATGGAGAAGATCCTTACCCATCGGCAGGAGACAGAAAAGTTCCTTCAATTGATTGAATCGGAAAATGAGGAAGTGTTTACGGATTTCACGCCCCGTAACGTGACGGCCAAAGGGGACGCAAAGATCGCGGAGGTGAAGGAGGAACTGGAAGGTATTTTGGCGGAGCAGGATCTCACGGAAAAAGAGCTTTCTTTTTTAAGAGACCGGCTCAGTGAGGTCAATGCAGCGATTGACGAATGTGATGATATAAAAACTTCCCATAATGATCCTCCCAAGGGAGTCACATTACGGGAAGAACTTAAGAATGTTTTATCTTATCTACCGGCTGATCCTCTTCGCGCAAAGATCGAATTGGAACAGTTGCTGCAGAAGGAAGATATCTAGATTCACCAGCGATTCTCTACATACTCACAGAAGGCATACATATCATTGATCTTAATGACTCGACCGTCATCCAAAGTCACTGTTCCATTCCAAAGTCCGTGGACCTGATGGGAGTGCATCCGCATGACATATACATTCAGATCGGAGTGATGATCCAAAGTAGGTGTCATGGTCAGATCAAAGCGACCGTCTTTTGAAATGAATTTCCAAGGGTTCATATAACCGTCCGGTTTCGGAAATGTTTCTACATCCACCGGGCCGAACTTATGAGCTTTGCCATCGAAGAACATACAGGTCTCGGTGGCATTTTTTTCGTTGCCGATGCCCCAGGTGATCTCAAAACCGAAGAGATGTTTTTCTCCGTCTTCGGTGGTGATGTAACTGGATCCGTTTCCCCAATACCAGACCAGACTGTAAGGCGTACAGACCCGACCCCAGTCCATGACACAGAAGGTGTTCTCTTTTGAAAAGGTATAGGTTTCATTCTTGATGAGAAAGGTACCTTCCGTAGGCATGCAGTTTTGCTTTGTGGTCATAAAGTAGCGATCCGGTTTTCCGTCAAAGGGAAGTACGGTGGTGATATTCTCCAGACCTTCCGGGATCTCCATTTCAAAGTGACATTTTACATCGTCGTTTTTGAAATCCAAAGTTCTGTGATCCGTGGTGCTTTTTTCATAAAAGTCGGCACCTCCCACATGAAAGCTTACTTCGTTGGGAACATCTCCTTTTGCCGGGAGGATATATTTATCTTTTCCTCCGATAAAGGGACCCATCTCATTTGCCAGAACCTCGCCGGACTTCAGATCCACCAGCATGGCAGACGCGTAACCCCCCAAGGAGATATTGGCAAAATTGACCTGTGCCATGTAACGGCCGTTGGATATCTGATAGAAATCCCATTCCTTTCGACGCAAGGGATGCTTCACACGATCACGGTCATACGTAAAAACATTTCGTCTCGCCCATCCCGCAGTCTGCAGATTTCCCTTTTCATCCAACAGATCCGTTGGCTCCGTGATCTCGATCTGTTTGCTTTCGAAATCCCAATCCTGCCAGCTCTTGTATGTACGTTCCATATACCCCACCTCCTATGACTTCATCCTACACCAAGTGGTAATAAAATGAAATATGAAAGTTTGATACCCCGGCCTGGGTGCTGATGGGTTTCCATCCTCGGCTCAGGTGTTCACTCGTTGATTTTTTACGATTTCTGAAGTACGCCTACATAGCTGACGCGACCGGTGCCAATTCGCCATCCGGGCTCATAGTCACCTACCCTCGGCGTCCATGCCTCGGGTCCGCTGTTTCCAAACAGAAATCTTAAAATCATACTTCGCTCACAATTCACCTCCGGATGGGAACCATCAGCACCCGGGCCCGGCGAACACTTCTACGATTTAGCAGCATACGTTATGTTTCGCCAGCATCGCAGTAAGTCATATTGATTTAAAAGCCTGTAGCGGAGCATTTAGTTGTGCGGAGCCGAATAGGTCAGGCGAGCACGCACCGCAGGTTCCGATTAAAAATTGCCTGGATCGTTCGCTCCGAGGAGTCGGCGAACAACGTCCGGTGGACGTTGCGTTATGAGCCGACCGGAGCGGAGCGTAGACCGCAGCGACCGTTAAGTGAGGCGAACGCAGAACTTAGTAGCGGAGCTCTCAGGCGCTAAATCAATATGATTCCGCGATGCGGTGGTAGAAGAATATACAAAACAACATTTTCTTCCTTAACCGAGGATGGGAACCCATCAGTCCCCGGGCCGTGGTAAGAAGTTCTTTACCTTGCATCCCATGGAAGATCTGTATTATAAAATCTCACAAACTTTAATAAGATCTGTGAGATATTTTTGTGATCTACAAGATATGGTGGTAGCTATATCATGTTTCACGTGAAACATTTCTACCGAATCCACATTCCAAATACAACATTTTGGGGTTGACGAAAATGGTGATCGGTAAATATAGAAACCGACAAAAATGTTTCACGTGAAACAATTAATAGATAAAAGTGTATATAACTACATCTTGTGCCAGGGAAAATTCACAGGATAAATTGCAGGAAATGTTTCATAGAATTCAAAATTGATAAGTGTTATAATGCACAGGAAAACCTTAAGGAAAGGAAGAAGATAAATGGGCAGAGTAATTGCGATTGCTAATCAAAAGGGCGGAGTTGGAAAGACGACAACAGCCATTAATCTTTCGGCCTGTCTGGCAGAAGCCGGAAAGAAAGTTTTGGTCATTGACTTGGATCCCCAGGGAAACACCACCAGTGGATTAGG
>JAIKZU010000224.1 GCA_024681985.1 Lachnospiraceae bacterium | reverse complement strand
TTCATCGTTTTGGGTCCAAAGGGTCTTATCCTTTCGTCCCTCGTTGTTTTTGATCACGGAGTTGGCCCCCAGAAGGATCCGCTTGGTGGAACGGTAATTCTGTTCCAGACGGATCACCGTGGGATCGTACTCGTTATAGTTGTTTTCAAAATTTAAGATGTTTCGGATATTGGCACCCCGAAACTTGTAGATGGACTGGTCATCGTCACCCACCACGCAAAGGTTTTTGTGGGAATCCGCCAAAAGACGCACCAGTTCAAACTGCACCGTGTTGGTATCCTGGTACTCATCCACCATGATATACCGAAACCGCTCCTGATAGTAGTTTAAAACTTCCGGATCCTGCTTTAACAGTTCCACGGTCTTTAACAACAGATCATCAAAATCAAAGGCGTTGTTGCTCCGAAGCCTGGATTGGTACTCCCGGTAAGCAGAGATATAGGGCTTCATCATAAAGTCGCTTTCGTTTCGGATGGCAAACTCCTCCTCATTGATCATCTCGTCCTTTGCGGAAGAGATAACTCCCAGGATCCGCTTTTCCTTGATCTTTTTCGTATCGATGTTTAAATACTTGCACACCTCTTTCATACAGCTTTTGCTGTCATCCGCATCATAGATGGAAAAATTCGTATCATAGCCGATGCGGTCCGCAAAGCGCCGCAGGATCCGGACACAGGTGGAGTGGAAGGTGGCTACCCAGACCTGCTCGGCTCCGTGTCCCACGATATGATTGACTCTTTCCCGCATCTCTCCCGCTGCCTTATTGGTAAAGGTGATGGCCATGATGTGCCATGGCTCCACCCCCTGTTCGATGAGATAGGCCACCCGATGGGTCAGCACCCGGGTCTTTCCGCTGCCTGCTCCCGCCAAAATTAAAACAGGCCCCTCAGTGGTCTTTACACCGAGGAGCTGTTCAGGATTCAAAACTTTTTCATATTCCAAAGAACTCAAACTATCTGTCCTCCAAACGCTTCATCACCATATCGTAGGCATCATTGCCGTAATTTAAGGCACGGTTGACACGGCTGATGGTGGCCGTGGATGCCCCCGTCTGCTCTGCGATCTCCGCATATGTTTTTTCTTTGCGAAGCATGATGGCTACTGCGAACCGCTGCTGGATCGCCTCCAGTTCTCCCACGGTGCACAGATCTTCAAAAAACATATACGCTTCTTCTCTGTTCTTTAAGGACAACACTCCGTCAAGCAGGTCATCCATCGCCTTTGTGTGTAGATTTTTACTCATAAGATGATTACCCCTTTTTCTCTGGCAAAGTCCACTTCTTCCTGCGGCCAGATGGATACCTGTACTTCCCCGATATGGGCTTTTCTTAAGAAAAACATACAGATACGGCTCTGTCCGATACCTCCCCCGATGGTATAAGGCAGTTTCTTTTCCAAAATCGCTTTCTGGAAAGGAAGATCTGCCCGTTCCGGGCATCCTGCCTTCTTTAGCTGTTCTGCCATGGAAGTCTCGTCCACACGAATGCCCATGGAAGAAAGCTCCAGTGCAATGTCCGTCACCGGGAAATATACGATGATATCTCCGTTCAATGCCCAGTCGTCATAGTCCGGCGCCCGGCCGTCATGCTTTTCACCGTTGGAGAGCTTGTCTCCGATCTGCATGATGAACACTGCGCCCTTTTCCCTGGCGATGGCATATTCCCGTTCCTTTACGGTCTTGTCCGGATACTTATCCAAAAGCTCCTGGGAAGTGATAAAGGTGATCTGCTCCGGCAGAATGCACTCCACATAATCATAACGGTTGGAAACGTACTTTTCTGTCACCCGCAGGGCATCGTAGACGGATTTTACCGTGTCCTTTAAGGTCTCTACGGTGCGCTGTTCCTTGGTGATGATCTTTTCCCAATCCCACTGGTCTACATAGATGGAGTGAATGTTGTCCGTGTCTTCATCCCGGCGGATGGCGTTCATATCGGTGTAGAGGCCCTCCCCCACGGAGAAGCCGTAGCGGGAAAGCGCCATACGTTTCCACTTGGCCAGGGAATGGACGATCTCCACCTGGCGGTCATCCTGCTCCTTGATGCCGAAGCTGACGGGACGTTCCACACCGTTTAGGTTGTCATTTAAGCCGGATTCCGGGGTGACAAACAGTGGTGCGGAGACGCGGTGCAGGTTTAACTGCGCCACCAGCTGCTGCTGGAAAAAGTCTTTTACGGTTTTGATGGCGATCTGGGTTTCCTTCAGATTCAGCGCCGGTTGATAACCATCAGGTATGTTGATCTTACTCATAGTATTTCCTCTGATATTTATAATTCACACGTGCCCACAGTTCTGGGGAAGGGGATGACGTCGCGGATGTTTCCGATGCCAGTCAAGTACATGACGCAGCGCTCAAATCCTAATCCAAAGCCGGCGTGGCGGTTGGAACCGTAGCGACGGAGATCTAAGTAGAAGTCGTAGTCTTCTTCTTTAAGTCCCAGCTCCTTCATACGGTTTTGGAGGATCTCTAAGTTGTCTTCTCTCTGGCTGCCACCGATGATCTCACCGATGCCGGGTACCAGGCAATCCATGGCTGCCACGGTCTTTCCGTCCTCATTTAATTTCATGTAAAAGGCTTTGATCTCCTTCGGGTAGTCCGTTACAAATACGGGACGTTTGAAGATCTCCTCCGTCAGATACCGTTCGTGCTCGGTCTGGAGATCGCATCCCCAGCTTACCTTATAGTCAAATTTGTCGTTGTGCTTCTCCAACTCTGCGATGGCATCCGTGTAGGTGATGCGTCCGAATTCGGAGGAAGCCACGTGCTTTAATCTCTCCAAAAGACCTTTGTCGATGAACTGATTGAAAAAGGCCATCTCTTCCGGGGCATGCTCTAATACATAATTGATGATGTATTTGATCATGTCCTCTGCCAGTTCCATATCGTCCTCTAAATCCGCAAAGCAGATCTCCGGCTCGATCATCCAGAACTCCGCCGCATGACGGGTGGTATTGGAGTTTTCTGCCCGGAAGGTAGGACCAAAGGTATAGATGTTTTTAAAAGCACAGGCATAGGTCTCGCCGTTTAACTGACCGGACACCGTCAGGTTCGTGGACTTTCCAAAGAAGTCCTGGGTATAATCCACGGCACCTTCTTCATTTTTCGGCACCTGATTTAAGTCCAGCGTCGTCACCTGGAACATCTCCCCGGCACCCTCTGCATCGCTTCCGGTGATCAGGGGTGTATGTACATATACAAAGTCTCTCTCCTGGAAGAACTTATGGATGGCATAAGCCGCCAGAGAACGCACCCGAAATACCGCCTCGAAGGTATTGGTCCGGGGACGCAGATGCGTCACGGTACGCAGGTACTCCATGGTGTGACGCTTGGGCTGGATGGGATAATCCGGAGTGGATTCACCTTCTACCAACACTTCCGTCGCTTGCATCTCAAAGGGCTGCTTGGCATCGGGAGTCAAAACGATCTCTCCCTTAACGATCACTGCCGCTCCCACATTCAGTTTGCACACATCCGCAAAATTGGGAAGGGTGTCATGATATACCACCTGCAAAGGTGTAAAGTAGGTACCGTCATTTAATACGATAAAGCCGAAATTCTTTGAGTCACGGTTATTGCGCACCCAGCCGCCTACGGTGACGGTCTTTCCGGCATAGTCATCCGTGTTTTTAAAAAGTGTTCTGACGTCGATTAAGTCACTTCTCATAGAGATGTCCTTCTTTCTTTATTACTTTTTCATGTTATTACAAACTCACTTTACTAGTTTAAAGTACGACTATACAAAAATCAAGAGTATTTTGGCCCTTTCAATTGCGCCCACCTTCTTTTTCGGCTATAATCGTTGGGCATGCGAAAATGAAAATATACCGACGGAACAGGAAGATATTATGGAAAAGAAAGAAGTACTGGAATTAAAACGACGTTTCAAAAAAGAAAGCTGTACCATCACCAAACTGGCCGGCTGCTACGTAAACAACGCCAAGGAAAAAGTGGTGACCTTTACAGAGGATTTCTTAAATCTGGAAGAAGAAGAGTTCTTTAAATACTTAGAGATCGCCTCCAAGACCCTCTCCGGCACCTTTAAGAACAACCTGGTGGAGTTGGCATTTCCCTCGGAGGAGGAACTGGATGGGGGTGTGCAGGCATCCCTTATGGGGCTAAAAGCCACCAAACTGGAGCAGGAACCCGCCAACGAGGCTTTTTACGATCTGGTGATCAAAAATTATGATTACCCGTCCAACTACCTGATCCTTTTGTTCTACGATGTTTATGACGTGCCTGTGCGCACCACGGACAATATGAAACTGGGAGAGTCCGAGGACGTCTATGATTATATCCTCTGTGCCATCTGCCCGGTGAAACTCACCAAGGCTGCCCTGGGCTACCGGGAGAACGAGAACCGTATCGCACCCCGTATCCGGGACTGGGTGGTGGATGCCACGGACACGGGATTTTTGTTCCCGGCTTTTACGGACCGGGCCACAGATATCCACCACGTTTTAGTCTATGCCAAAAATCCCAAGGATCCCCACAAGGAATTCTGGGAAAATGGTCTGGGCTGTGCGTCCAAATACACCTCCACGGAAAAAAAGAACGCCTTTACCAATATGGTAAAAAGCTCCGTGGGACCCGAAAACGAAGACCTGGAGGACATCCTGGCGGATGTGAACCAGAACATCTCCGATTTCATCGTCAACGAAAAACTGGAAAAAGGGGAAAAGAAGGAAGTACTCCTCACAAAAAAGGACGTGGAAGAGATCTTAAGCGACAGCGGTCTCTCCGATCAAAAGGCTCAAAAGATCGCCGCCTCCTACGAAGAATTCTTCCCGGAGGAAGTGCCCTTGGCCGATGAGATCTTAGATACAAAGGTTATCAAGAACAACGAGATCCGGCAGGAGAAAAACGCATTAAAGGAACAGGTGCAGACCCTGACGAAAAAGTTAGAGGAATCCGGCATCATCCAAGAGGACGGAAATGACATTGACGTTGTGCTTCGCGTCAGTGAAGAAAAAGAAAAAGCCATCACCACTTCCATCGTAGACGGAATGAAATGCCTGATCATCCCCTTGGAAGCTGACGAATCCGCCACCATCAACGGAAAAAAAGCGACGCTGTAAAGCGCCGCTTTTTCTGATACAGACTATACGTGCTGTCCCGCCTTTTTCATGTTCATCTTCATCTCATAC
>JAIKZU010000214.1 GCA_024681985.1 Lachnospiraceae bacterium | reverse complement strand
ATGCCGGTGATCCCGGTGTCGTCTTTAAAGGGTGATGGATTTGATGCGTGGATCGCATGGCTGGAAAAAGAGGTTTGTGCATGGCAAAAGTAATCGAGTTAAACAAGAGTGTGACGGAATCCAATGATCGGGATGCGCAGGAGCTTCGCGAGGAATTAAAAGAAAAGGGACTTCTTCTTATTAATCTGATGAGTTCTCCCGGATCCGGAAAGACTACGCTTTTATCCCGGACCATTACGGATATAAATGACGAAGCGAAGATCGCGGTTTTGGAAGCAGATATCGCTTCGGACGTGGATGCGGTCAAGATCGAAAGCCTAGGAGCAAAGAGCATTCAGGTACACACCGACGGTATGTGCCATATGGATGCGGGAATGACCCGGCGGGGACTTTTCGGTATGGACTTATCCGATGTAAAGATCGCCTTTTTGGAAAACGTAGGGAATCTGATCTGCCCGGCGGAGTTCGATACCGGTGCTCACAAGAATGTGATGATCCTTTCCGTGCCGGAGGGAGATGACAAGCCTTTAAAGTATCCCCTGATGTTTTCCATGGTAGATGCTCTGGTGATCACCAAGATGGATACGAAGGGGTACTTTACCTTTGATCTCGATGCCTGCATCGAGCATGTAAAAAAACTGAACCGCAACGTGCAGATCTTTCCTGTGTCCGCAAAGACCGGTGAAGGAATGGATGCATGGGAGGCCTGGTTAAAAGAGAATCTTTTTTAGAAGAGGAGAGTAAATATGAGTATGCCGGAACAGACAATAGAATTTCGCTATGATACCCAGCTTCTTCTGGACTTCTACGTGGAGGAGGGAGAAGATGCGGATGATGTGGCCGATGATCTGACGGATGAGATCCGTGAGTACCTGCTTTCGAATATTAAGGGTGATTCGATGGTGATCGCAGGTGACAGCGGCGAGGACGAATTTGGTGAAAAGGCCACTGTGAAGCTACATTATCATACAAACGAACCGTGGGACGTGCTTTCTTATTGCAGGAGCCACGGTGAGATCTACGACATCGTCGTAGAGGATATGGACAGACAGTCCAGAGACTTAAAGGGTTAATAAGAGGGTAAGTTTTTTAGCAACACAAAAATGGAGGAAAAACGAATGGCAAACGACAAGTACAATTACGAACAGATGGGATTTAAAAAGCCTGCAGACTGGCCGGAACCCACCAGAGAGCAGACGGAAGTGACCTATCCCATCAAACCCTATTTTGCGACAGCGGAAAATGAGAATCTAAGAGAGCCCATCGTAAAGCTGGGCACCATGATCACAGACCGTGCACTGCAGAAACTGAAAGTGAAAAAGATCACCGGAGAGGATCCGGAGTATTGGGCACTTTCCCGTATCGTCACAGATGAAGAGGCAGAGGTTGCCCTGACCATGGGTTGCCGTCAGCCGAAGTTCATCGAGGAGATCCAGGCATTAAACCCGAATCATTCTCCCGAGCATTTGCAGGAGCTTTTGGATCATATGTCCTGGACCGGACTGGTGGAGTGGAACAATGAGAACTTAGACGGTAAGAATCCGGAAGGCAAGCGCCGCTACGTGGTACCCAGATACGTACCCGGTTCCGCAGAGTTTACCAACATGAACTTAGACCTCATCGACGAATATCCCGAGATGGGTATGTTCTTCCACATGATGACCAAACTGCCTTTGGAAAAGGTGACCCATATGGTTCCTTTAGGCGGCGCCGGCATCGGAATGCATGTCATCCCGGTGGAAAAGGCCATTGAAATGGAGAATGAATCCGTGGATGTGGAGCATATTTCCTACTGGTTAAAGAAGTACAACGGCCATGTGGCAAAGAGCCCCTGCTCCTGCCGCCGCAGCCGCAAGACCTACAACGAAGGCTGCGGTGATGATGAGATGGGCTGGTGTATCGCCATCGGTGATATGGCTGACTACGTGGTAGAGACCAATAAGGGCGGTCAGTATATTACCGTGGAGGAGGCGCTGGACATCTTCAAGCGGGCTGAGGACAACGGATTCGTACATCAGATCACCAATATCGACGGCAAGGACAAGATCTTTGCGATCTGTAACTGTAACGTCAATGTCTGCTATGCACTTCGTACATCGCAGTTGTTTAATACACCGAATATGTCCCGTTCCGCTTATGTGGCACACGTAAAGAAAGAAAACTGTGTTGCCTGCGGACGATGCGTAGAGTATTGCCCCGCCGGTGCCGTTAAGCTGGGCCAGAAGCTTTGCTTAAAGGATGGCAAAGAGCAGGAGTATCCGAAGCAGATCCTTCCTTCCCAGGCGAAGTGGGGCCCTCATATGTGGGCAAACAACTATCGTAACGATAACCGTAAGGAGTCTTATGATTCCGGTACGGCTCCCTGCAAGACTGCATGCCCTGCACATATCGCCATTCAGGGATATCTGAAGATGGCAGCCCAGGGACGCTATCAGGAAGCTTTGGCACTGATCAAAAAGAACAACCCGCTTCCGGCAGTCTGCGGACATATCTGCAACCGTCGCTGTGAAGATGCTTGTACCAGAGGTACGGTGGATCAGGCCATCGCCATCGATGAAGTAAAGAAGTTCATCGCCATGCAGGATCTGGATGCGGCAACCCGCTACATCCCGAAGAAGGTCATCCCCAGAGTGGATGGCGACTTCTCCGACGACAAGGTAGCCATCATCGGTGCCGGTCCCGCAGGTCTTTCCTGTGCCTTCTATCTGGCAGAGAAAGGCTATACACCCACCGTATTTGAAAAGAACGAAAAGCCCGGTGGAATGCTGGTTTACGGTATTCCTTCCTATAAACTGGAAAAGAATGTCATCGCAGCGGAGATCGATGTGATGAAAGAAATGGGCGTTGAGATCAAGACCGGCGTGGAAGTTGGTAAGGACATTACTCTTGATGAGCTTCGTGCCCAGGGATATAAGGCATTCTACATCGCTATCGGCTGTCAGGGCGGACGTAAGGTCGGCGTACCCGGTGAGGACGCTCCCCAGGTGGTAACGGCGGTAGACTTCCTTCGTGAAGTAAATGCAAACGAAAAGTACGACATCACCGGTGACGTAGTAGTAGTCGGCGGCGGAAACGTGGCCATTGACTGCTCTCGCGATGCGGCTCGTTGTGGCGATGTAAAGATCACACAGGTATCTCTTGAAACCCGGGACATCATGCCTGCGGCTGACGAGGAGATCGAAGAAGCAGAAGAAGACGGCGTGGTATTCCAGGGCGGCTGGGGTCCGAAGGAGATCAGCCTGGATGCTAATGGAAACGTAGAGAGCATCACCTTCAAGAAGTGTACACAGGTGAAGGATGCCGACGGCAGATTCAATCCGCAGTATGATGAGAACGACACCATGACCATCCCCTGTAAGCATGTGGTACTGGCTGTAGGTCAGTCCATTGTTTGGGGTGATTTGTTAAAGGGATCCAAGGTAGA
>JAIKZU010000204.1 GCA_024681985.1 Lachnospiraceae bacterium | reverse complement strand
TGATAAGCTTTTGGTATGCTCCGGTATGATCTGTCTCGTGGCTTTGCAATCTCTTCCGGCATGGATCTGTATCGTGATCATTGCCAGAGAGTTCATCATCAGCGGTTTTCGTCTCATCGCGTCCGATAACGGAGTGGTGATTGCCGCCAGCTACTGGGGCAAATTCAAAACCGTATTTCAGATGCTCATGGTCATCGTTAAGATCGTGGATGCGGCCCATCCTATACTTGTTCTTTTAGGAAATATTCTGATGTGGATCGCTCTGGTTTTGACCATCGTGTCATTGATCGATTATATTCTTAAGAACAAAGACGTATTAAATGAACAAAGCCCTGCTTAAAAAGGCGTATTATGTTACGAGTAATATCCGGTACGGCCCGATCCGTTCCACTGAAAACACTGCCCGGCGATGCGACACGACCCACCACAGATCGTGTGAAAGAAACATTATTTAACCTGTTACAGGATGATATTTACGGTTGTGCATTTTTGGATCTGTATGCAGGCAGCGGTCAGATCGGAATCGAAGCCTTAAGTCGTGGGGCAAAAGAAGCGGTATTTGTGGAAAAAAGCAAAAAAGCCGTTTCCGTCATAAATGAAAACCTGGCAAAAACAAAGCTTACGGAAAATGCTAAAGTGCTTCAAAAGGATGTACCATCTGCACTTACTTTGCTTACAGGCAAATATGACATCATATTTATGGACCCTCCTTACGGTGATGAAAGAGAGGAGGAAGTCCTAAAGGGCATTTACGAAAACCGTTTATTAGCGGAATACGGTTTTGTGATCATAGAGGCCGACAGCAAACGGGATTTTTCATTTGTGTCCCATCTACCTTTCGAGATCACTAGAGAGAAATGCTATAAGACCAACAAACACGTATTTTTAAGGAGTCTTAATTCATGAAACGCGCCATTTATCCCGGAAGCTTTGATCCCATTACTTTCGGGCACATCGATATCATTGAAAGATCCGTTAAATTATTCGATGAAATCATAGTTGCAGTGCTGAATAACAGCCAAAAAAATTCGTTGTTTTCTGCTTCGGAACGTGTTACGATGATACAGGAAATCGTGAAGGATTATCCTACTGTTACGGTATGTTCTTTTGAAGGTCTACTCATTGATTTTGCCAAAGAACAGGATGCGAATATCATCATTCGAGGACTTCGCGCCGTAACCGATTTTGAGTACGAATTGCAGATCGCACAGACCAATCACGTGGAATGTCCTGCATTGGACACCGTCTTTCTTACGACGTCACTTAATTATTCCTACTTAAGTTCCAGTGTTGTTCGTGAATTTGCATCCTATGGAGGAGATATATCGAAGTTTGTTCCCAAACAGATCCTTCCTCTGATAGAAGAAAAGTACAAAAACTAAAAGGAGAATACAAAACATGGCCAGTGCGATCGAAGATATTATTGATGAGCTTGAGGAATACATCGACAGTTGCAAACCATCATCCATATTTTCCGATACGAAAATTGTTGTAAACCGGGATGATATCGACGGCTTACTGGAAGAATTAAGAAGAAAGACTCCCGACGAGATCCGTCGTTACCAAAAGATCATCAGCAATCAGGAAGCCATCCTTGCAAATGCCCAGGCGAAAGCTGATCAGATCATAGCCGAAGCACAGATCACCACAAATGAATTAGTATCCGAGCATCAGATCATGCAACAGGCATATGCACAGGCCAATGAAGTGGTGATGATCGCCACCAAGCAGGCCCAGGAGATGTTGGATGCAGCCACAAAGGACGCCAATGAGATTCGTAGTGGTGCCATTGCTTATACGGATGAACTTTTAAAGAGTATCCAGAATATCTTATCTGCTTCCATCGATACCACGAGAGCCAACAATGATAATTTTGTCCGTAAGATGCAGGGTTATCTGGATGTGGTGGTGTCCAATCGTACGGAGCTGGCACCGGAGACCGTGGAAGTAAAACCTACTCCCCAGAGAGATCGGACACCTCATACGACGGAGCGGCCTGTCGGCAATGCTTCGCAGCAGCCCCATGATCACAAAAAGCCGGAGCAAGCCAATGACCGACCCAAAGAAGCAGAGCAAAAGGCAAACGAAGCTGCTCCTTCAAAGGAAGCCAAGCAGGTTTTGGACATTCCGGAAAACTTTTTTAACAATAAATGACCATCTCACCGGAAAGAGGATTCTTTCCGGTTTTTCTTTAGAATCCTATGCAGATCATTACAGTCAAAAAAAGAGACGCTAATCAGCGTCTGGATAAATTCCTGAAAAAGTATTTTAAAGTTGCAAGCGTAGGTTTTTTGTATAAAATGCTGCGGAAGAAGAATATTGTCTTAAACGGCAAAAAAGCAGAAGGGGCAGAGATCCTAACCGCAAATGACGAGATCAAAGTCTTTTTTTCCGAGGAAACCTTTAAAAAAATGAAAGGAGCGGATGTGATCCTAAAGGATCCGACCCCATTAAAGGGATTTCACCTTCCGATCATTTTTGAAAACGAGGATATCCTGGCAGTCAATAAACCCGCCGGCATGCTGACCCAGAAAGGACAGAAAGGAGATGTTTCCCTCAATGAGCATCTGCTTTCTTATTGTTTGGAAAACCATATACTTTCCGAAGAATCCCTGCATATGTTTCGCCCCTCTGCCATGAACCGGCTGGATCGAAACACATCCGGCATCGTCCTTTGCGCTAAAACACTAAAAGGTGCGCAGTATCTGTCAGAGGCGTTGAAGAGCAGAACCACCGAAAAAACATACCATTGCATTGCCGCCGGACGGATGGAAGAGGAATTGACTTTTGAAGGCTATTTAAAAAAAGATGAACCAAACAATCGGGTAACGGTATCTACCCAGGAAATGATCGATGGGAAATACATAAAAACCGGCTTTTCTCCCATACGCGTCTATGATGGATATACGTATCTGTCCGTACGTCTTTATACCGGAAGAACCCATCAGATCCGTGCAAACTTAAGTTTCCTTATGCATCCGGTCATCGGCGATCCGAAATACGGCGATCCTGTGATCAATCGATCCTACAAAGAAAAATACAGTGTTTCCCACCAGTTGTTACATGCTGCAAAGATTGTTTTGCCCGGGATCGGCACCATAGAAGCCACGGATCCCGGTGAGTGGAAAAAACTGATTCTATGACGAAAAAAATCCACTAAATGGCGATAAAAACCAACTTATTGGTAGGTCGAATATGTTATAATTACTTTGGTTTATGTTCGTGACTTGAAATAACAAAGGGGAAGGTTGGAATATTATGAAGGAAAAAAAGGAAAAGACGAAAAAGATCAAAAAGAGCAGGCAGGAAAATAATAACGCAGGCAGCAATGTGAAAAAGACCCAATCCATTGGATTTAAGATGATCCTGATCAGTGCGCTTACTGTAGCGATACCCATCATTTTGATCGTCATCGTGACCGCTGTTCGGGTTTCCAACAAAATGAAATCCGATATTGTCATCACCAATGAAAAGCAGGCACAGATCATCGAGCAGGAGATCGCAGCTACCTTGGATGCCAATGTGAAGATGCTTAAGACCTTTGCTGCTTCACCGGATACGGTAAAGTATGTGGATGAGCGTGGCAATGTGGATGATAAGACTGTAAATAATGTTACCAACGAACTGGTTTATCTGGATGATATGATGGGAGATGGGAACGTGACCGCCATCACCTCCGGTACCGGTATTCAGCTTGCAAAGAGCAAAGGGGATCTGGTGGAAGTCTCCGAACGTGAATACTTTAAGCAAGCCATGAAGGGGAATGTCTACGTATCCGATATCAACGTCTCCAAATCCAACGGAAGCCGTATATCCACTTTCGCTGTTCCCGTAACGGATCTTAAAGGCGCCAATATCATCGGTATTGTACAGAGAAACTATGATCTGGCGGTTTTCCATGAGTTTTTAAAAGGAGAGCTGACGGAGAAAAAGCAGGAGATCGTCATGGTGGATCGTACCGGAAGCGTGATCGCCCATTCCGGACATGAGATCGATCCGGAAAATCCCGAAGATATGTCCGGGGAGAAGTTTTATATTGATGCCCAGGGAGAAAGTACCAAGGGCAGTTATGTTACCACAAAAGACGGCAAGACCTGGATGGTTTCATGGGAAAAGGAACCCAACACCGGATGGATCGTAGCCAGCAGCAGATTACAGTCTGTAGCCCTTTCCGAGATCAACAACACCGTGATGTTAACATTTATCATCGGATTGATCTGCCTCTTTGCCGCTCTTGTGATCATTTTCTTCTTCTCTAAGAGGATCGCCAATCCAATTTCCAATGTGGAAGCCAGCATCCTGCAGTTATCCGCCGGCAATCTGTCCACGGATTTTAATGAAAAGGTGCTTTCCAACAAAGATGAAACCGGTGAGATCGGTCGAAGCGCAAAGACTTTGGCTGATAAGCTGCATTCCGTGATCTCTCAGACAAAAGAGATGGCAGGCAGTTTAAAATCCTCCGGTAACGAGCTTGCTAATTCCGCTAATATGGCATCCGACGCCTCTACCCAGGTGACGGAAGCCGTCGATGAGATCAGTCGTGGTTCTGTCAGCCAGGCCGAAAGTATTCAGGATGCAGCGGAGAATACCGCAAATATCGGCACGGATATCGACGACATCACCAATGATGTATCCCAGTTGAACCAGTTTGCTTCGGAAATGAAGGCATCCTGTGATCAGGTGACCACTACCATGGAGGAACTCATTGTTCAAAGCAACGATGTTTCCGAATCCGTCAAGGAGATCGGTGAGACCATCCGTTCCACCAATGATTCCGCTAATGAGATCTCCAAATTCTCCGAGAGCATTCAGGAGATCGCCAGTCAGACCAATCTACTTTCCTTAAATGCTTCCATCGAGGCAGCTCGTGCAGGAGAGGCCGGAAGAGGATTTGCGGTGGTAGCAGATGAGATCCGAGATCTGGCAGACCAAAGCCGTTCCGCAGCAGATGAGATCAAACGGGTGGTAGATGTGCTGTTGACCAATGCTGAGGCTTCTACGGAAGTTATGAAAAAGCTGGATGAAAACCTTTTCGTCCATTCGGAGAAATTAAATACCACCCATACGGATATGAATGACATGACAGAAAATGTCATGAATGTTTCCGCCAGTGCCGATCATATTTCCGGAAAGATCAGTGGATTAAACGAAGCGAAATCCCAGTTGATCGAGATCATCGATGACTTGTCCGCCATTTCCGAGGAAAATGCAGCTTCTACCGAGCAGACGAATGCGTCTATGCAGGAGCTGAATGCCACCTTCTCCATCATCAATGAATCGGCGGATAAATTACAGAAATTGGCGGATGACATGAATTCCACCATTGATTATTTTTCACTGTAGAGTCGATTCGAGTACGACGCAATACATTGGAACAAAAGAAATATACTGCTTTTGCAGTATATTTCTTTTATTGTATAATGATAGTTGCAGATTATTATTTGGAAGGATCTACAAATGGCGACATGGGCATCCCGCGGATTACGCGGCTCCACACTGGAGGAATTCATCAATCAGACAAATGAGATGTATCGACAGAATCATCTGGCATTGATCCAAAAGATCCCTACCCCCATTACTCCTATGACCATTGACAAGGAAACCAGACATATCACACTGGCTTACTTTGACCAAAAATCCACGGTTGATTATATCGGGGCTGTACAGGGGATACCGGTCTGCTTTGATGCAAAGGAATGCAAATTGGATACTTTTCCCATGCATAATATCCATGCACATCAGATGGAGTTTATGCGGCAGTTTGAAGAGCAGGAGGGGATCGCCTTTTTTTTGATCTATTTTTCTCATATAGAAAGATTCTATTATCTGACCTATGAAATGGCGGATCAGTTTTGGCAGCGGAGTCAAAACGGTGGTCGAAAAAGCTTTCGCCGAGAGGAATTGAAAGAAGAATACTACTTTACTTCACGCCCCAATCTGCCGGTTCCTTACCTGGATATGCTGCAGTTGGATCTATCCTCCCGTCAGTCTTGACAATCCATGATAAATTCCATATAATTCTTTTATTGCGATAGCAAATTAGCACTCTACCAAGCTAAAGTATTAGAAAGTGAAACTATGATGAACAGATTATTACACACGCCGGAAGGTGTCCGGGATATTTACAATGAGGAATATCGTATCCGTCAGAAGCTGATGGAGCAAATGATGACGAATATTTCCTCCTACGGCTATGAAAGCATTGCCACCCCTACCTTTGAATTTTTTGATGTGTTCGGTAAAGACATCGGAACCAATCCCTCCAAAAATCTCTACAAGTTTTTTGACCGGGAAGGAAATACCCTTGTGTTGCGCCCCGATTTTACGCCCTCCGTGGCCAGGGCAGCATCCAAGTATTTTTCCGATGAAAAGAAACCCATCCGCCTGTCCTATGCCGGAAATGTCTTTTTAAATACCCCCGGATATCAGGGACGATTGCATGAGAGTACCCAGTTAGGCGCTGAATTTATCGGTGACGACTCTCTGGATGCCGATTCCGAAATGATCGCCATGGCCTGCAGCTGTCTGATCTCTGCCGGATTAAAGGACTTTAAGATCAGTATCGGACATGCCTCCATATTCGGCGGTCTCGTTGCAGCGGCTTCATTTAATGAAGATGAGATCGATGAGTTAAAGGAGCTGATCTTAAACAAGAACTTTTTCGGAGTGGAAGAGTTTATCCAGAAGAAATCTCTTTCCGAAGAATTAAAGACCCTGTTTTTACTCTTAAAGCGCTTTTATTCCGCCCCGGAAGAATGGGCTCAAATGATAGAAGCTGCCCAGAATTACCCCATGATTCGGGATGCGCTTTTTTATCTGGAAAAGTTAAACGACCTGTTAAAGGTGTATGGTGTGGATTCCTATGTGTCTTATGAAATGGGGCTTTTATCTCCCTATCGATATTATACCGGCGTGATCTTTTCCGGATATACCTACGGAAGCGGCGAACCCATTATTAAAGGCGGCCGCTATGACAGACTTCTTAAGAATTTTGGAAAGGACGTACCAGCCATCGGTTTTGCCGTGTTTGTGGAAAGCCTGCAGTTAGCCATCGATCGGCAAAAGATCGCTATTTCCACAGAACGACAGATGAATGTGATCCTCTACAAAAAAGATGACCGTAAAAAGGCGATCACCGTTGCAAAGCGTTATCGGGATTATGGAAAAATTGTTCTTTTACGTAGGATAACGGATTCCGAGACGAAAGAGCAGTTGATAAAAGAGTATGCTGCCTATGACGTAGAGGTAGTGGAGGGCGAGTAGTCATGAGTAAAGATCGATATATTACCGTAGCTTTGGGAAAAGGACGTCTGGCCAATCGTGCCATGGAGCTGTTTTCCTCCATCGGCATCGAATGTGAGGAAATGAAGGACAAATCCTCCCGGAAGCTGATTTTTGTGAATGAAGAATACAAAATGCGATTCTTTCTTTCCAAGGGACCGGATGTGCCCACCTATGTGGAATACGGCGCTGCCGATATCGGCATCGTAGGTGAGGACACCATATTGGAAGAAGCCAGAAATGTCTATGAAGTACTGGACTTGGGATTCGGGAAGTGCAGAATGTGTGTCTGCGGACCAAAGAAAGCAGAAGAGTATTTAAAGCATCAGGAGCTGATCCGGGTTGCCACCAAATACCCCCGGATCGCAAAGAACTATTTTTATAATCGTAAAGGCCAGACCATCGACATTATCAAATTAAACGGTTCCATCGAGCTGGCACCCATTGTAGGACTGTCGGAAGTCATCGTGGATATCGTGGAGACCGGCAGTACCTTGCGTGAAAACGGTCTGGTGGTTTTGGAAGAGATCTGTGATCTTTCTGCCAGAGTCATCGTTAATCAGGTTTCCATGAAGATGGAAAACGAGCGGATCACGGATATCGTAAACCGACTGAAAGGAGTTTTGGAAGCATGATCAAGATCGAAAAACTGACAAAGGAATCCACCGGGAAGCTGCTTTCCGATCTGTTGGAGCGTTCTCCGTCCAATTATACACAGTACGAAGAGAGTGTAAGAGAGATCACGGAGAATGTTCGGACCAAAGGAGATGCTGCATTATTTGAATACACAAAGCGCTTCGATAAAGCGGATATCAATGCCGAAAATGTTTTGGTAACGGAAGAAGAGATCAAAGAAGCATACGATACCATTGATCCGGTGCTTTTGGATGTGATCAGAAAATCCTTAAAACAGATCCGCTTATTCCATGAAAAGCAGAGACAGAACAGCTGGTTTACTACGGAAGAATCAGGGATTCTGTTAGGACAGAAAGTGATCCCCATAGAAAATGTCGGTGTTTACGTTCCCGGTGGAAAGGCGGTATACCCTTCCTCCGTTTTAATGAACATCCTTCCGGCGAAAGTGGCGGGTGTGGAACATATCTATATGACCACCCCTCCGGATGCATCCGGAAAGGTTTGTGCGTCCACCCTAGTGGCTGCTAAGGAAGCCGGTGCAGATAAGATCTTTAAAGTAGGCGGTGCACAGGCTATTGCCGCCCTGGCATACGGAACCGAGTCCGTTCCGAAAGTAGATAAGATCACGGGACCCGGTAATATTTATGTAGCCCTGGCTAAAAAGGCCGTTTTCGGCTATGTGGGCATCGATTCCATTGCAGGTCCCTCCGAGATCCTAGTGCTCTGCGATGAAAGCGCCAACCCCCGTTATGTGGCAGCGGATCTTTTGTCCCAGGCAGAACATGACGAAATGGCCTCTGCCATATTGATCTCTACGGATGAGACGGTGGCAAAGAAAGTAGCGGAAGAGATCGATGGTTTTTTAAAAACTTTGTCCAGAAGTAAGATCATAGAAACGTCACTTAAGAATTACGGGCATATATTTGTGGCAGAAGATATGTCGGATGCCATACAGGCTGTCAACACCATCGCTTCCGAGCATTTGGAGATCGTAACGAAAAATCCCTATGAAGTGATGACAAAGATCAAGCATGCCGGTGCCATCTTTTTGGGAGAGTATTCTTCGGAGCCTTTGGGGGATTATTATGCAGGACCGAATCATGTACTGCCTACCAACCAGACAGCCCGTTTCTTCTCTGCGTTGTCTGTGGATGATTTTGTAAAGAAATCTTCCGTGATCTCATATTCCAGAGAAGCTCTTTTTGAAGTACACAAGGACATTATCAATTTTGCAAACAGCGAACAGTTGACGGCGCATGCCAATTCGATTAAAGTAAGATTTGAGGGATAAATCATGTCAGAAAACCGTAGTGCAACCATTACCAGAAAGACAAACGAAACGGATATCACCGTTACGCTTTTGATCGACGGAAGCGGTAAATCAAATATAAATACCGGCATTGGCTTTTTTGATCATATGCTGGAAGGGTTTGCACGTCACGGTCTGTTTGATCTGGATATAAGCGCAAAAGGCGATCTGGTGGTGGATTGTCATCATACCATAGAGGACTGCGGCATCGTCCTGGGAGCGGCTATCAAAAAGGCGCTTTCCGACAAAGCCGGTATCCGTCGTTACGGAAATATGATCCTGCCTATGGATGATGCACTGATTTTATGTGCCATCGATCTGTCCGGTCGTCCTTATCTTAATTTTGAGGCAGCCTTTTCCATGGATCGTGTGGGATATTTTGATACGGAAATGGTCAGGGAGTTCTTTTATGCGGTATCTTACAGTGCCGGCATGAACATCCATATCAAGCAGATTTCCGGCACAAATACGCATCATCTTATCGAGGCCATGTTTAAAGCTTTTGCAAAAGCTTTGGATGAAGCGACCCGCCGGGATCCGCGGATCGAAGACCTTTTATCCACAAAAGGTACGTTATAATCAGGAGAAATATGAATGGAATTTAAAAACATAGTAGCCACCATTTATTTGAGAGACGGGCTTGCATACAAGAATGCAACGGATACCACCGGTGGCATGGATGTATTGGATCTGGCTCAGAAATACGATGACAGCGGCATCGACAAGATCATCTGCTTTGACCTGTCCAATGATGACGATGAACATGAAAAGAATATCTTAGCCATCCGGGAGATCAATCGCAGCATCGATGTAAAAACCTGCGGCGGAGGAAATATCAAACGTCTGGAAGACGTGAAAAAGTTTTTATATGCCGGCTGTGTAGAAGTTGTGTTAAACGGTTCAAAGAGTGAGACGGCGCAGCTGATGGAAGAAGCTGCCAAACGCTTCGGTCAGGAAAAGATCTTGATCTCCATCACCACTTTGGATTTCCTTTTTAAAAACGGCAAGGAATTGTCCTCTCATGTCCATGAGCTTTTGATCATGAATCCGGATCTGGTGACGGGACTTGAGAACCTGACGGATGTTCCCTACATTTTAAACCAGGACGAGTTGGATGTAGAAAAGATCGCATCGGTTCTTTCCTCCGAAAAGATCCGCGGCATCTACGGAAGCTTCATCAATGATACCAAGACGGATATCATGAGTTTAAAGGCAGTATTGTCCGATAAAGGGATCCTGATGGATAATTTTGCTCCCAAGTTGACGTGGAGTGACTTAAAGCCCAATAAGGACGGACTGATTCCCTGTATCGTGCAGGATTATAAGACTCATGAAGTATTGATGATGGCTTATATGAACGAAGAGAGTTTCAATACCACCATCCGGATCGGTAAGATGACTTATTTCAGCCGTTCCAGAAACGAGCTCTGGACAAAGGGGATGACTTCCGGACATATTCAGTACGTAAAGTCCCTGACTGCGGACTGCGATTTTGATACGTTATTGGCAAAGGTTTCCCAGGTGGATGGCATTGCCTGTCATACCGGTAATCCCAGCTGCTTCTTTAACGAGATCGTTAAAAAAGAATATGTGGAGCGAAATCCGCTTTATGTATTTGAAAAAGTGTATCACGTCATCGAGGATCGGAAACAGAATCCGAAAGAGGGCTCTTACACGAACTATCTTTTCGATAAAGGATTGGATAAGATCCTTAAGAAATTCGGCGAAGAAGCCACGGAAACCGTGATTGCTTCAAAGAATTCCAATTCCGAAGAAGTAGTCTATGAGGTTTCCGATCTGTTGTATCATTTAATGGTTTTGATGGTAGAGAAGGATGTTTCCTGGGAAGACATCGTCAGAGAAATGGCCCAGCGATAATGAGAAAACTGTTTTTAAGCGACGATATATTGATGCGGGTTGAAAAATCCGCTCGATATATCGGCAATGAAGTAAATAGTGTAAATAAAGATCTCGCTTCGATAGATTTGAGATTTTGTATGTGTTTCCCGGATGTATATGAGATAGGCATGTCACATCTGGGAATTCAAATTTTATACGAAATGTTCAACCGTCGTCCTGATGTGTGGTGTGAGAGGGTTTATTCTCCATGGCCGGATCTGCACGAGATCATGAAAGAAAAGGATATTCACCTGTTTGCATTAGAGTCACAGGAGCCCTTAAAAAACTTTGACATGATTGGTATCACCCTGCAGTATGAAATGTGTTATACGAACATATTGCAGATCTTGGATCTTTCTCACATACCTCTGTTACAAACAGATCGTACAAACGAGGATCCCATCATATTATGTGGCGGTCCCTGTACGTATAATCCGGAGCCCATCGCTGCCTTTTTTGATATTGTCTATATCGGAGAAGGTGAGGAAAGCTATGACGAACTCTTTGATCTTTATATTTCCGAGCGAAAGTCCGGTGCCTACGATCGCAACGAGTTTCTGCACAAAGCGGCAAAGATCCCGGGTTTATATGTTCCCAGCCTTTATGAGGTCTCTTATGCAGATGATGGGACGATCGCATCTTTTACACCAAAGTATCCGGATCTTCCGATGACCATCCGTCGGATGGTGGTGACGGACATGGATGCATCACCTTATCCCACCAAGCCCATTGTACCCTACGTGCAAGCCATCCAGGATCGGGCAGTTTTGGAGATCATGCGGGGATGTATCCGGGGATGTCGTTTTTGTCAGGCCGGTATGATCTATCGACCCAATCGCGAGCGAAGCGTAGAATTGTTAAAAGGCTATGCAAAGGAGATCTTAGCCTCTACCGGTTATGATGAGATCTCCCTTTCCTCACTAAGTTCCAGCGATTATACCCAGTTGCGGGAATTGGTGGAATTTTTGATCGAGGAGTGCGGAAAGAGCAAGGTAAACATATCCCTTCCTTCTCTTCGGATTGACTCCTTTTCCCTGGATGTGATGTCGAAGGTGCAGGATATCCGCAAGAGTTCCGTTACGTTTGCGCCGGAAGCCGGCAGCCAGCGGATGCGCTCGGTCATCAACAAGGGTCTTACAGAAGAAGATATCTTTTCCGGCGCCCAAAAAGCTTTTGCAGGCGGATGGAATAAAGTAAAACTGTATTTCATGCTAGGTCTTCCTACGGAAACGGAAGAAGACATAAAAGCCATTCCCATCTTAGGGAATGCTATTGCTGCGCTGTATTATGACACGGTACCGAAAGAACAAAGAAACGGTAAGTGTCAGATCACCATGAGTACCTCGTTTTTTGTCCCCAAGCCCTTTACACCGTTCCAATGGGCATCCATGTTCCCCAAAGAGGAGTATCTGGCTCGGGCAAAGATCGTAAACGATACCATGAAGGAACAGTTAAATCACAAAAGTCTTCGTTATCAATGGCACCAGGCTGATGTGACTATCTTGGAAGGTGTATTTGCCAGAGGGGATCGCAGAGTATCCGACGTGATCCTTTATGCATATGAACAGGGATGCTTTTTCGATGCATGGGGCGAATACTTTGATTACCAAAAATGGGAAGACGCCTTTGCCGCCTGTGGAGTGGATCCCGACTTTTACATTATGCGTGAGCGGGATACCGAAGAGATACTTCCCTGGGATTTTATCGATGTAGGGATCAAAAAAGACTTCTTTGTCAGAGAATGGGAAAAGGCAAAAAATGCTGTCATCACGGAAAACTGCCGGGCTAAATGCAACGGTTGCGGTGCCATGAGTTATTCCTGCGGCATTTGTTTAAGGGCATAATTTTGAAGATCAGGATAAAGTTTAAAAAATTCGGTACAATGAAATATATCGGACATTTGGATTTCATGCGATTCTTCATGAAAGCGGTCCGACGTGCAGGTCTGCCCATTAAATACACGGAAGGCTTTAATCCGCATCCCGTTATGTCCTTTGCCCTGCCATTAGGAGTGGGTGTTACATCCGGTGGGGAATATGTGGATATGGAATTGCTGACGCCTTTTGACTGCGATGAATTGATTGATCTCTTAAACAGACAGATGCCGGAGGGAGTGTGGACGGAATCCGCCACTTCCTTACCGGAGCAATCAAAAAAAGCCATGGCGGAAGTAAGTGCAGCGGATTATTTGGTATATTATAAGAGAAATCATCCGGCGCTTTCCCTGGCGGAATTGAACGAAAAAGCAAACGCACTTTTTAATCAATCTTCTGTGCTCGTACAAAAGGAAGGGAAAAAGGGAGTCCGTGAAGTCGACTTAAAACCCTTTGTTTATGATCTTTCCATCAGATCCATGGCAGATCTTACGGATCATTGGATCCGTGAAAATGTGCTCTATGATGACTTTTGTATAGATGCAGACCACCTATATTACCGTATGACGGTTTCATCCGGAAGTAATGACAATATCAAGCCGGAACTTGTTATTAAAGCCATTTATACCTATATGGGCTTGGACCTTCATGCCGAAGATCTTCATACCCATCGCATAGAGCTCTACCGGGGAACATACCCAAAACTGATCTCATTGGGAGTGACAGATGAAAACATTTCAGACCCATAGGTTCGTGATCACCAAGTTTACATTTATGTCTGCACCCATCATTTGCGGTGTTTTATTTGACGCGTCTAATCACCCGCTGGAAGTTTTTGCCCGTAAAGAAAAGGATCCTTCCCAGCAATTCGCCAATGAGTCCGTTTATATCGGGAAGGTGCAAAAGGTTCTTTCCGGACAGGGCGCTTTTGTACGATTGTCCGGCGATACCAGCGGTTATCTTCCATTTACTCCAGATCAAAAATTCTACTTCGTCAAAAAATACGGAAAAAACGAAACCTTAAACTGCGAGGATGAGATCGTCGTTCAGATCAAAAAGCAACCCATCAAAACCAAAGAAATGGTGTTATCTTCCAAACCGGATCTTCACAGTGATCACCTGATCCTGTTAACGGGAACCCATGAGATTTCCGTATCCTCAAAGCTAAAAAAGTCCCAAAAAGAGGAATTGAAAGCCCTTTTTTCCGAACATTTTAAGGAGCGAAGGGATTTCGGTTTTATGATCCGGACCAATGCCGCTTCCGTCGATACAGCAGAGATACTAAATGAAGCGGATACACTGTATGAGAAATATTTAAATTTTATAAACCATTACAGCCATCATTCCTGTTACGAAATGCTCATCAAAGGGCAGAGTAAGCTTGAGGAAATGCTTAGACCCTTAAATTTTGAATATACAAATTTGATCACGGATCAAACAGACATCTATCAGGAGCTTACGGAACTGGCAAATACGTCATTATTTTCCCAATATGCGGACAAGATCACTTTCTATGAGGATGACAGCTATCCCCTATATAAGCTTTACGGATTGGAAACATTATTTACCAATCTGACAAAATCCATCGTATGGCTGAATTCCGGGGCCAATATCATCATCGAACAGACGGAAGCACTGACGGTCATTGATGTCAACAGTTCCCGACAGGCCACCAAAAAAGAGATCCAATTATTTGACATCAATAAAGAAGCTGCAAAAGAGATCGCTTTACAGATCAAGCTGAGGAACATCTCCGGGATCATCATCGTAGACTTCATCAATTTAGATGACCCGGCAGACAAAGCAGAGCTTTTATCCGTTTTAAGAGATGAAACCAGATATGATTCCTGCAGAGTCACGGTTTTGGATTACACGAAATTAGGGCTTGTGGAAATGACACGGGAAAAGAAGTATCCATCCTTAAAAGAAGTGTTGACTTTGGCATAAATCCGTGTTAATATACGTGAGTATGCCGCACGGCGAGGTTTTTTAAGTGCATGTGCACACCAAAGCCGGCGAGTAATGATAATAGGAGGTGCCAATATGTACGCAATTATTGCAACAGGTGGTAAGCAGTACAAAGTATCTGAAGGCGATATCATTACCATTGAAAAGCTTGGAGTGGAAGCCGGAGAGAAAGTAACTTTTGATCAGGTGCTTGCTGTAAGTGACAAAAGCCTTAAGGTAGGAGATCCGACAGTTGCCGGTGCTACCGTAGATGCTTCCGTAGTTCGCGAAGGAAGAAGCAAAAAGGTTGTTGTTTACAAGTATAAGCCGAAGACCGGATACCACAAGAAGAACGGTCACAGACAGTGCTTCACCCAGGTAAAAATCGAAAAGATCAATGCTTAATTCATGATTGAAATATCGATTTTTCAAAAAGATGATAAGACGATCCGTGTAAAGAGCAAAGGACATGCCGGATATGCCGATAAGGGACAGGATATTGTCTGTGCGGCAGTTTCGGTTTTGCTCATCAATACCGTAAATTCCCTGGATAGATTCACCGAAGATGAGATTCTTTTATCGGATGTAAAGTCCGGTGATCTGGAGTTTTCTTTTCCAAAGGGATCATCTCATGATGGGGATCTACTGATGAAGTCTTTGATTCTCGGATTAAAGGAAATCGCAAAGGAGTACGGAGAGGAATATATTTCTCTCAAGTTTCAGGAGGTATAAAAATGTTAAAAATGAACCTTCAGCTGTTTGCTCATAAGAAGGGAATGGGCTCTACCAAGAACGGCAGAGATTCCGAGTCTAAGAGATTAGGCGCTAAAAGAGCAGACGGTCAGTATATTACTGCAGGCAGTGTGATCTACAAGCAGCGCGGTACCCGGATCCATCCCGGAAACAACGTTGGAAAAGGCGGAGATGACACTTTGTATGCAAAGGTTAGCGGTGTACTTCGTTTCGAAAGAAAAGGAAGAGATCGCAAGCAGGCTTCTGTATATCCTGTAGAAAGCAATTCATAAACCTTTTGACCCGGCTCTTAAAACTGAGCCGGGTTTTGTTTTTAAAGAGGAATCATCCATGTTTGCAGATCGTGCAAAAATCATTATCAAATCAGGCAAAGGCGGAAACGGCCATATCTCTTTCCGGCGGGAAAAATACGTCCCCAACGGAGGTCCGGACGGCGGTGACGGCGGTAAAGGCGGAGACGTGATCTTTATGATCGATGACGGAATGAACAACCTTTCCGACTATCGACACAAGCGTAAATTTGCAGCCACCCCCGGCGAAGAAGGGAAAAAGAGAAACTGTCACGGAAAGAACGGAGAGGACTTGATCCTAAAGGTTCCGGAAGGTACCGTGATAAAAGATGCGGCTTCCTTAAAAGTCATCGCCGATATGTCCGGTGAAAACCGATGTGTCACTGTATTAAACGGCGGAAAAGGTGGTCTTGGCAATCAGCATTACGCCACTTCCACCATGCAGGCCCCCAAATATGCACAGCCGGGAGGCGAGGGTATCGAACTGGAGGTTTTGCTGGAATTAAAGGTGTTGGCTGATGTGGGTCTGGTAGGATTTCCGAATGCAGGTAAATCCACCCTTTTATCCCGTATTTCCAATGCAAAACCGGAGATCGCCAGTTATCCTTTTACCACCTTGCACCCCATTTTAGGGGTCGTTGACATGGATGAAGGCCACGGCTTTGTGGTGGCGGATATCCCCGGTCTTATCGAGGGCGCTTCGGAAGGCGTGGGCTTAGGCCATGAATTCCTTCGACACATCGAACGAACGAAAGTCTTACTGCATATGGTAGATGGGGCTTCCATCGAAGGTCGGGATCCTGTGGATGATATCCGGACCATACGCAGAGAACTGAATAACTACAGTGAAGTGTTGTCTCAAAAACCCCAGATCATTGTCATCAACAAATTAGATGCGGTACCGGATCAAAAAGATGAGATCGTTAGTCGCATTGAAAAGGAATTTTCCGGACAGGCATCGAAGATCATTCCCATTTCTGCCGTTTCGGGAGAAGGGGTGGATGAACTGTTACACGCTATTTCGGATCTTTTGGCCGACATGGATCAAAAACCCACTGTATTTGAGCCCGAATTCTCCATTGAAGAGATTAACGCTTCGGAAGACGGCTTTGAAGTATCTGTTTTAAAAGACGGCACTTTCTACGTGGAAGGACCGAAGATCGAAAAGATGCTGGGATATACGAACTTGGAATCCGAAAAAGGATTCTTTTTCTTCCAAAAGTTCATGAAGGAACAGGGCATCATCAAAAAAATGGAAGAATTGGGATTAAAAGACGGTGACACCGTCCGTGTATTGGATCTGGAATTTGATTATTACGAATAAAGGTGTATTATGACAAATAAGCAAAGAGCATATTTATCTTCCTTGGCAAACAGTATGGATGCCATCTATCAGGTGGGGAAAGGATCCATTTCTCCGGAACTTATTAAAGGTATCGATGATGCCATCGCAAAACGGGAACTCATCAAGGTATCCGTTTTAAAAAACTGTTTTGATGATCCCAGGGAGATCGCTTCTGTTTTGGCGGAACGTACCCACTCGGAAGTGGTACGGGTCATCGGAAAAAAGATCATATTATATCGGCCGGCCAAAAAGCCGGTGATCGAGCTTCCGAAATAATCAGGTAATCATATGAAGATCGGCATATTGGGCGGAACTTTCAATCCGATGCATATCGGACATATGGAAATGGCGATACAGGCAAAGAAGCATCTGTCTTTGGATGAAGTCTGGATCATGCCCTGTGGCACTCCGCCCCACAAGGAGGGCGATGTCGTATTAAGCCGCATCCATCGCTTTAAGATCTGTGAACTCTTTTGCGAAGGTGAAGAGGGAATCGTGGTCTCCTACGAGGAATATGACCGTCTTACGCCGAATTATTCCTACCAGACCCTGGCATATCTAAGAGAAAATCATCCCCATGATGAATTTGTATTTCTCATCGGACAGGATTCCCTTTTATATTTCGACAGTTGGAGATCCCCGCAGAAGATCGTGGAATATGCCACCATCGGCGTGTTCATGCGAAACAGTCATAAAGGCGGAACGACTGACTACAATCAAAAGATCTGCTTGGAAAAGATCGCATCTCTAAAGGAAATGATCGGTGGAGATTACATATTGATCCCCTATGAACCAACGGATATTTCTTCTACGCAGATACGTGCATATATTGCAGATCACCCGGATCCGGAAGCAGTAAGAGAATACATATTAAAATATACGAAAAAAAAGGCCTGTGATTATATCATGTCCCATGATCTCTACAAAACTCCGGTGAAATACGATTATAACACCATTGAAAAAGAATTAAAAAAGCAGTTAAAGCCTTCCCGTTATACACATACCTTAGGCGTCTGCTATACAGCCTGTGCTTTGGCTATGCGATGGGGTGTTTCTGTCGATAAATGCCGGATAGCCGGTCTTTTACACGATTGTGCTAAATATATGTCAAAAGAGGAATTGTTCGATTACGCTTCGGCGCATGACATCACCCTTTCGGAAGCTGAGAAAAAAGCTCCCCAGCTGATCCATGCAAAAGTCGGCGCCTTTATGGCAAAAGATACGTATGGCATTACCGATGAGGATGTGCTGCACGCCATTTCGGTACATACCACCGGATGCCCGGATATGAACCTGTATGACGAGATCATCTTTGTATCGGACTACATCGAACCCAATCGTGAGCCGGTACCTCACCTGGAGGAGATCCGGAATATGGCATTTTCCGATCTGGAAATGGCTGTACGCATGATCCTGAAAAATACCATTTTCTACCTGAAAGAAACCAATGCGTACATCGATCCCACAACCCAAGAGACGCTTGATTACTATGAAAAGGAACAATAGAAGGAGAGCATAAACATGCAGACAAAAGAACTTACGGCGAAAATATATCAGATCTTAGATGAAAAAAAAGCCATTGACATTTCCGTTATCGACATCGGATCCATTTCCGTCATCGCAGATTATTTTGTGGTGGCCAGCGCATCCAATCAAAATCAGCTTTTAGCTCTGCAGGATGCGGTGGATGAAATGATGTATAAAAACGGCATTCATGCGAAACAGATCGAAGGAAATCGTAATTCCACATGGATCCTTATGGACTATGAAGATATCATCGTACATCTTTTCTCAAAAGAAGATCGTCTGTTCTATGATCTTGAGAGGATCTGGAAAGACGGTAAAACCCTTACGAAAGAAGAGTTGATGGCATAAAACAAGTGGTTTACTTTTTGATAAAGTAAACCACTTTTATAATGCAGGATCAGTTATATCGCCAGTCCAACATCCGTCGGAATCAAAAAGCGAAAAACACTAAAAGAATCGGATCACACCAAATACACGACCGATGATCTGGCAATCCGGAACGATAATGTCATCCATGGAAGAATTCTCCGGATGCAGGACGATATGATCGGATTTTTTATAAAAAGTCTTTACTGTGGCAGAGTCCTCTACCAGTGCAACGATCATCTCTCCATCACGGGCGGTACTGCATCTCTCCACCATAATGGTATCACCGTCCATGATCCCGGCTTCGATCATGCTTTCCCCCTTTACGCGAAGCATAAAGGTCTCATTCTTCGGAACATACTCGGCGGGGATAGGGAAGTAGCTTTCAATATTCTGAACAGCCAACAAAGGCTGCCCTGCCGCCACAGAGCCCACAACGGGTACACTGACCATCTCCCGACGAGTTATATTAAAGTTATCATCTAAGATCTCAATGGTACGTGACTTCGTGGGATCCCTACGGATATAACCGTTCTTTTCCAATTTTTCCAAATGTGAAAAGACAGAAGATGTAGACTTTAGATTCACTGCGGTACAGATCTCCCTCACAGAAGGCGGAAAGCCCTTGCTTAAGATCTCGGATTTCAGAAAATCAAGGATTTCCTGCTGCTTGGGTGTAATTTTACCGTATGACATAGATTCACCTCCGAATAAATATCACATATTTCCTTGTTAAAACAAGTGTAACATACCGTCTGTCAGAAGGCAAACAAAATTTTGCAAAAATTTGTTCGAAAAACTATTGACAAACATCCGTTTGCGCTATATTATGATTTCAGAACATGCGTTTGCGTTTAGCTAATGGCAGAAAGAGGTGTGTGATATGAACAGAAGTAATACAAAGATCTACAGCGTTATATTTATTAAGAAAAGTCCCCTTATGATCATTGCGTCCATTTTGTTGATCACGACGGTGTTCTTCTTTGTTTTTACTTCTTTCGTATTTGCACATTCCAGATCTGAAAAGCTGTATGCCAGCATAGAAGTAGAAGAGGGCGACACCCTTTTATCCATTGCCAGAGATCACATGACATCGGAATATGATAATTGCTATGAGTATATGGAAGAGATCAAAAGGATCAATCATCTTGGTGATTCCGATCTGATCCACAGCGACTGTTATTTGATCATCCCTTATTACACGGATGAAACTGGGGATTTATAAAAGTTATCTTTTTTTCCATGGTCGTATACCACTTGGAGTAAGATTCGGTCAAACACCCGTATTTCCTATATTTTATTCTTGACGTAACACATAAACTGTGATAAATTATAGAAGTTGTAAGACAAGTAGAGTATCCACTCTCACCTAAGCACAATCGGGTGACTTAGCGTTTCAATTACACTTTATTTGTGTTTTGTATTGTGGATAGTCTGCCTATCCACTATTTTTTTACATTGGGAGGACAAAGCCATAGCTAATAATGAAATGATGATCAACGAACAGATCCGAGACAAAGAAGTTCGTTTGATCGGCCCGGACGGAGAACAACTTGGGATCATGTCTGCAAGGGAAGCTTATCAGAAAGCACAGGATGAAGATCTGGATCTGGTAAAGATTTCACCGAATGCCAATCCCCCGGTATGTAAGATCATTGACTACGGTAAATACCGTTATGAGCTTGCCCGGAAGGAAAAGGAAGCTAAGAAGAAGCAGAAGATCGTAGAAATCAAAGAGATCCGTCTGTCCCCGAACATCGAGGCAAATGACCTGAATACAAAGATGAATGCTGCCAAGAAATTCCTTGAAAAAGGAAACAAGGTAAAGATCACTCTGCGTTTTCGTGGTCGTGAAATGGCACATATGGCAACCAGCAAGCATATCCTTGATGATTTTGCAGAAAGCCTTTCGGATGTATGTGTAGTGGAAAAGCCCGCCAAGCAGGAGGGCAGGAGTATCAGCATGATACTGGCAGAAAAGAAATAACAGTAGGAGGAAAAGATTATGCCGAAAATCAAAACAAAAAGAGCTGCCGCAAAGCGCTTTAAAGTAACAGGAACAGGAAAGTTAAAGAGAAGCAAGGCAAACAAGAGCCATATCTTAACCAAGAAGAGCACAAAGAGAAAAAGAGGCTTGAGACAGGCAGCCATGACGGATGCTACGAATGTTAAGGCAATGAAGAAAGTTTTGCCTTATTTATAAGATTTGGTTAGGAGGATATTATTATGGCAAGAATTAAAGGCGGTTTAAACGCAAAAAAGAAACATAACAGAGTATTAAAACTGGCTAAGGGCTATCGTGGCGCTCGTTCCAAGCAGTATCGTGTTGCGAAGCAGTCCGTAATGAGAGCCTTAAAGTCATCTTATGCCGGCAGAAAAGAGAGAAAGAGACAGTTCCGTCAGTTATGGATCGCTCGTATCAATGCAGCCTGCAGATTGAATGACCTTTCTTACAGCAAGTTCATGCATGGCTTAAAACTTGCTAATGTTGACTTAAACCGTAAGGTATTGGCTGACATGGCTGTTAACGATGCCGAGGGCTTCAAGGAATTATGCGAACTTGCAAAGAGCAAGGTAGCTTAATCAAAACCTGATGATAATATCCCTTAGATAGTGATTATCTAAGGGATTATTTGTATAATAAAATATATCCTTTGTAACATACACCGATCATTTTTTCTTTGGGACATAAAACATGGCACAAAAAGATAACGTCGTAAAATTTCACAGACAGATCCATTTAAATATTGCGATCATCATCAGTTTTATCATCTTTATCTATATTTTGTTTCATGTCTTTACATATCTTACGACAGAAAACATCTCCATATATGAAGTAAAACAGGGGACCATCGCTGCTCAGGACAATTATTATGCTTTGGCCATCCGCCAGGAGGCATTAGAAAAATCCTCCCAGGAAGGGGATATTTATTTCTTTGCACCATCTAAGAGCCGTGTGGGGGTGCGTACGATCCTGTATGCCATCGATAAGAAGGGCAATATCATAAAGCAGCTTAAATCCTCCGATAACGAGCAATCGGTTATAAACCTAAGCGATATGGATCTGGGTATGATCGAAAACGATATACAGAGCTTCATGAAAGATTATGACAGCAAGGAGTTCACCCGGACCTATTCTTTCAAAGAAGATCTGTCCAACAATCTGATCCAGCTCTACAACGAGGAAAACCTGCAGAAAAATGCGGATATCATTCAAAACGCCCTTTCCCAAAACACGTTCTTTACATATTATGCCAAGACGCCGGGGCTTGTGGTATACACTATAGACGGCTATGAAAACGTCACTTTGGAAAACTTCTCTGAAGATCAGTTTGATCCAAACGCCGTAAACATTCAGAATATGCGCACAAAGGAGACTGTTTCCTCCGGAGAGAATTTATATAAGGTCATATTATCCGATGATTGGAATCTTGTTATGAAGATCGACCAGTCCATGGCTGACAAACTGAAAGAGACAAAGGCCATCGAAATAGAATTTACGGAGGATTCCGCCACTACCTGGTGCACCTGCGAGATTCTGGATAAGGCAGGTCAGAAATATCTCATCTTATCACTGGACGATTCCATGGAGCGCTATGCCGAGGAACGTTTTGTCAATATCAACCTTAAATTAAACGAGCAAAACGGATTAAAGATACCAAACAGTTCCATTACCACAAAAGAATTCTATACCATACCGGAGAAGTATTTTACAAAAGGTGAAGATAAGAACGATCTGGGTCTTTTAGTACAGAAGGGCAGTAGTGTGGAGTTTATCAATACCACCGTGTATTATGTCGATAAGAACCGTTATTATATCGACGAAGATGTCCTTGCAAAGGGCGATCGTATACAAATGGTAAATTCCAAAGAAACCTACACGGTAGGAGATGATACGGCCGAACTCACCGGTGTATACAATGTAAACAAAGGCTATGCAGTATTTAAACAGATCGATATTCTATATCAAAATAACGACTATACCATCGTAAAAACCGGCACAGATTACGGCCTATCACTGTATGACCGAATCGTACTGCAGGGTGATAAAGTAAAAGAAAACGACATTATCAATTAATGCCGAGTATAAGAGGTTCCTATGTTAAAAGAAAAGCTATCCGAAGTAAACAAAAACATTGCAGAAGCCTGCAAAAGGTGCGGCAGGGATCCAAAGGAAGTAACGCTGATCGCCGTCAGCAAGACCAAACCGGTTGAAATGCTAAAAGAAGCCTATGACTGCGGTGTCCGAGTGTTCGGCGAAAACAAAGTGCAGGAATTGGAAATAAAGATCCCGAATCTGCCATCAGATATCTCCTGGCATATGATCGGTCATCTGCAGCGAAATAAAGTAAAATATCTCATCGGAAAGGTGGACTTAATCCATTCCGTGGATACACTTCGTCTGGCCGAAGAGATCAGCCGTCTATCCGTGAAAAACCAGGTTGTTACCGATATATTGATCGAGGTCAATGACGGAGAAGAAACAAAGTTCGGAACGGACATGAACGAGACGATAACATTGGTCGAAGAAATCGCAAAATTACCAGGCATCCATATCAGAGGACTTATGACGATAGCACCATATGTTGTGGATTCTGAGGAAAATCGGGAGTTTTTCCGCAAAATAAAGGTTTTATCTGTTGACATAGCAGCTAAAAACATTGATAATGTAAATATGGATGTTCTGTCCATGGGTATGACCAATGATTATATAGTTGCCATCGAAGAAGGTGCGACTATGGTTCGTGTTGGTACAGGCATCTTTGGAGAGAGAGACTATTCCAAATAATTTCTTTCAAAACTGTTATGTTTGATAAGGAGTAAAGCAATGGGCGTATTTGATCGTATGTTGGATGCCATGAAATTAGGCGACGGGGATGATTACGACGATTATGAAGACGATATAGACGAAGAAGAGGAAGTCGAAGAAAAAAAGCCAATCCTGCGACGTTCATCTTCAGCCAATGAAAACAAAGACAACGATCGTAAGGTTGGAACCATTTCCCGTTTTACGACTATGAAGGGCGGTAAAAAGGGTAATGTTGGAGGCATGGAAGTTTGCGTGATCAAACCTTCTTCCTTTGACGATGCCAGAGAAATATCCGAGACACTTTTGGCCAATCATACCGTTATTCTAAACATGGAAGGCATCGATCTGGCTTTGGCACAGCGGATCATAGATTTTATTTCCGGTTCCTGCTATGCCATTGATGGAAATCTTCAAAAAGTCAGCAATTATATCTTCATTGTGACTCCCAGTGATGTAGATATCTCAGGAGATTTACAGGAGATCATGAATGCATTTGATTTTTCGGGAATACAAACAGGATTTTAACGGCGATATAGCAAAAGCCTCCGAAATTGGAGGCTTTTTTTTCTGAATTTTTGTCTTTCCAAGCAAAATACAGCGTATTAATATAAGATATAGGTGGAGGTTAAAAATGCAAAAAATCTTACCAGTGAACTATAATAATGAATTTAGCTATAATATTATATTTGATGCATCCTTCGATGAACTATATAGTAATATAATCAAGATTAAGTCAAAGAAATATGATAAAATATGCATAGTCACGGATGATATCGTAGATACATTGTATTTAAATGATCTTAGGGACATTCTATCAGATAAATTTAAATCAGTTATAACTTTCACATTTCCTCATGGCGAAAATTATAAGCAGATAAGCAGTATTGAGAAATTATATCAGTATTTAATCGAAAATCACTTTACCAGATCCGATTGTCTCATCGCTTTAGGAGGTGGTGTCGTAGGTGACATGACAGGATTTGCTGCAGCCACCTATCTGAGAGGGATCGATTTTATTCAGATCCCCACCACCTTGTTGTCACAAGTGGACAGCAGTATCGGCGGAAAGACGGGAGTAGATTTCTTATCCTATAAGAATATGGTAGGTGCCTTTTACATGCCAAAGCTTGTTTATATCAACTTAAATGTATTAAGATCCCTTCCAAAAGAGCAATTTGCCTGCGGAATGGGAGAAGTGATCAAATACGGTTGTATCATGCGCCGGGAATTCTTTGATTGGCTGCAAGACCATGTGGCTGCCATTCAACAGATGGATCCGGAGGCTTTGCTTCATATGGTTTATACCTGCTGTGAATGTAAAAAAGAAGTGGTGGAGGCAGATCCCTTGGAGCATGGAATTCGCTCCTTTCTGAATTTCGGGCATACCATCGGTCATGCCATTGAAAAACTTTCCGGTTTTTCCCTTTTTCACGGGCAATGTGTTTCCATCGGCATGGTGGCAGCTTCCTACATGTCCGTAAATAAAGGATTTTTGGATTCCAAATGCCTAGATCAGCTAAAGGAATTGTTGCTATCATATGATCTGCCGGTTCATGCCCGTGATATGGACATAGAAAGTGTCTTAGAAGCCACGAGATCCGACAAAAAGATGGCAGGAGAGAAGATCAAGTTCATCGTTTTAAAGGATATCGGAAGGGCGGATTCCTATATGGATTTTACCCCGGATGATCTGCGCCAGGGCATATCCTACGTATTAAACGAAGGCTAGATGTTTACGCTGTGCATACACAAGATCAATAAGATCGGATATTGACTCGGAGATCATAAGGAAATGAGGATGCGATGAATTCAGATAATAAGAAAACTAATATCAATTGCCCGGTAGTGGGAGGGATCCTGTTCTTTTTACTTTTAGCCTTGGATCTGTATACCAAAAACCTGGCGTATATTCACTTAAGAGGAGCTAAGGACCTGATCCTCATCCCCGGTGTTTTTCAATTGCGATATCTGGAGAATACGGGGGCAGCATTCAGCCTTTTAACAGGAAAGATCAGTTTCTTTTATGTGATCACTGTGATCTTAAGTGCCATTATTCTTTGGGCCTTGATCAAAATACCGAAGGAGCCTCGTTATTATCCCCTGTTTTTTACGTTGATCGTATTGTTTTCCGGAGCCATGGGGAATTTCTTTGACCGTATCACTCATCGGTACGTCATCGATTTTCTCTATTTCTCCCTCATAAATTTCCCGGTCTTTAATGTGGCGGATATCTACGTGACCTGCAGTGTTGTAGTCTTATTCATACTTTTCATGTTTGTTTATAAGGACGAGGAATTGACAGTGATTTTTAAAAGGAAGCATAAGGATGAACCGTCAGATCATTGATTTTGAATCGGAAAATCAAAGATTGGATGTGGTTTTGGGAATGCTTTATCCGGATGTATCCCGCAGCAGGTTTCAAAAGCTTATCACCGAAGGGCACGTCAAGGTAAATGGTGCAACCGTAAAGCCCAGTTATAAGTGCTCCATAGATGACGAAGTAGACATTGATTTCCCGGAAGCAAAATCCGTGGAGATCATTCCGGAAGACATCCCTTTATCCATCCTCTATGAAGATGATGATGTGCTGGTGGTGGATAAGCCAAAGAATATGGTTGTGCATCCGGCTTTTGGCCATTATACCGGCACGCTGGTAAATGCGGTGATGTATCACTGTAAGGACTCATTATCCGGCATTAACGGTGAACTGCGTCCAGGCATCGTCCACCGCATTGACAAGGATACCACCGGTTCCCTGGTGATCTGCAAAAACGACGCCGCCCATGTGGATCTGGCAGAGCAGATCAAAGTCCACAGTGTAAACAGAACCTATCGCGGCATTCTCATAGGCCATCACATTCCGACAGAAGGAGTAGTAGATCGACCCATAGGCAGAGACGAAAAAGATCGTAAAAAGATGGCTATCAACGAAAAACACGGGAAAAACGCAATTACACATTATCGGATCTTAAAAGAAGCGGATGGATATGCATACGCTGAATTTAAACTGGAAACCGGGCGAACCCATCAGATCCGGGTACATATGGCTTCCATAGGATATCCCTTATTGGGGGATCCTTTATACGGATCGAAGAAATGTCCGTATCATTTGGAAGGCCAGTGCCTTCATGCCTATACTCTTGGCTTTGTGCATCCTACCACAAAGGAGTACATGGAGTTTACGGCAC
>JAIKZU010000087.1 GCA_024681985.1 Lachnospiraceae bacterium | reverse complement strand
CCGTCATACCGCAGGATCCCACTGTATCCGCCGATCCATATATATCCCTTGGATGTGGAATAGATACAGTTGGCATCGGAAGTAGGCAGACCGTTTTCTGCATTGTAAAGCACCGCGGAATACCCCACATTGTTCAGCTGTCCGCTGACTGCATAGCCGCCACCCTTTTGTTTGAGGGCATCTTTCTTCTCCTGTCCCGTGACCTCATCCGCATCCGCCGCATATACCCGGGATGTCTTGAAGGAGTTATTTACAGCAAAAAAAGACGTACAGAGGCATCCCAATAGGAGTGCAAAAATCCACAGCCTGCGGTTGTATCTCTGTCGTCTTTTCATATTAACCTCTTTTCTTTTCCTTTAGCCGAATACGGAGAAGGACTGTAAGAGCAGAATGCCCAGTAAAACAGGCGCGATGTATCGGATCATAACGATATACATCCCCCTGCGTCGGAAGGTTGAGTCATTCTTTTCCACTTCGTCCACAATGGTCTTCGGTGATACAAAGTATCCCACCAGAATACAGGTGGCGATGGCGATGACGGGCATAAAGATGTAATTACTGATATAGTCCATCAGATCCAGAACCTGTCCCACGGAACCATTGGGCAACTTCAGCTCGAAATACAATACATTGTATCCCAGGCAGACAATGATACCAAAGAACAGCGCGATCCCCGTCTCAATGAGGGTTGCATGCTTTCTCTTTAAATGGAAGGCATCACAGAAGCTGGATACCACCGCTTCCATAACGGATACGGCGCTGGTAATGGCCGCAAACAGCGCCATGATAAAAAACAGCGTTCCGATGATGGTGCCCACCGTTCCCATCTGGGCAAATACCTTCGGCAGCACCTTGAACATCAGCCCGGGGCCGGAAGCACTCAAGCCCTCCTGTCCCATGTACACATATACTGCAGGGATGATCATCACGCCTGCCAGAACCGCAATGCCGGTATCAAAGATCTCAATATGATTGATGGACTTACCCAGATCCGAATCATCCGATACGTAGGATCCGTAAGCCACCATGATACCCATGGCAATGCTTAAGGAAAAGAACAACTGCCCCATGGCATCCAAAAGCGTAGTGGCAAATTTCCCGATCGTGAGCCCCTTTAAGTTCGGGATAAACAATATCTTTAATCCCTCCAGTCCGGTACGGGTCACACCGCCTTCGGAATAGCTGATGGTAACGGAGTAAATAGAAATGATGAGGACCAAAACCACCAGGATGGGCATCAGAATACGGGATGCCCGCTCAATCCCCCGGTTTACACCACCTAAAATGATCACGGCACAAATCAGAAGAAATACGATGGTAGCCATGATGGAATCCGAGGCAGAAGTGATGAAATTCCCAAAGAAAGCATCATCCGTAGCCGTCTGGGCATCGCCGCTGATAAAGGTGATGAAATACTTTAGCAGCCAACCGCCGATCACGCAGTAATACGGCATAATGATCATAGGCACCAGGCAGGCCAGCTTTCCGATCCAGGAAAACCGTTTATCCAGTTTTTCATAAGCTGTCAGCGGACTTGTCTTGGTCAAACGTCCGATGGCGATCTCCGTAGTCAGCATGGTGTAACCGAAGGTCAACACCAGGATCAGATAGATCACCAAAAATAATCCGCCTCCGTCCTTTGCTGCCAGATAGGGAAAACGCCAAATGTTACCCAGTCCCACCGCAGAGCCTGCTGCCGCCAGGACAAATCCCAGTGTCCCCTTAAAGGTACTTCTCTTCTTTTTCATACTTCATCTCTCTCCTGCTGTAATAATTTGTGTATAAATACTTTCGCAGCGGATCAGTTAAAGCCCACCAGTCTTTGCGAAAGTTTATAGCCTTTGACGGAAATGTAGCGCCCCAGCCTTCCCGGCAGGTTCATGGAACCTCCCAACACACCGTATCGCAGGTGTCGGTACGTTTTCGTATCCTTTGCCTTGATGTATCTCCAGAGTTTTTTTACCTTCTTGATATTTTCATCCGTCTTTGACACATAGCCGATGGCAGAGGACACCACTGTGATCATCTCCAGATAGGAAAGCATATACTCCCGCAGATGCTTCGGTTCGATCTCCCACAGGTTATATGCATCGATCATCAGATAATTCACCTTCAACTGCTGGTCGATGCGGCGGATCATGGTCTGCTCATTGACGGACTGTCCTTCCCGTCCGATGTAATACCGGTAAAAATCCACATTCAGATAGTAAATGGTCTTCACATAGGGAAGAGGGATGTAGACAAAGAGATTGTCCACGTAAAAGGTGTGCTCAGGAAGCTTTAATCCGCATTTCTTCAGCATCTCGGTCCGATAAGTAACAGAGTGCATCAGGATCTCGAAGCCCTTAATATTCCGCTTCATGCCGTCCCAGCCGATGACCTCCTCCTGAGGAAATAACAGGCGGTAGTGCATCACCCGGTGCTGGTCTGTAGAGGGTTTCTCGTATACATAATTTGTCAACAGCATGTCCACCGGCGTGCCGGCATCCACCAGCTTGCGAAGGGTACTTAATACCTGTCGGTATGCATCCGCGTCCACCCAGTCATCGGAATCCACCACCTTGTAGTAGAGCCCCGTGGCTGCTTCCAATCCGGCATTTACCGCTGAACCGTGACCGCCGTTTTCCTTATGGATCACCTTTACGATATCCGGGTACTTCCTGGCGTAGGCATCTGCTATGTCCGCCGTCTGATCCATGGAGCCGTCATCCACGATGATGATCTCCACGTCTTTTCCCCCGGGCAAAAGCGACTCAATGCACTTTCCCATATAGGCGTAGGAGTTATAACAGGGGATCCCAAAGCTCAATAATTTCATGATTTTTATTTTCCTTTTTCCAGATTGATGTATCGTGTATAAGCTGCAAAAGCCGACGGTATGGCGTACTCCTTTTGGATCCGGTCCCGCTCCAAAAGAAGGGTGCTTCCCTCTTCTCCGAATCCGGAAAGATCGGAGACACGGATCAGGTAACCTCGCATCTGCCACTCGATATGGGAAAACACATGCTTGGCTGCCGGCAGCGTCTCGATATAGACGGGATCCGGTCCCTGTTGCCGTACATAGTCCACCGCTTCCCGGCGGGTCAGATGTCCCAAAAGATTGGGAAACTGGTAGAGTCCCGCCAAAAGGCCCTCCTTCGGGCGCTTTTCGATGGCAATGCGCTCCCCATCCATAATGAGAAGTACCGTACGTTTTTCGATCCTTCTTTCCTTTAAGGGACTGCGATATGGATAACGCTCAAAGGCGCCCTGCCTTCTGGTACCGCATAGATCCTTCCATGGACACTTTTCACACAGCGGTGCCGCATTAGGCAGGCACCGGATGGCGCCGATCTCCATCATGGCCTGGTTGAAACTTCCCGGTTTTTCCGACGGCATGATAGGAAACAACAGGTCCGTCACTTTTTTCTTTGTCTTTTCCTGTCGGATATCGCTGTCATCCTCTGCCACCCGACACAAAATCCGAAGCACATTTCCGTCCACCGCAGGAGCGGGAATGTCAAAGGCGATAGAGGCGATGGCCCCCGCCGTGTAGGCACCGATGCCGGGAAGATGTAAAACTTCCGAATAATCCGCCGGCATCCGGCCTTCGTACTTTTCTACCAGAAGTCGCGCTGCCTTTTGCATATTCCGGACACGATTATAATAACCCAGTCCTTCCCACAGCTTTAACAGTCGATCCTCCTCGCACTGTGCCAGGGAGGAAATGTCCGGCAGGCTATCCAAAAACCTCTCATAGTAGCCTTTTACCGCCTCCACTCTGGTCTGCTGGAGCATGATCTCCGATACCCATATACCATAAGGGTCTTTCGTTTTTCTCCAGGGAAGATCCCTTTTATTTGCTTCAAACCAGGCAAGTGCCGGAGAGATCAGGTTTTTAAGATCATAATCTTCTAACATCTGTCCTATTCTACCATAAAAAGTGCCTGCCGAAAACGGCAGACACTCTTTAAAACAATATTTATTTCACGCTTCTTAAAAGTCCTTTAATTCGGCTTTTCTCTTCTCCAAAAATGCGCCCATTCCCTCTTTCTTATCGTAGGTATCGTTTACCACACCGAAGAGGTTTGCTTCCATCTCAACCGCATTTTTGATATCCATGTCATAGCCGTTGTTGATGGCAGCCTTTGCAAC
>JAIKZU010000185.1 GCA_024681985.1 Lachnospiraceae bacterium | reverse complement strand
GGCGCCGATATGGGAGCCACCTCCCCGGCAGAAACCGTCACCACCTTCTCCGAAGGCAGGAAGTCTCTTACCGTCTTTTCCAGGATCCGGGCATCCAGCGGCTTGGAAAGATAATCCGCAAAGCCCTCCGCCAGGTATCTTTCACGGCTTCCCGCCACGGCATTGGCCGTCAGGACCAGAGCAGGCGTGTTTTGGTTTTGGGATTCCGGATCCTTCCGGATCATGTGCAAAGTTTCCACACCGTCAGGCTGGGGCATCATATGATCCAAAAGCAAAAGGTCGTATTTCTTTTCTTTACAAAGAGCCAACGCTTTCACTCCGCTATCACAGAGATCCAACTGCACGCCCATGCGTTTTAGGAACAGCTCCACAATGCGCAGGTTTGACTTGTTGTCATCCACCGCCAGGATCTTTGCCTCCGGAGCGGTAAATTCGATCTCTTCGATCTCCTCTTCCTTATGCCGCTGCTGCTCCAGAAAGTTCTTGGGCACCGGTGCGTAGTCTGTCACCTCCACCGGAATGCGAATGTAGAAAACGGAGCCTTTGCCGTATTTACTCTCCACACCGACTTCCCCACCCAGGGAATCGGCGATGCTCTTTACGATAGCCAGCCCCAGTCCGGTACCTTCGATATTCCGGTTGGTGTTCATATCGGCCCGGGAGAAAGCGCTGAAGAGACCCTCCATGTCTGCCTCCCGAATGCCCCGTCCGGTATCCATAACGGACATATCCAGAAGAAAATTCCCGTTATCCATATAGTCGCCGGAAACCATCAGTGTCACGTTTCCTCTGTCCGTATACTTTATGGCATTGTTGATATAATTGATCAAAACCTGGCGGATCCGGTATTCATCGGAGATCTGTCCGTCCGGGATATCATCCGATATCTTTACTTCAAATGTCAGTCCCTTTTCCGTGGCCCGTTCCGATACAATGGCACATACATCTGCCAGAACATCGGAGAGACTGTACTTGGCGATGGTGATCTCCATCTTTCCTGCCTCGATCTTTGAAAAGTCCAGTACGTCATTGATCAGGGTAAGGAGCATCTTTCCGGCACTTTCCACCGTGTGGGCATAGTCCGTGATCACCTTGTCTTTGCTCTCACGGATGATCATCTCATTCATACCCAAAATGGAGTTGATGGGAGTGCGGATCTCGTGGGACATACTGGCCAGAAACTCGCTCTTTGCCTCCGACATATCGATGGCTTTTTGCTTTTCGATGCCGGCGTTTCTAAGATCGTCCACCTGCTGCATGACCACAAATATCAAAAGCCCTGCCAGGCCGATGAGCATGGGAATGTTGTCATTTTTCGCATTAAAGAAAGTGATGGTGATCAGTTCCACCACACAAAAGGTCAGAAATACAGCCAGTCCCACGGCTGTATAGTGGTATTCCTTTGCGTGCCCGTTCTTGAAATCCAGCGCAATGACCACAATGGATATCAGCACGATGACCCCCAAAGTGATATCGATGGGCAAAAGCGCGTCGGAGTAGATCAACAGACCTGTAAAATGCAGCACCGTCCAAAACAGGGAATTGATGGTGGTGCCGACCATCATGGCCACCATGACCTTCCGATAGCGTCCCCTTTGGATGGAATCCACATAGATCAAAAGTCCCAACGGTATCAGCAGGCACATCATGTAATTGATGAGGCCGTCCACGTGATAATGGCCGAATACGAAGGGATACAGATAAGAATTAGAAATGAGCCAAATGGATATGATCAAAACACCAAAGGCACCGTAAACCATATCGATTGTCTGCCGGTACAGAAAATACATATACATGCCGACGATCATGACCAAAAGGGCAAACAGCATCAGCATGCCGGATACAAAAAAGTCCAGCCCCCATTCTCCGATCATCCATGCATAGACAGCGCCCACGGAACCCACCATAGTCTCCGGTACCAGCTCCGGTTTCCTGGCATAGTTATGACGCACCATTTTCACTTCGGTTCCTGCATCCTCCGAAGACAAGGGCACCATGATGTACGTACTCTTTACCGCACCTCCGGGGATCACGGAATCCCGGTTGATATCATAGTCCAGTCGCAGATCTCCGTTGATATATACTTTGTTATTCCAGGTGGGGCGGAAAAACAGCACCATGTTATCCTCTATGTCATCGGGAAGGGTCGCCCGGATGACATAGTCATTATCAACCTGACTCTCTGAAAAATAATATCTGCCGGCGTCAATGATGGGGCCTCTCCCCAGATCCACTGTCCAATCCTCGATATAAGTAACTTCAGTTCGTTCCACCACCACGCTGCGATCCTTTGCACTGTAGTAGAACAGACAGGACATGGCTGCCAAAAAGGCAATGAGTAAAAACAGTTTTTCCGCTCTGATCATGTTTCTGAAATTCACTTTTTCAAACACCTCGTACTGGTTTATTTTGTGATATACAATAGTCCGAAAGTTCCCGGACCGCAGTTTGCGGTAATGGCGGAGGAAGCCTTTTGGAAAATGATCTCATCGAACTGCACACGCTTTTCCACCACATCTTTCACACGACGCAGTTCCTCCATGGACATCCCCGCGTAGGTGATAAAAAGCTTTCGCTTATCAATACCCGAAAGCAAGCCCAAGGCACTGTGGATATATTTGTCGGCGCATGCTTCCTTGGCACCGAAGTAGACCTTTCCCACTCCCATGCGTCCACCGCTTAAGACAAGTACCGGCCGAAACAACAGTGCGCGGGCAATACTGTTGACCGTAGGAGAAAGTCGTCCCGCCCGGGCCAGATATTCCGTATCGCTGATGATAAAACTGGTGCGTACTTTGTTACGCAGGTCCGTAATAGTCCTTATGATCTCATCATAAGGACGGGATTCATCCGCCATACGGATGGCTTCCAAAACCAAAAGTCCCATGCCACTGGACAGATGCCAGCTGTCAATCACAGTGACGTTGTCAAAGGACCGGGCGGCCTCTGTGGCTCGTTCATAGCCTTTTCCTACTTTACTTGACATGGCGATATGGATCACGTGATTGGCCAGAGTCAGATTTCTGGCAAAGAAGCTTTCATATTCCGAGACCGAAGGCTCCACAGAC
>JAIKZU010000165.1 GCA_024681985.1 Lachnospiraceae bacterium | reverse complement strand
GAAAAATACGGATCGAAATGAACTTTTAAAGAAGATCCGGGAATGTTTATAGAAAATAAAGGAAATATCGGAGGAACTGATGGCTTATTGGATACTGGTAGTGGACGATGATGTGGCCAATCTGAAAATGGCGGGACACATTCTTTCCAAAAACAACATGCGGGTGACTGCTTTAAAATCCGGCGAGGCAATGCTGGATTTCATGAAAGAGAACGAACCGGATCTGATCCTGTTGGATATCATGATGCCGGAGATGGACGGATTCGAGTCTCTAAAGAGACTGCGGGAGCAGGAGAAGAACGAAACCCCGGTGATCTTTTTGACGGCGGATGAGAATGAATCTTCCGAGACCAAAGGATTGCAGCTGGGGGCCATGGATTTTATCAAAAAGCCCTTCGTGCCGGAGGTGCTGGCGCTTCGCGTGCGGCATACCATCGAGCTGGTACGGCTGCAGATGGACCTAGAGAGGGAAGTGGAAAAAAAGACCAGAGAGGTGGAACACCTTTCCCTGCAGGTGGTACAGACCTTGGCGGAAGCCATCGATGCAAAGGACGCCTATACAAAGGGTCATTCCGGACGTGTAGCGGATTATTCCAGAGAGATCGCCCGCCGTCACGGATATACGACAAAGAAGCAGAACGACATCTATATGATGGGACTTCTGCACGACGTAGGAAAGATCGGCATCCCGGATGCGGTGATCAATAAGCCGGGACGTCTGGATGATGATGAGTTTGAGATTATAAAGAGCCATCCCGTCATGGGGGCAAAGATCCTGCAGAACATCGAAGACATGCCGGGACTTGCCACCGGGGCCAGATGGCATCATGAAAAGTACGACGGTTCCGGTTATCCCGACGGACTCAAAGGGGACGAGATACCGGAGGAGGCCAGGATCATCGCAGTGGCGGATGCATACGACGCCATGACCTCCCACCGCAGTTACCGACAGGCCATGGATCAGTCTGCGGTGCGAGCGGAGATCGTCAAGGGTAGCGGCACACAGTTCGATCCGCATTTTGCCGAGATCATGTTACAGATGATCGACGCGGACACGGACTACAATATGATGGAAGACGGCGCCGGAGTGAAGCGGCCCGAAGATTAAGGGGAATATTTTAAGAGGGGAAAATGGGAACAGAAGGTAATCGAAAGAGGGAAATATTTGAATCTGCGCATTTGATGGTTCTCTTAAGCTACACGGTGTTTGTGTTCGTGTTGATCGGAGAGACCATACTGATGGGCTGGGAGTATTGGGCCATACCTCTACTTTTGATCAGCGTGCTCATTACCTGGGTCGTGCATATCCGACAGGCTTTGAACGAACATCTGCGGGTGTGGATCTATGCGGCGCTGACCATGGTGACTTTCTTTTTTTATGGCATTCATCTCACCAGTACCTATGATATTGCGGCGGTGATGTGTGCGGTGATGATGCTGTATACCGCCACGGATGAACCGGGGCTCATCACCCTGTCTCTGGTCACATACTACGCCACCTACGGTTATGACATTCTGGTGATGATCATTTCCGGTGAAGAGTTCGACGACCTTTTAGTGAGTCGTTCTCTGCTTCATATTCTGGTGATCACCACTGTATGGTGGATCTGTCGGAACATCATTAAAAAATGGCATGTGACCATGCAGCAGACCGATGTCCAGATCAACGAACTGAAAGATTCTTCCCGACGGATGGATGATTTCATGGTAAATATCTCCCATGAGATCCGGACCCCCATGAACGCAGTGGTGGGTCTTTCTTCCGTTATGGTAAAGGAATCGGAAAACAAGCGGCAAAAGGATAACCTGATCAAGATCTTAGACGCCGGACACCGGGTGTCTACCCAGGTAAGCGATATTCTGGATCACACCGAGATCGATATGGGAAAGCTTACCGTTACCAACGAAACCTACATGCTTTCCTCCCTGGTCAATGACGTCATCGCGCAGATCCAACCCATCATGACCAAAAAGGTGGAGCTTCTGTTTGATATCGATACAAATATCCCGGCCTCCTTGTCCGGAGACACGGGAAAGATCAAAAAGATCCTGTGGCATCTCATCACCAACGGCATCAAATTTACAGAAAAGGGCGGCGTATATGTAAGCATCGGATATGCAAAAAAGCCCTATGGTATCAATCTGCAGATCGAGGTTTCCGATACGGGTATCGGAATGGATGCGGATGAGATCGAGCGGGTTTCCCAGCGCTTCTATCAGTCGGATTCCGGACGGACGAGAACCGCCGGAGGTTTGGGCCTGGGTCTTTCCATCGTTCAGGGCTTCGTAAAATCCATGGGAGGTTTCATCTCCTTTGAGAGCACCATAGGAGAAGGCACAAAGGTCATGGTGAGCATTCCCCAGCATGTGGAGGATGCGACTCCCTGTATCAGCCTTTCGGATCCGGACGCTCTTTGCATGGCGGGCTTTATCCGCTTCGTGACCATTCCCCATCCCGTGGTCAGGGAAAACTACAATCGCATGGTGCGCCATCTTTCAGAGAATCTCCATGTTCCTTTCCATTGGGTGGACAGCTTCGAATCTCTGGAGAAATTGCAGCGCATATATCGCCTGACCCATTTGATCGTGGGAGAGTCCGAGTACGAAGAACACAAGGCATATCTGACGGAGCTTTCCCGGGAGATCGAGGTCATGGTGTTTGCGGATCGGGATTATGAGATCGATCCCGGAAGTTCCCTCCATTTGTTAAAGAAACCTCTGTCGCCTTTTTCAATTATGAGCTTTAGACACAGGGATGCCCGGGGCAATGATGTCACCCGTGGACGCATGGTATGCAAAGGCGTCCGCGCATTGGTGGTGGACGACGAGCCTATGAATATCTTTGTGGCAAAGGATATTTTGGAGGGCTACGGTATGGAAGTGTTCTCTGCCGAATCCGGTGAGGAATCCATCCGTTCCTTCGAAAAGACGGATTACGATATCATCTTTATGGATCATATGATGCCCGGTATGGACGGCATCGAGGCCATGAAACGGATCCGCGCCATCCGGAAGGAAAGCGGGAATGAGCCGGCCATCGTTGCCCTTACGGCCAATGCGGTTTCCGCCGCAAAGGAAATGTTCCTGCGGGAGGGCTTTGACGGATTTATTCCCAAGCCCATCGAGATCCCCGAGTTTGAGCGGGTGTTAAAGCATGTGCTGCCAAAGGGGGTCATCACCTACGAAGATACAGAAGAAAACCGTGCGGACAATTCGTTTGGATCGGATGAGGATAACAGTTCCGCCGGGGACGAAGGGACAAAGACCGCCGGCGAAGACAAATATGATCCCATGCGCGCGGCAGGCGTGGATATTGCGGTGGGAATGAACTACTGCAGAGGAGAGGCAGATTTCTTTGATTCCATGTTGATGGAGTACGCAAAGAGTCATGATGCAAAGATCCCCCTCCTGACGGCTGCCCTTGAAGAGCGGAGCTGGAGCGATTATGCCATCCATGCCCATGCGGTAAAGAGCACCTCCAAGATGATCGGTGCCACGGATCTTTTCGAGATCGCCAGATCTTTGGAGGATGCAGGAAAGAACGGGGATGCCCAGGGAATCGAAGAAGGACATGATCGCTTTATCCGTTCCTACAATGCGGTTTATGAAGCCATTCGGGAGAGCTTGGGGATCGCCCCTTCGGACACGGAGGAGGATGACGAGCTGTTAGAGTTCGGTCCGGAGCCGGAAGATGAGATTTTGGAATTTGCGCCGGAGGAGGATGACAATGTTTAAAAAGATCAGAGAGTATTTAAATGACGAAAGCATTGAACTCCGGGATCGTATGTTTGCCATCACATCCTATGTGGCAGCGGCATCTTTTTTCTTCAGCGTACCCCTTGCACTGGCTTCCGGTGGAATCCGGCAGGCCATTGGGATGCTCATGGGAGCTGTCGTACTTTTGGTTTTGATCAACTGGAGCATCAAACACGGCAGACAGGAGCTGGCGGCGCTCATCATCAGCGCCATCATCATTCTCATTTCCATGCCATATGCCGTACTTTCCACGGGAGGCGCCACAAGAGGTGTGGCCTTCGGGTACGTCCTGACGACGCTTTATGTATCCATCGTTTTAAATGGGTGGATCATGTGGCTATTGATCGCTCTGCAGGCAGCAGTGGCTGCCATCTGTTTTTACAGTGATTACACTGCGCAGCTTGCGGCAGGAGCAGAGGTTTCTGCGGCGGATTATCTGCAGATATTTGTGGCGGCGTTTTTGATCAGTACGGTGGTGGCTGCCATCGTATCTTTTCAGAATCGTATGAACCGTTTGGAAAAAACGAAGTCCGATAAGCGGGCGGAGGAGATCGAGCAGCTGAACCAGTCCCAAAACCGGTTCTTTTCCAGCATGAGTCACGAGATCCGCACCCCCATCAATACCATCATCGGACTAAACGAGATGACCCTCCGGGAGGAGATCTCCGACGAGGTGGTGGAGAATTCCAAAAACATCGCCGCTGCCAGCAAGATGCTGTTGTCTTTGATCAACGACATCCTGGACAAATCCAAACTGGAATCCGGAAAGATGGAACTGACTCCCGTGCCCTACAACACCGGGGATATGTTCTCTGAGATCGTGGGTATGATCTGGGTGCGAGCCAAGGAAAAGAATCTGGAGTTCCATATCAACATCGATCCCATGCTTCCCGCCCAGCTCTACGGTGATGAGGTGCGGATCAAACAGGTGCTCATTAATCTTTTGACCAATGCGGTAAAGTACACCTCCGAGGGGTCCGTTACTCTGTCGGTGCAGTATGAAAAAAAGAGCGACCGTCATGCGGAAGTGACGTATATGGTATCGGATACGGGTATGGGTGTGAAAAAAGAGAGCATCCCCTATCTGTTTACGGCCTTTAAGCGGGTGGATGAGGACAAGAACCGTTACATCGAAGGAACGGGTCTGGGACTTTCCATCGTAAAGGAATTTGTGGAGATGATGAACGGAAAGATCAGTGTCAATTCCGTTTATACACAGGGTTCCACCTTTATGGTCACCATCCCCCAGGGCATTGAGAATGAACAGGCTGTCGGGGAACTGAATCTGGAGGCCCGTCATTCCACCGGAGCGAGAAAGCATTACCGGTGCAGTTTTGAAGCCCCGGAAGCGCGGATCCTGGTAGTGGACGACACCACCCCCAACCTTCTGGTGGTAAAAAAGCTGCTGCGCGACACAAAGGTGAATGTGGATACGGCGGAAAGCGGAAAAGAAGCCTTGAAAAAGACTTTGAACAATACCTACGATCTGATCCTCATGGATCATCTGATGCCGGAAATGGACGGTATCGAGTGTATGCATGCCATTCGTGAGCAGACCGGAGGTATGAGTAAAGATACAAAGATCATCGTCCTCACCGCAAATGCAGGAACCCAGGACAGAGATCTCTACAGCCGGGAGGGCTTTGACGGTTATCTGGTAAAGCCCATCAACGGCGAAGTGCTGGAGGCGGAAGTGGCAAAGAAACTCCCCAGCCGGCTGGTGAAATCCATGTCGGACGAGCTGGGGGAGGATGTAGCGGAAGAACAGGTCTCCGTCCAGCGTAACCGATATCGTATCCCGGTGATGATTACTACGGAAAGTGTGTGTGACCTGCCGAAGGATTACTATAGCAGGGATAACATCGCCATGATCCCTTATCATGTAGAGACGGATGACGGGGATTTTCTGGATGGTGTCGAGGCAGAGGCGAACGGTCTGTTAAGCTATATGCTGGACGGTCGCAGTGATGCCCGGTCTGTGGAGCCTTCGGTCTCGGAATATGAAAGCTTCTTTGCCAGAAATCTGACTCTGGCCAATCACGTGATCCATATCGCCATGTCAAGTAAAGTAGGAAAAGGCTATGAACGAGCCACAGAGGCCGCCCGGTCCTTTGA
>JAIKZU010000158.1 GCA_024681985.1 Lachnospiraceae bacterium | reverse complement strand
GTTCTGCATCACGGCTCCGAAGGCCGCTGCCATCAAAAGGATGCAGCCTAAGGAGGTCAGAAAGATGCTGATAAAGAGTACCATGGCGTGTTCCCGCGCAAAAGCGGAAAGCAGCGACTGGGATTCCATGATGGTCACGGCGGGAATGCTGGAAAAAGCCGCATCCTCGCAGGAGGTGACCACAATGGTGAGCCTCTTTCCTCCGGCGTGCTCCGGCAAATGGATGAAATGATATCCGCTGCCCACCATCTTTCCTCGGTCCTTGATGTCGTGCCCGTAACTGTAGATCTTTGTATTCTCCACATATACGTCCACCGTGGACAGATACACCAAAAGAGACAGCGATGAGCGTTCTTCGATATCCCGAGGCAGGATGTTCTGTAAGAGAAGTGTATCTCCTTTATTTAAGATATGGGCGAATTCGTACTGGCTCAGCTGCACATTTCTGTGTATGCGGTTGTCCTGTATCACCGTCCATCCTTCGTCGTAGACATGCACCGTAGACAGATAGTGGCTCCTCTGGACCAAAAGCACCACGATGGCGGTGGCAGCGAGAATGACCAGCATCTCCACGCCGATCCGTATGAAATTGTATTGTCTCTTGGAAAGATTCATGGTTCTAATCTACCCGATTCCTTTTTGATCTGCGTTTCATCTCATACATCCGCTCATCTGCCATACGGAAGATCTGCTCTGCCCGGGGATCGTAGACCTCCGAACTGTAGGCGATGCCGTAAGAAGCTTCCACCGGGATGTCCAGCCGCTTCGCTTCCTCTTCTTCTCTTTGCAGAAGCGTCTGGATGCACTCCTCCGCTTTTTTTACCGCATCACCCTTTAAGACAGTGATAAACTCATCTCCGCCCATACGCATGCTCTCACCGATCTCTCCGAACACCTCGGATAAAAGATGACCGAAGGTAGTGATCAAAAGATCTCCCTTGGTATGACCAAACTCATCGTTTAGAGTCTTTAAACCGTTTAAGTCATAGTTGATCAGTGCATAGGAAGCTTCCCTGTTCTCATCCAGCTCTTTGAACACCACCTCGCTTCTGGCACGATTGTAAAGTCCTGTCAGAGAGTCGTTGTAAGCCAGTTTTGTCAGCGCTTCTTCCTGGGCCTGGGACAGCACCATCTCATAGAGATGGGCCATATAGCTTAGCAGCATCATCATAATAAAGATCATGCACGCTAAAGGGAAGGAAAACTCCTCCAGTACCATACTTCCTTTTTCCACATAGGTGTCCACAAAATAAGAGATGACTTCCCACAGGCCGTAAATGGATATGCCCACCAGCCCCACATGAAAGACCTTTTCCGTTCTTTTCATCTCCTTTAGCGGACGTACCCCCACAAACAACATGGCAGCACAGTCTGCCAGAGCGATGACATGGAAGATGCTGACGGTCTGGGGATAATGCCAGAGGTTCGTGAAATGCAATATCCCCGCGATCAGATCAAAGATGAGAGTGATCAAAAGCAGCCCCCGCAGGATCATAAGGTCCTCCCGGGTCAGGCTTTCCCTCACCTTGATGTTGTAACCCATGAGGGGCAAAAAGGCCAGTTCCAAAAGGAAGAATTCCAGAGTGGAATTAATATGCATGGGAACGCCGAACAAAAGCAGGATCTTTTGGGAACACAGGCCCCAAAAACCGGCAGTCAATGAAAAACTGCCGATCAAAAACAGCCGGAAATAATCCGGGTTCAACCCCGTATACAAAAGGCTGATGATGGTCACCACCAGTCCGAACATGAAGACGGCGATGCTGATAAATATGCCGACGGCATTTTCTTCTACAAAATAGCTGTAAGCCAAATGCGTAGAGGTCATAGTCACATCCGGCAGACCCGAAATGGCGCCCCGTTCCACTGCGTTCACACGGATCTCCACCTCCTGGGGTTTATGACTCATGGGAAGCTGTATAAAGTGATATCCCATACCCACAAACCGACGGGGATCTGCTTTGGGATCCCGGGTGGAATAGATGGTCTCTCCATCCACTAATACATCCAGTTCGGATAGACGGGTATACACCCGAAGGGTCACTCCCTTCTTGTTCCCGGGAAAGAGGGTGTTTTTCATGATGACAGTGCGCACCTCTCCGTTAAATTCCGGCAGAGAGATCTCTGACAAGTCCGCATCTTCAAAGACCCTGTACTCATCTCCATCAACAGTAACGTTCCATCCCTTTTTAACGTCGTACACTCCGCTACCTTCTCCGGCATTTATATAGATCAGGATAAATGCTACAAAGAAAGCCAGGATCACCGCGATATCGATGATGGACAGCAATATGGAATTTGTCTTTTTTGCATTTTCCATTGGGAATAATGTCCTCTCTGATCCTATTCCAGACGGTTGGTATCCGGATTGTAGGTGTAATCCACTGCCGCCAGTTCCTTTAAGAGCAAGTCCCGATCCAC
>JAIKZU010000151.1 GCA_024681985.1 Lachnospiraceae bacterium | reverse complement strand
ATCCGCAGAGGCGTTGTCTTTCCGCAGTTATTACGAGGAGTACATTCAAAAGAACTACAAGGTGGAATTCGTTTATTCCGATGAGTTGAAGGATGCAGCGGGAGAAAAATCCGCAGTGGATACGATGATCACTAATAACTGTAAAGCGATCATTTCTCTTTCATCCTTTGACCGCCCGGCACAGATCGACCAGTGCTCGTCCGCAGGAGTTTATTACGCTGTGGCTACCGGAACACTGACACAGGATGAATACGAGCAGTACAAGAGCAATGAATACTATGTAGGCGCTGTAGGTCCTTCTTTGGATATCGAGTATCAGGTTGGATATGAGATGGCAAAGAACTATCTCGACAAGGGGATGACCAATTTTGCCATCTTTGGAGGAGCGGTAGCTTATCGTACGGAAATGCATATCTATCGTGTGGCAGGCATGTTATCCGCCATGATCGAGGCCGGCGGTGACGGCGCATCATATCAGGGAGCTACCGACAAGGATGCCATCGTTGGAATGCTTATGGGAGACGGTGAAGTAAAACCCGGCGATATCGGAAGCATAAAGGTCTCCGGTTATCTCGGTGGCTATGACATGGATGATGCATGGTTTGCAAAAGCAGCGGAAATGATTCAGACAAGCGGACTGGAAGCCGTTCTCTGTGTAGGTAACGGTTCGGATTTCTTTGGAAACTTCATCGGCGGGACAGATGTAAAGATCGCTTCCGTGGATGCTCTGGCAGATACCTACAAGGAAGCCTTTGACTCTGGTGTTTTGGATTACGAGGCAGCCAAGTTCAGAGCAAGCATCGGACCTATCTTTATTGCAGCATACCGTGCAGCCTTGGGTGCTCCTGTACGCGATGCGGACGGAAATGCACTTGCATTAAATCAGGGATACTGGCTGGCTGACAATGCAGCTGTGTTTGACGAGATGTACGAAGCAGACAGCAATCTGGATACACCGGTATACGATAAGGCGTCTTTGGACACCCTTTTGGAATGTGACTATGAAACCTTTGCATCCTTTGTGGGTGACTATGATTACGACAGCTTAAAGTAATCCGTATTATAAACAGGCAATTGAGATTTAAAAACCGTTAACTTCGGCTGCGGGATGAAAGAAGATCCCGCAGCCGGATATAAAAGAAATGAGGTTGTTATGAAACAAGGCAGATTAAAAATGGGAATAAGGATTGTCGGCACGATAGCTATACCGGTGCTCGCATTTCTCATCACAATGGGAATGTGCCGAATCAACGGGCTCTCTCTCTTTGAATCCGAGGGAAACTGGATTGCTTTTTTCAGAGCGACTGCCTCTGTAATGCTGACAACCTTTGCCCTGTCCATAAATTTAAATTCGGGAAGATTTGATTTTTCCATCGGAGCGATCGCACTTTTAGCTTCTGTCATCGGCGCAAGAATCTGCGTTGCCACCGGGTGGAATGTATATGTGATGCTGATCTTAACGATCCTTTGCGGAGTGGCGCTTGGAGCGATATCCGGACTGATCTACGTTTTGACCAAGCTTCCACCCATCATCGTATCCTTGGGAGTGACGCTTTTGTATGAAGGGGCGGCATTTGCCATTACCGGCGGAAACGGAGTTTCCTTTGTATCGAACACAAGGCTTACGGGCTTTCCCGGGGTGGTGAACTATCTGGTTGTGATCTGCATCGGATTATTGTTTGTGATATTTATCTATGACTATACAAAATTTGGATATGAATATAAGGCGCTTCTTTCAGGACAGGAAGTCGCTGTAAATACAGGAATTAAAGAGATCCCCAATACAGTAGGGTGCTACATGATCGCCGGCGGTTTGATGGGTGTGGTAGGATTCCTTTCTGCCACAAATACGGGGACGATCCAAATGGCATTAAATTTCGGATCCATCGGCGTAATGTTTACCGCATTTTTGCCCATGTTTATCGGGGGCTTTATCGGACGCTTTTGCAATGAAAAGATCGGCTATCTTTTGGGCGCGATGACGACCGCATTTATCTCACTTATGTATGCGAGATTAAAGATGGACTCCTCGGTACAGCAGATCATTACGGCAGTTGTTCTGGTGGTCTTCCTCATCTATTTAAACAATGAGAAAAAGATCATTGAGTTGACCCTGATCAGAAAGCGGCTGCAGGAAAGAAAGGCAGAATTATGATGGATTTGACAAAGGCCCCCTTTGAACTGAATGAGAAACAGGTGAAATGGGTTGAAGATACGCTCGGCTCCATGGCACTGGAAGAAAAGATCGGCGCTCTGTTTTGTCCCATCGGCTACTCTACGGACAGAGATTATCTGGATCACGAGTTATTAAGATACCACATCGGAGGATTGTTTTTTCGGGACGGTCTGGGCAAGGAAATGCAGGAAACTTTTGCATATGCGCAAAAAAAATCCAGAATCCCCCTTTTGATCCCATCAAATATAGAGGCTGGGGGAGACGGCGCAGCCATAGACGGAACTCCTTATGGAAAACAGATGGCTGTGGCAGCGGCAAATAACAGCAAATACGCATACCGACTGGGAAAGATCGCCGCTTCGGAGGCATCCGCTTTAGGCGTCAACTGGGCGTTTGCACCTGTGGTGGATCTGGATATCAACTTTCGAAACCCCATTACCAACGTCCGTACCTACGGAGATTCCAAAGAAAGGGTGATCGAAAATGCCACGGAATATCTGCGGGCTGCCCGGGAGGAAGGTGTGGCAACAGCCGTCAAGCATTTTCCGGGAGACGGCATAGATGAAAGAGACCAGCACCTTTTGACCTCTGTCAATACGTTGTCCATGGAAGAGTGGGATGAAACCTACGGAGAAATCTATAAGGCAATGATAGAGGAAAAAACACTGACGATCATGGTGGGACACATTGCCCTGCCGTCCTATGAGAATTACTTTGAACCATCGCATCAGAGCCGGATCATACCGGCATCCCTGTCAAAACCCCTCCTCTCCTCTCTACTGCGGGAAAAGCTGGGATTCAACGGCCTTGTGATCACTGATGCCACGCCCATGGTTGGGTTTACCTCAGCCATGGACCGAAGATCAGCGGTCCCTCTGGCGATCGAAAACGGATGCGATATGTTTTTGTTCAATAAAGATCTGGAAGAGGATTACCGGTACATGATGGAGGGCTATCGCAACGGACTTTTGTCCGAACAGCGACTGTTGGATGCCAATCGCAGGATATTGGCGCTGAAGGCTGCTCTTCTTCTCCCTGAGAAAAAAACAGCGGGAAATCTTGTGCCCGACGCCAATGCACTGCAGATCTTAGGGTGCGATGAGCATAGAAAATGGAGTGAGGAACTGGCAGATCGTGCCATCACTCTGGTCAAAGATACAAACCGGACGTTGCCTTTGTCGCCGAAAAAAACAAAACGTATTCTTTTGGAGGTAATGGGCGATTATCCCTCAAGCGAGAGGGTGTTAAATACGGCCAAAGATCGGCTGGAGTCATACGGCTTTGATGTCTATGTGTATGAAAAAGAGGATTTTCAGAAAGGCGTGGACAATGTATCGGACTTTCATGAAAAGTATGATGCCGTTTTGTATCTGGCAAATATTGAGAACTGCAGCAATCAGACAACGGCAAGATTGAACTGGTACACCTTCTGGGGACAGGGGAATAATGTGCCCTGGTTTGCCAATGAAGTTCCGGTGGTTTTTGCCAGTCTTCAGATTCCCTATCATCTTTTGGATGTACCCATGATCAAGACCTATATCAATACGTATTCCAACAGTGATCATTTCGTGAAGTCACTAATCGACAAGATCGTCGGCAAGGGCGGGTTTCATGGGATAAATCCGGTGGATCCGTTCTGCAAAAGGGAAGACCTTAAGTATTAAGAAAATATTTGAACGTGAGGAAAAGAGCATGTTTGAGACAGAAAAGTGGAAGCAGATCGCAACCGATCTAAAACCGAAGATGTTGGAAGAGGTGGTTTCACCGGTGTCGGGTTTGGACGGACAAAGTATGAAACAGGGGGATTATACGATCCTGGATTTTGGTAACCACTTTGTGGGTGAGTTTTCCTTTACCTGCACTTTCACCGGGAGCCATCCGGATGCACCGGTGCTCCTTCGGATCAAGCTTTGTGAGTCAAAAAGGGAACTGGAGGAAAGCAGTGAGGATTATCACGGGTGGGTATCCAAGTCCTGGGTGCAGGAGGAGTATCTGCATCTTGATGAAGTGCCGGGAGAATATGCGCTTTCGCGCCGTTTTGCTTTTCGCTATGTAAAAATTGAAATACTGGCTATTTCCGACAAGTTTTCTCTTTGCATCAACGGGGCGCATGTTTTGGCGCAAAGCAGCGGAGACATCCAAAAGGTGCAGAGGGTTACAGGTCCCAAAATGAAACAGGCCATCGACAGGATCGCAATCCGTACGCTGCATAATTGTATGCAGGAGGTTTTTGAAGACGGACCGAAGCGGGATCGGAGACTGTGGGTAGGCGATCTTCGTTTGGAGGCACTGGTCAACTATTGCACATTTAAAAACAATGATCTGGTGCGCAGATGTCTTTATATGTTTGCTGCCGGAACGGATCAAAATGGACGTGTGCCTGCATGTGTGTTTGATTTTCCCACGCTGGAAGGCGACGACACGTATCTGTTTGATTATTCCCTTTTGTACATCGTTACCCTGTTGGACTATGTCAATGAGACCGGGGATATGGAGACAGCAAAAGACCTTTTACCGGTTGCCATGCGTCAGTATGAACTTTCCGTGGAAGAGGTGGGTAAAGACGGCGTCGTACGGGACAGAGACGAGCTGGGTTGGTGCCTTTTGGACTGGAATATGGATCTGAATCGTCAGGCAGGCGCGCAGTTTGTACTGATTTTAGGAGCGAAAGCTCTTTGCGAACTGATCGAAAAGACAGAGACAGAAGATGCCTATCCGTTAGCAAAGATAAGGGAAACGATCGACCGGCTTGAGAAAGCAGCAAAAGAGAATTTATGGAATGAAAAAACCGGATTTTTTGAAAGTGGAGATGCCCGTCAGGTGTCTGTGGCAACACAGGTCTGGGCCGTACTTTCGGGGATGCTTTCCGAACAGGAGGCAAGAGATCTGATGTCAAGGGTGACAAAGAATCTGGACACCTCGGATATGACGACGCCGTATATACATTCCTACTACGTGATGGCACTGTTAAATTGCGGTATGAAACGTGAGGCCGAAGAGCACATTCTTTCCTACTGGGGTGGCATGGCGGAGGACGGAGCGGATACCTTTTATGAGATGTTTCGTCCCGACGATCCGGACTTTTCCCCCTATGGATCTTCCATTGTCAACAGTTATTGTCATGGATGGGGATGCAGTCCCGCCTATTTTTTCAGAAGATGTGATGTATAGGGAAGCAGTATGAAAAAAAGGAAAAAAATCGCCATATATATCAGTGCGATCAGCATGGAAAATCAGAGAAAACTCTTGGAAGGGATTCTTAACGAGGCAAAACGCAGGGATATTCTTTGTTACATTTTCACCTGCCATTTAAATTTTGTCGCCAGAGTGGAAAGTCAGGAAGGTGCGTATCATATTTTAAGCCTTGCTGACTTTCGTTTTTTTGACGGGGTTATATTCTGCAAAAACACGATCCAGTACATGCCTGCGGCAAAGAATCTGGAAAAAAGGATAAAAAAGTCCGGAATACCATGCGTATGTGTGGACGCCATGGTGGAAAACATGAGCAGCATCATGGTGGAAAACTATCGGGGAATGTTCGATCTGGTGTCTTATCTTATTGAAAGGAAGGCGGCAAAGACCGTTAACTTTGTCAGCGGTTATCCGGGCAATGCAGACGGAGAAGAACGACTAAGAGGCTACAAGGACTGCTTGCAAAAGCATCACATGGAGGTCGCAGATCCCAGGATCTATCAGGGGAATTACAGCATTGAAAGCGGGATTAAGGCGATCGAAAAATGGGAACAGGAGAAGCTCATACCGGATGCGGTGGTATGCGCCAACGACCAGGAAGCCATCGGGGCAGTACAGAAGCTTCAATCCCTTGGCTATCACATTCCCGAGGACGTTATGGTCACCGGATTTGACGGAGATGATCTGTGCAAGGCCATGGAACCAAGCATTACCACTGTGGAAAAAAACCAGAAGGCCGAGGGTGAAAAGGCAGTCGCCCTTTTAAATGAACTTTGGGAAAAGAAATCGACATCTGTAGAGTGGGTGGATACATCCATTGATTTGGGCTATAGCACTGAGGGAGAAGACGCGTCTGCATTTGCCTTGGAAGATTTTCGTAAAACCTATGTCAATTCCAGTATCATCCTGCGGCAATCGGGAGACTATATTCGAAACATGGCCACCGATCTGGCGGAGACTGAGGAGCTGGAAGGCTTTTATCAGGTCCTTTACCGCTATATTACCGTCGGGGATATGCGTTCCTGTTATATCTGTATGTGTGATATCGAAAAAGTATTTTTTAGAGAAAACATAGAAAAAAGTGCTTTTTTGGAAATAAAAGACGTAAACACCTCGTATACAAGCAGGGTGACGATCCCCGTAGGTTATCGGAACAGACAGTCCGTGCGCTTCGGTGCTTTTTCTCCGGGAAAGGTTTTGCCAAAAGAAATTGAAGATGAGGACGTGGCGGATTTTTATGTTGTCACCCCAATCCATTACAGAAACTGCTGTTACGGATGCTGTGTTTCTTCGAATAGCTTTTTTGCTCTGGAGAGCGAGCTTTTTTTCACCTGGGTGGCCAATGTGGGCGTGGGTTTGGAAAACATTCGCAAATACCAGTTGCTGAATCGCATGATGGAGCGGCTAAACGATCTTTGGATCTATGATCCCATGACAAAGCTCTATAACCGGGCCGGTTTTTTCCACATCGTAAAAGAGTATTTTCGAGACATGAAAAAGAAGCAGGAAATCTTTGTACTCTTTATCGATCTGGACGGATTAAAAACGATCAATGATACCTATGGGCATGAGATGGGCGATGCGTATATCACTTCAATGGCAGATGTGATCCGCAAAACAAAAAACCCAAAGGATATCGCTATGCGATACGGAGGGGATGAATATGTCATCATGGGACGCTGCGAAAAGGATCGTCTGCCCGAGGACTTTGTCAGGGATATTGAAAAAATGATGGAGAAGATATTCTTTTTGGACGGGGAAATCCGTCTGGAGGCAAGTATGGGATTGTCTACCCACAGGATCTGCGATGAAGAAGAGTTAAAAGAGATCATACATCAGGCGGATGAGCGGATGTATCAGCTAAAGAAAGAAAAGAAAAGGAGGACATGATCGATGAAGAAACATCTCGAAGCTAAGATTTGCAAATGCATGTTACAGAGGTGCATAACGCCACTTTGCAAAGAAGTGGAGCGTTTTAAGAAAATATAGGGAGAGTATAAAAATATGGACATCAAAGGTATTATTTTTGATCTGGACGGTGTGATCTGTTTTACGGACAAGTACCACTATCTGGCATGGAAAACGATGGCTGATAAATACAGGATCTACTTTGACGAGACCATCAACAACCGGTTGCGCGGAGTGGGCAGAATGGAAAGCCTGGAGATCATTTTGGAGAGAGCGGACAGAAACTATTCCCGCAGCCAAAAAGAAGAAATGGCGGAAGAAAAAAACGAGATCTATAAAAAACTGCTAAACAAAATGACACCGGCAGATCTTTCAGATGAGGTAAGAGATACTTTGCAGGAATTGCGAAAAAGAGGGTACCTGTTGGCTATCGGATCTTCCAGCAAAAACACGAAATTTATACTGGAGAGGATCGGATTAAAAGATTTCTTTGATGCCATCAGTGACGGGACAAATATCAGCAGATCAAAACCGGATCCGGAGGTGTTTGTAAAAGCCGCTGATTTCCTCGGACTGGAACCCGGGGAGTGCCTGGTAGTGGAAGATGCTGTTTCCGGCGTAGATGCAGCGATCAGCGGAGGCTTTTACAGTGCCGGAATAGGTGAAGCATCCGGACATCTGCACGTCACGATAAAAATGAGTAGTTTTGAAGATTTGTTGGATTGTTGTGCTATAATTAACCCCTAAGATCCATTTTTCAACAGGGGGGAGACATCGTAACATGCATGACATTTTACTGACGATACAATACATTACGGTGGGGGTTTTGTTTTTCGAAGTCTGCATCGTCTTTTTAAAATGGAAAAACACCATTCATTCTTATCTGTTCTTAGCGTGTATCGCATCTTTGCTCAGTAATATAGGCTACCTTATGTTAATGCAGGCAAAAACCGCAGAGGCCTATCTGTCGACCCTGAAGCTTTCCTACGCAGGGAGAGTCTGGATCGTTTTTGCCTGTTTTTTGTTTACGGCAAAAATGTGCAGACGAAAGATCCCGCGCTGGTTA
>JAIKZU010000147.1 GCA_024681985.1 Lachnospiraceae bacterium | reverse complement strand
GGGGGACGGTTCCTGAGTGTCAGGAGTGGGACTTGGGGACAGGTCTGCAGACCTGTCCCCGAGTCCCACTCCTGACACTCAGGAACCGTCCCCCAGTCCCACTCCGCCCCTGTCACAACGATTTTCAGATATCGTAATAGGCCGGATCAACTTCGGGCCATAGCTGGTAGCATTGTTTTTCGGATTTGTCATTAAGCCTGCCGGTACTTACATCCATCCAGTTTTCGCCATTCATGGCGCCTACATAGATGTGAAGTCCGCCATTTTTGTCAATGCAAACGATCCACACATCTCTTTTTGAAGGTTCGTAATCCTGCATTTTTATTAATGTTTTACCATTGTATTTTCCCAAAAGATCGGCAAAGACAAAATTAAAACAAGTCTGTAAGGATGGATTAGCAGAATTAAAAGCACCAGCGTAAGAATGAACAATAACTTCGTTTGATGCTACAGTGGCATCCGGACAGTTTATTCCGCATAGGACCTGATAATGGGAAGTTTTATCATTGGCAGCGTCGGTTGTGCTCCAAGCCATATATTTCTGTACCGTCTCGACATATTTTCTTTCTGTCGCGTCAGCGATATTTGACAGATCTTCAACCTGTACCAGCTGAAGCGTTTTCGCGATTTCGGCAGCGTTGTTAATGTCCACGGCTTTTCGGGAGCTCTTTACATATTTCAAAAACTGCGGAGCCAGGACGGCCACAAGGATCGCCATGATGGCGACCACAACGATCAGCTCCACCAAAGAAAAGCCTTTATTTGATTTTTGATGTTCTTTTTTTATTTCCATTGGATTCCTTTTATCGAGGAAATTTTGAATGGATCTTTCCATCATTACCGAAGGACGGAAGATAGCCGGGCCTCTGGTCCGCCGATTTGCCGGCAGGGCCTTCGTGGGGGCTGTTTCCGTTATTTAGGGGTTTCGCATCCTGCAGGCCCACAACCAATTCTTCATAACAGTCCTTGCAATAGCGTCCCGTTCTTAAGACGCAGCCACAACGGGCGCACTTAAGATCATAGTCGACGCTGTCTTCAAAAACAAGCTTTCCGTTTTCCAGAAGAGCGGCAAGAACCTCAGGCGCTGCGCCGGTGCCGTTTTTGATCTCGGCAAAACTCGCCTGCGGATGCTCTTCCAGGAATTGTTTGACAAGACCGTAACCATCGGTAAAAGTACTGCCGCATTCGGAGCAATGATAGATTCCGTCACCAAGATAAAAGAGCTTTTCGTGGCATTCCGTGCATGTGAGTGGACGTTTACTCAACATGATTTTCAGTCGGTCTTGTTTTTTCACGTTTTCTTTTTCCTCACGGCTAATATAATGGCGACCAAAAATTCCAGTCCATTATAACATAGAAATGAAGCAGTGGGACGGTTCTGATGCGTCATTTTGGGGAAAAATGAAGCAGAGGGACGGTTCTGATGTGTCATTTTAGGGGAGAAAATGATACACCAGAACCGTCCCACTGTGTAAAAAATATTTATAGATTACTTAAGGTTTTGTGATAGATATCATCGATATGTGCCAGCTCCTCCAGCCATTCGCCGATTTTTTTGTATTCGCGGCGGCGCAGGAGTGAATGGAAATCGAAGAAGACGGAGAGACACATGGCGTGGCGGCGGGCTTCCTCAGAGGGAAGCTCGGCATATTCGGGATAAGTGGTTTCGGCCTTTTCGGGACCGCGGGACATATTGGAATTGGCGCTGTAGCCGATTGTGTCACTCAACAGGCGGGCAGTGAAATCGTCCTTGATGTATTCAAATTCGTCACGATACATGGGCTTGGCATCAGCGGCCCAGCAATCCAGGAAGATCCGCTGATAGGTCTCGAAGATCCGTTCAGTTTCTTTTAAGCAATAGTTCTTAAAGCGTCTTCTTTCCTCTTCGTTGGGGAAAGGGCGGAAGCCGGCACAGATATATTGAGAGATAAAATTGCAGATGAAGTAGCCCAGGTCATAGGCGACGGGCCCGGCAAAGGTGTACTCCATGTCGATCACCTGCATGGTCTTGTCATTCAAAAGGATGTTGGAGGTGTGCAGGTCTCCGTGAAGGAAGGCTTCTCCGTGACGCACATACTGCTCCCTCAGCTTGAAGCGCTCACTGATCACCCGGGGATCGGCCACATATTCCATGATGTCCCGGCGATAGAGCGGATCCACCATTTTGCCGAAAACCTGGCGCTCGTTGGTCTTGGTGATGAAGTACAGATCATCAAAGACGTTGCGCATCTTGTGGTTCATAAAATGGATCGAAAGGTTTCTGAAGGTCTCCAGATCCAGATAATATTCGGAAAGGTAAAAATGCGTTTTGGCCAGATACTCGCCCAGCTTTTCCGCGAAGCCCGGATAGATCCGGCCCTTGTTCATCTGGAAACGCATGATCTGCAGAGGGCTCACGTCCTCGACACAGAGGATATTGTTTTCCGCGTCAAAGAAATAGGGCTCCGGGACATACTGGGGCGTGATCGTCCGACGCAGCGCAAGGGAATCAAATTCCAGCCTGCCCCTGTCTGCCGCCAGATCATTGAAACCGCCCTTTAAGGATTCCTTGAAGCTTTGCTTCAGAATTAACTTATGAGTTCCGTCGGATACACGAAAAATATGGTTCAGAAAACCATCCCCATCTTCTTCGACCGGGCCCTCCCCGACCTTGGAAACCACCAGGGGGCGGGAAAGATCCATGGCAGGATAATGATCAGAGAGATACTCGCGCAGATTACTCTTATCAAGACGAAACATAAGTGACCTCACAGCAACCGAAATTTTAGATAGAAAGATAAGATAATTTTGCTCTTTTTGGGATAGAATGTCAAGGTGATTTCGCCAAAAATAACAATAGAGATTTTATAATTTATAGTTGACAAAAGAACAGACGTTTGATACAATGACCACAGATTGAAAAAGGATTGGTGAAAACATGGCGGAACCGGCAGACAAAACAACTAAAAAAGATAGAGAGATCAAGCAGCCGACCCTGATCGAAGGGGAACCTCATGACAAACCTGTCTGCGTCTATTGCGGCAGCGGACATGTCGTAAAAAACGGATCCAGAAAGGATGGAACGCAGCGCTTCCTCTGCCGCGACTGCAAAAAATCCTTCCTTTTAAGTTCTAATTCCCTTACCTCCAGGACGAGAAAGAGGCTATCCGTATGGAATGAATATCTGCAGTGCATGCTGGATAAAAAGACCCTGTCTGAATCTGCGGAAATATGTGGAATATCCATAGCCACTGCCTTTGCCTGGAGGCATAAGATCCTGGACACCCTTAAAACAATTGCGGATCAGGATGACCCGGACAGAACCATTGAGGTTGATCTGACCATGTTCGAGGAGTCCTATAAAGGAAATCATACCAAAAGCACGGATTTCACCA
>JAIKZU010000090.1 GCA_024681985.1 Lachnospiraceae bacterium | reverse complement strand
AATGAACGGTTATTAAGTGTTTTGTTATAATCTTATCGGATTTAATTCTGCTTGCGCAAAAAAATGCACGAAATACGCTCAGACACGCTCTCGCTCCTGTCTCGCCTCCCGGCTCGGTCGGTGCTTCTGCTTTCGCAGAGGTGTCCACCGGACACCCGCACCCTCACGTAGCAGTACTAAATTCGCTTCGCTCATTAAGTACTGACGTTGCGGAGGGTCTTTCGCTGTATTTGTGCATCTTTTTGCTCCTTAAGAGTTCTATAATATGCTATATTTCGTGCATTTTGTAGCGTTGGTAGAATCTAAAAATCTACAATAATACACATAATAATCTTTCGTTGTCTGCATGGTTCATAAAGCAGACGCGGATAAATTTGTCGTCTAAGAACGGGAAGGTTGAGCAATCCCGTATCATCATTTTCTCGCGGATACATTTATCAAAGAGGATGGAACTGTTTAAGGTTTCGTCCTCTATTTTTATGAGCATGAAATTGGCGTGAGGAAAATAGGGCGTATACCGATCACTGGCTTTCAATGCATTATACATAAAGGTACGCTCTTTTTTGATTAATTCCTTTGTTTTTGCAATATATTCCGTATCGGAAAACATGATGCACCCGGCGATCTCTGCCAGAGAATTGATCATCCAGGGATTTTTGTATTGATGGATATGGGAGATCAGGTCACGATTCCCTGTCACGGCATATCCCAATCGAAGGCCCGGAGCTGCAAAAAACTTACTGGAGCCCCGAAGGACAATGATATTGTTATAATAGGACGTCAACGGCACAGAGGTCACCGAATCATAATCTTCCACAAATTCGATATAGGTTTCATCCACCATGACATAAATGTCATGCTCCTTACATACATCCAAGATCCGGCGCATATCCTTTACATTGATACAGGTGGAGGTGGGGTTGTTGGGATTGCATAAAACCAAAAGATCCACGGAATCCCTAAGCCGTTCGGTAAAATCCGAGATATCCAAGGCAAAATCATTAGCTGAATGAAGGGGATAGTAGGAAGCACGACCGCCTTCCAAAGTGATCTCCCGTTCGTATTCGGAGTAGGTGGGTCCCAGGATCAAAGCTTTTTTCGGTTCCGTGATCTGAATGAAGAGGGAGATCAGTTCAGTAGTGCCGTTTCCCACAATGATGTTCTCGCTTTGGGTATGACAATAGGCTGCAATGCGCTCCCTAAGGGCAGTATAATCCGGATCCGGATAGGAACTGATGGCATCGATATGAGAAGCGATGGTATTTTTAAGTTTCGGAGAGATACCCAGAGGGTTTACATTGGCAGAGAAACTGATGATCTCTTCCTTTTTGATACCGTATATTTTTTCTATTTTTTCCAAGTCACTTCCGTGAAAATGATCTTTGTGAGCGATCATGTGTAAGCCCCTTCTAAATTGAATTCCAATGCCAAATAGGATATAATCAATATAATGTTTTTATCTAAAAAAATCAATGTTAGGAGTCTGCCTTGCGTAAGCGTATATGGCGCATGTCAGAGGATAAATTTGACGAAGTTGCGCCCGAGGTTTCCTTCCAGACTGAGAGTTTGGAACTGGTTGGATATGAAAAAGAGACCTTTGAAAGCTCTTTTGATTTTAAAAGTACAAATGACGTGAATATCCGGGGGATGGTGTATTCTTCCAATCCCTATGTGATGATCCATAACCCGCAGTTTGACGATACGGAGGTTCATATCCGTTTCCACGTTACGCATAACGGGTTCTTTGCAGGCGATGTCCTAAGCGGGTCCTTTAGTATCATAGCCAATATGTTCCAAAAGGACATCCCTTTTTCCATCACATTTCAAAAAAAATATCCCGTGATCCATGATAGTAAGATCAAGAATCTGGATGATTTTGCCGCTCTGTGCAAAGAGCATTATTCGGATGCATTAAACCTCTTTTCCTCCGATGCCTTTCAAGCGGTTATGGAGACGGAGAGTGAGAGAAACAAAACCTTATATCGCGGGTTTCGTTTTGCACCGGTTCATCCCTTAAATCTGGATGAGTTTCTGTATGCCACCGGAAAAAAAGAGCGCTGTAGCTTTACGGTACAGGAAAGTGAACTTTCCTTCTATAACGTTACGGAGAATCAAAAAGAAACCCTGCATATTGAACGAAACACCTGGGGGTATATCGAGCTTTCCGTACGTTGTGATGCGGATTTCATTACGGTGGAAAAAAGCCGTATCAATTCCGATTTTTTCCTTGGAAACAATTTGGAATTAAGCTTTTATATCCATAAGGATCGTCTGCACGGCGGGAAGAATACAGCCATCATCCTGTTTGATTCTGCCTATACCCATCATGAAGTCCATGTGACTGCATCCCTCTACGATGCGGAGACGCTGCGTCACAAAGAGGATATCGATGAAAAGAAAGATCGTTTTGAGCTGTCCCGGATGTACGTGGATTACCGGCTCAAAAAAATGACCACCGGAGAATGGGCCACATCTTCCGTTGAGATCTTAAACCGACTGATCGAAGCGCATCCCGATGATTTTATGTATCCCCTGCAGAAGGCCCAAGCTTTTATCGTGAATAAACAGCGACAGGATGCCCTGTGGCTTATTTCCGATTTGAAGCGCGACATCACGGATAAAAAAAGTATGGAATGGGCATACCTTTTATATCTGTGTACCCTTTTAGAGCAGGAGAACAGTTATGTCAACAAACTGACGGAAGAGGTGGAAGCCATCTTTAAGCTGCATCCCGAGGATGTGCGGATCTTTTGGTTCCTTTTGTTTTTACGTCAGGAATACTTAAAGGACAACAAGCGTAAGCTGAATGCCATCAAACAATGGGTGATGGCGGGTTGTGACAGCCCGTATCTGTATATCGAAGCGTACCAGTTGTATGTAAATGATGCCTTTCTTTTGACGGAGCTTTCGGATTTTTCGTTAAAGATCTTAAACTGGGCGGCCAAACACGGACGTATTTCCGTCCATTTAACGGTACAATTCCAGGATCTTTTACCGGATGAAAAGGAATACCGGGAACTGGTATTTATGCTATCCACTAGGATCTACGAACGATATCCGGAGAAGGAGCTTCTCTTTGCCATTGTGTCTTATCTCATCAAGAATAGCCGCTGGGGAGAGAAGTATTTCAAATGGTATGCGCTGGCTGTGGAAAAGGATATCAAACTGACTGGCCTGTTTGAAGCGTATATCATGTCCCTGCCGGCGGGATTCTCTGATCAGTTGCCTTCCATGGTATCTATGTTTTTCAGGTACGAGAATCACCTTCCTACGGAAAAGAAAGCCCTGATCTTTGCCAACGTCATCACTTACAAGAACAACGATCCACATCTGTATGAGCAGTATATACCGCAGATCCAGCGGTTTGCCTTGGAACAGATGCATTTAAAGAAGCGGGATGAAAACCTCTGTATCTGTTATCAGGATATACTGGATAACGGTCTCATCGATCAGGAGATCGCCACGGATCTTTCAGAAATCGTCTTTACCAAAAAGATCGTGGTATTTCGTTCCGATATACGACGGGTTTTGGTTTTTTCCGATATGTTTGCCAAGCCGGAGATCTGCAATGTGACGGATCATACCACCTATTTTTCGGCTGTCAATGACCGCTACGAGATCTTTTTGGAGACGGAAAGTGGCAAGTATATCGTTGATGAAAGTGCGTATTATCTAACGGATATGATCCACACGGATCGTTGTTTTGGCCGATTGTTAAGCTTTTCCGACTACGCCATGAACTATTATTTAAGGGTGTTTGATCCAAAGACCGATCCGGAAGAGTTTAATCAAAACGAACTGGCAAAGATCAAAGACTTTTTATACGACGAGAATATCGCACTTTCCTATAAGCGAAAGAAACTTTCCCTGATCTCATCCCTTTTACAGCAGCATGAAAGGGATGATCTGGTGGTAAGATATCTTGTGGATTTCAAAGAGTACCGTGCACTTGATAATGTGACAGCTTCTCATATCATCGATCTTTTGATCATTTCAGAGGATTATCAGACCGCATGGGAGATGATGGGGATCTATAACGGCTTATTGGTTCCCGGGAAATCACTGCTTCGTTTGTTGAACTACCAGGTCTTGGAGATCGGAAACCAGGCAGATGATTTTCTGATCCTTTCCCTGGCCTACCTTATGAAGCAGTATCTCTTTACGGATGAGACCATAGAGTATCTGACCAATTTTTATGTGGGGCCTATTCCCGATATGGTGACTCTTTGGCGCTATGCCGAAGCCAGAGGGTATTCCCTTTCCGCCTTGGAGGAAAGAATCCTGACCCAGATGCTGTATGCGGATCGTATGGACTTATCCGCCGGGGAAGTCTTTGAATCCTATATTAAAAAGAGGGTCAGCCCTCTGATCGTAGAAGCTTATCTGACTTATTGGAGCAGGAAGTATCTGCTTTCCAAAGAGGAAGTACCGGAGACGGTGTTCGTTCGACTGTTTTTCATGTATCGCAAAGAAACTAAGATGAATGAATCCATGAAACTGGGTCTTTTAAAATTTTTATGTTTAAAAACCGGGTTGAACGAGCAGGAAAAATCCGTTTTGGATCTTTTGCTCCGCGAGTTTGTAGTGAAAAATGTTTACTTTGGATTCTATCGCAGGATGGATGAATCTCTTTTGATCAAATATCATTTCTACGACAAGCAGTTTGTGGAATATGTGGGAGAAAAGGGACAGAATCTCACCATCATCTATCAAAAGAACGACGGGGAGGTTTTGGCGGAGCATATGATCGAAATGTATGATGGGATCTATGTGAAACAGTTCCTTCTGTTCTTCGGGGACTCCATCCGCTATAAGATCTGCCCCTCCGAAGATTATGATACGGCATATCTGTCGGATACTCTAAGCTTCAGAGATGTGGTGGAAGATGATGTACCTTCCAGATTCGGACTGATAAATCGTATGAAAAGTGATATGGTATATAAGAATGAGCAGGAACTATTGTCATCCATGAAATATTATAAAGGTATGGATATCACCACCAAGCATCTCTTTGAAATGATGTAAGATCATAGGGGAGTAACGGTCAATGAAGGAGTTTTCCGGTGCGTATTTCGGCCTGGACATTACCGATAAATATGCACTGTTAAGTTATTACAAATCGAATATGGAAGAACCCGAGACCTTAAGTACCGTTGCAGGCTCAGAGGTTTTTCAGATCCCAATGTATTTGGCCAAGCGCAGAGGAGTGGGGCAGTATTACATCGGAGATGATGCAAAGCGTCAGGTCCTGTTAAATGAGGCCATCGGTGTGGAAAAACTCTACTCCAAGGCACTATCCAGATCCATGGTAATGCTGGAGACGCAGGAATACCCGGCCTTTGATCTATTCATTATCTTTCTTAGAAAGCTTTTGACCATGCCCGGGATGATGTTTGGAGCTGCGGCGTTGGAAAAACTGGTGATCACGGTTCCCGTTTTAGACATGGAAGTGATGGAGTTTTTCACGCTGATAGCCGGACGACTGGGTCTATCTTCCAATCAACTGCTATTGATCGATTATCGGGAAAGCTTTTATTATTATGCGTTAAATCAGAGAGCGGATGTTTTCCTACATGACGTAGTCCTCTTTGATCTGGATGAGAATCAGCTTTCCGCAGTACGATTGGAGAGAAACGATTCCACCATTCCCCAGGTGATCACCATGTATCCCATGAGTCACGGTATATTGATGGACGATAAGGATATCCGTTTTGATCGTGTCATAGACGATACTTTTGGGGATCGCCACGTTTCTGCGGTATTTTTGACCGGAGACGGTTTTGACGGAGACTGGATGAAAGTTTCTCTGGCAAAGCTGTGTAAGGGAAGACGTGTATTTGCGGGAAAGAATCTCTATTCCAAAGGTGCCTGTTATGCAGGCATGATCAAAGACGGATACAAGGACTGGCCCTTTGTCTATATGGGTGACAACGAACTAAAGGTCAATGTTTCCCTTAAAGTGTTGGATCGTAATGAACTGAAGTTCATATCCCTTTTGGATGCCGGCGATAACTGGTTTGACAGTTATATTGAATGTGAAGTGATCTTAGACGGCACTCGTGAAGTGGAGTTTTGGATCCAGCGGCCGGAATCCAGGGCCGCTTCCGTGGAAGTTTTGGAATTAAAAGACCTTCCGGAACGGGAAAACCGTACCACCCGGCTTCGGATCAGCGCCAATCCCGTTTCCGACAGACAGATCAATATTACGATCCGGGATCTGGGATTTGGTGAGATCGTTCCTTCTTCCAATAAAGTCTGGGAACATGAACTTTTGATTTCTGTATAGGTGTAGTGTATTATGGGTGAGTTGATATATTGTCGAAATCCGATCGCTGCAAATCCGTACTTCCTGGATGAAGTGTCCTTAAACATTTATTCCATGGAAGAACTCAGTTATTTTATCTATCATAATCCGTATTTACTGAATGCATCTTTTATGAATATGGATCTGTGTAACTGGATCGGAAGAGAACTGAATGAAACGGAGCTTTCCAAGCAGCTAAAAGAATTGATCGCTCAAAACTCTCCGTTATCCATATTTGTGGGTAAACTCTTAGGATCCAACGGATATCTTTCCGTGGCCGAGATCAAAAAGACCATGGAAGTGGTTTCCGCTTTGGAGAATAAAAGCGAAACGGAGTGTAAAAAGATCCGGGCGGATCGTCTCATGGAAAAGAATAAGCTCATTGATGCCATCTATGAGTATGAGAGCATCATTGACGAGCCAAAGGATCTTTCCATGGAACTTTTAGGGAATACTTATCACAATTTAGGTGTGGCTTATGCCAGAATGTTCTTTTTTGACCAGGCAGTACATTGTTTTGAGAGCGCTTATTTGAACAACAAAAACCGAGGTAGCTTAAAAGCCATGTTTTACGCCATTCGCTGCATGAAAGACGAATCCCTGTTTCAAATGATGTTAAGCAAGTATCACGTGCCGGATGAAGTCAAAGAAATGCTAAAAGATGATGTTACCCGGGTGAGCAGTTGTGAAGAGATCAGTCGATATCAGGATCGGATCAATCATCTGCGCGCCGACTACAGTGATGAAGATGCATATTATGCGCAGTTGGGACAGGAAGTATCCAACTGGACGAAAGAATACGGTTACATGAGCAGGATTTAATATATGTTCGGACGTAAAAAAGACAAAAAAAAGATATTGGATGAGACCTTCGATTCCGTTATCTCGGAGATCCAAAAGATCGATGATTGGGACAATCCCAAAAAGGTAGAGCATTATATCTTAGATTCCTGTGAACAGATCATCGCGTCCACAAAGGAGATCGAAGCCTTAAAGGCGGAGTATCGCGTTCTGACCAATTATCTGAAAGATATTCAGACCATAAAAGGTCTCCCTGAAAAGGAATACAAAGAGATCTATCTGGTGGCAAAAAACATCGAAGAATTGGATGCATCCAAAAAAGCCTTTAAGAACTCCACCCGTCCTCTGACGGAAGAGCAGTTTGTACTGATCTCCGAAAACGAGGAACTGGTACCGGATACCATCTTACGCATGCAAAAAAACGAAAAGTACCAAATGAAAGTGGAGCAGAACATGCGGGCCTTGGAGGCAAAAAAGAGCGAAGACGAGATCGAGCGGGATCAGATCCGCCATTCCGATCAGTTGATCCGTAAGCTTTCCGTACTGGTGCTCATCACCTTCGCATCCTTTTTGATACTTGCCATCATCCTAAAAAGCGCTGGGGGTGCCGACATTGGCATGTTTTTGACGACTATATTATTCGTGGCGGCTGTGGGTGTTTTTGTCATGTATTTAAAAATGTCAAAAAACCGGAAGCGAAATAAAGAGCTCCTAAAAAGCTTAAACCAGACCATCGGTCTTTTGAATGTGGTCCGCATGAAATATGCCAATGTGACCCGTGCATTGGAATTTGAAAAAGAAAAGTATCAAGTGACAAATTCCTACGAACTGAACTATATGTGGGAAGGTTATTTGGAAATGGTCCGACAGCAGGAACAGTTTGCATCGGACAATGATGACTTTGTTTATTTTTCCAAACGATTGCTTCGCATTCTAAACGGACTTGCTCTTTACGATAAAAAAATATGGTTGAATCAGGTTTCCGCCTTAGTTCATGAGGATATCATGCAAAACGTGAATCACGATCTTGTGATCCGTCGTGCAAAACTAAGAGACCGGATCGCTGAAGAAACCAGATCATTGAAATCCGAAAGAGATGAGATCGATCGTTTGATGAAAATACATAACTATTATGTCCCGGAAATTCTTGAGATCATTACTTCCGTGGATAAATTATGCGGTTTGAAGGAGGCATAAAATGAAGATCAGAACCAGATACGCGCCCAGTCCCACAGGACGCATGCATGTAGGAAATCTAAGAACTGCGTTATACGCATATTTGATCGCCAAACATGAAGGAGGAGACTTTATCCTTCGAATTGAGGATACCGATCAGGAACGTTATGTGGAAGGTGCTACCGATATCATCTATCGCACCTTAAAGGAGACGGGACTGCACCATGATGAGGGGCCCGATAAAGACGGAGGCGTTGGCCCTTATGTACAAAGTGAACGGCAAAAGGCCGGGATCTATCTGGAGTACGCAAAAAAGCTCATTGAAAAAGGAGAAGCCTATTACTGCTTTTGTGATGAAGAACGTTTAAATTCTTTAAAAACGGAAGTGGTGGATGGGAAGACCATTTCTATCTATGACAAGCATTGTCTGTCTCTTTCCAAAGAAGAAGTGGAAGATAATTTGCGAAATAATAAGCCATATGTGATCCGTCAGAACAATCCCCGTACCGGAAGCACCACCTTCCATGATGAGATCTATGGGGATATCGAAGTAGACAATGCCGAGCTGGATGATATGATCCTCATCAAGTCCGACGGATATCCTACTTATAACTTTGCCAATGTAGTAGACGATCATCTCATGGGGATCACCCACGTGGTCAGAGGAAACGAGTATTTGTCCTCCTCACCGAAGTACAATCGTTTATACGAAGCTTTTGGCTGGGAGGTTCCAGTATATATCCATTGTCCTTTGATCACCAACGAGGAACACCAAAAGCTGTCCAAACGTTCGGGACATTCTTCTTTTGAAGATCTGGTGGAGCAGGGCTTTTTGTCGGAAGCCATCGTGAATTTCGTGGCTCTGTTGGGTTGGTCGCCCTCTGACAATAACGAGATCATGTCCTTGGAAGAGTTGGTAAAAGCCTTTGATTACCATCATATCAATAAGGCTCCGGCTGTATTTGATATGGTAAAACTCCGTTGGATGAACGGGGAATACTTAAAGGCCATGGATCCCGAGAGATTCTATGAAATGGCTGCACCCTACATCAAAGATATCATTAAAAAGCCCTTGGATCTAAAACATATTGCCGCCATGGTACAGAGCAGGATCGAAACCTTTTTGGACATCAAGGACCATATCGACTTCTTTGAAGAACTGCCGGATTATGATATCGCCATGTACACTCATAAAAAAATGAAGACAGACGCCGCATCTTCCCTGCAGCTTTTAAAGGAGGTGCTTCCTTTATTGGAACAGCAGGAGGATTATTCGAATGATGCATTGTTTGCACTTTTAAAAGCTTTTGCTGAGGAACATGAATACAAAACCGGTTTTGTTATGTGGCCCATCCGCACAGCGGTTTCCGGTAAACAAAACACTCCCGGCGGCGCTACGGAGCTGATGGAAATCTTAGGAAAGGAAGAATCCTTAGACCGTATTCGTAAGGGAATTCAAATGTTATCGTAATCCATGCTCGATGAATTTCAAAAAAGATCTGTAAATCATTATACCGGGCCGTGCCTCACCATTGCCGGCCCGGGTTCCGGTAAGACGAAATGTCTGGTGGAACGGGTGATCCATCTGATTAAACATCATCAGGTTCCACCGGAAAAAATCCTTGTGATCACATTTACCAGAGCCGCTGCAAAAGAAATGGAAGAGCGGTTTCGAAAAGAATTCAAACATATCCGGAAAATGCCGTACTTCGGCACATTTCATTCGTTTTTTTTCCATATTTTGATAACAGAAGGTTTATGCCGGCCATCGGATGTGATCTCCGATGAGGGGCAGCTTTTGTTGTTGAAAAAAGTACTGGATCATCTACATATAACTGTTTCTCTTTCGGATCAGTGGGACGTATTAAAAGAGTTTTCCTATTGTCGAAATCTTTTGATCCCACCAAAAAAGTTTCGTTCTGAGATCCTTTCCAAAGAATTTGCATCCGCATTCCACCTGTATGAACAGATGAAATCCACCTTAGGATATCTGGACTACGATGATATGATGGTACGCACCAGGGATCTTTTGACAATAAACAGAGATGTAAAGGAACGTTGGAAGAATAAGTATTCTTTTATCCTTTTGGATGAAGTGCAGGATATCAATGCCCTGCAGTATTCTGTGGTAAAACTATTACTGAATGAAGAACAAAACCTCTATGCTGTTGGGGACGACGACCAGTCCATTTACGGGTTCCGTGGATCCGATCCTAAGATCATGTTATCCTTTCAAAAGGAATTCAAAAATGCCGAAATGATCACCTTGGGATATAACTACAGAAGTGTAAAAAACATTGTAAAGGTTTCGGACAAGCTGATCAAAAATAATCGACATCGGTATGATAAAGATATTCAGGCCTTTCATGATCATGAAGGGGATATCCGCTATCATATGTTTGCAGATGCAACAGATGAAGCCGTGTTTGTCCTTCAAAGAATAAAAAAACACTTATCCAATCCGAAGCATCCGACTCTGGGGATCTTGTACAGAAGGAATAAAGACTGTGATAAGATCAAAGAACTTTTAGAAAGAGAGCATGTGGAATTTGAAGACCTGTATACCTTCCATGGGGCAAAGGGATTGGAATTTGATGATGTGATCTGTATCCATGTAAATGAGCGTATGGTGCCTTCTTTGGGAAAAGGAAGTGATTTGGAAGAAGAGCGGCGGATGTTTTACGTAGCCGTCACCAGAGCAAAACATAATCTTTACGTTTGCTGCCTAAAAAAGAAGGATGGCAAACTTTGCCATCCTTCCCGATTCATCAATGAGATGCAGGCATAGATTCATCCTGTATTTCCTCAAATCGTTTACCCACCCGCTCGTACTCCTCATCGGAAGCGATATTGTCCAGGGAAGGCTCTCCGGTTTCTTCGTCCTCAAAGTACCGATAGATCAGAGCCTCATTCTCATTTAATGGTTCTCCGTTTTCATCCACCGGAAGAAGGACGATGTAATCCTGTCCATCCAGATCGAATATGGTCAGGATCTCACAATCCAGATCATTGCCGTCATCCATTTCCAAGGTCACCATGACATCGGTATCATTTTCATCCACGGGAAAGATATCTTTTTCTTTCATTCATACTACCTCAAACACTTTTGTTTATTCGTCTACCTATAAACGGTAGGTGTTATTATAGGGTATGCTGCAAAAAAAAGCAACGAAAGGCGGAAAATAGAGGCTTTTATAGAGCATTCGGAAAAATTTATAGCAGTGAAATAGCAAAAATGATATAATAATACCGTTTTTTGGATAATGAAAGCGAGATCGTATATGGCAATTCAGCTGCAAAAAGGAAATTTCTTACATAAAGGCGCCTATCGAAATGATCGTACTGTCACTTTTACTTTTGTGACCGACCGGATCGATACAGTCACCATCTTGCTTTATGATACACATACCTTCAAATTAAAACACCGGATCACAGTTCCCGATTCATTTCGCATCGGACGGGTATATTCCGTAGCCATCACCGGACTTTCCTGGGATGATCTTTGTTATCTTTTAAAATGCGGGAAAGAAGTCTGTCACGATGCCTATGCCACGGCCATCATCGGACGTGAAAGCTGGATGGATGAATCCAGACAGAAAAACGGTTATCAGACCTTCGGCGGTTTTTCGGATTTTTCCTATACCTTTAAAAATGAGTCTCCAAAGATCGATGCTGCTGACATGATCTTATATAAGTTGCACATGCGCGGCTTTACCATGAATCACGGTCTGCAGGCATCCTATAAGGGAAACTATAAGGGTATCCTGGAACGTTTGGATGAGTTGTCGGATCTGGGCGTTACCTCACTGGAGTTTTTGCCCATCTACGAATTCGAAGAGATCATTTATCATTCTTATCAAAAGAATACGGGAAAAACCGTTAAAGAAATCTTTGAAGCGCCTTATAAGACCAATTACTGGGGATACGGAAAGGCAGACTACTTTGCTCCTAAGGCATCTTATTTTGGAGGTAAGAAGGAAAGTCTTCATATGATGGAGATGGTGGATGTCATTCATGAAAAGGGCATGGAAATTATCATGGAGATCTCCTTTGATGACGATGTATCCGAGGATTTTATCGAAGAGGTCTTATCTTTTTGGATGACAACCTATCACATAGACGGATTCCATCTTTTGGGCGCTCATATTCCCATGAAACGGATCGCGGATAATCCCTATTTTTCCGATTGCAAGCTCTTTCATGACAATATACCGAGAGAAGTGTTGTATGATGAAAATGATCGGAAGCATCTCTTTGTCTATAATGATGATTTCTGTTATCCCCTTCGTCGGTTGCAGCATCACATGGATGGGAATATCGCCGATTTTGCGGATCAACTCAGAAAACAGTCCGAGTTTTTCGGTTTTGTAAATTATGCAGCTTCCAATACCGGCTTTTGTCTCTATGACGTATATTGTTACGGCGAAAAACATAATCAGTCAAATGGAGAGGACAACACCGACGGAAGTAATTATAACTGCAGCTACAATCACGGTGTGGAAGGACCTTCTAAAAAGAAAAACATTAACCGGGTCCGCCTGATGAATGCCCGTACAGCCATTACCAGTGCGCTTTTGTCCCAGTCCATCCCTTTGATCTATGCAGGTGACGAGATCAATAACACCCAGGAGGGAAACAATAATCCCTATTGTCAGGACAATGCTTGGGGCTGGACCACCTTTGCCAAGCGTAAAAGTGCGCAAAAGTTCCGTGCCTATGTCAAGGCTTTGATCGATTTTCGTAAAGAGCACACTGTGCTTTCCTGCGGAAGTCCCATGCAGATGACCGATCATCTGCATCTTGGCATGCCGGATCTTTCCTATCATGGCAAAGAACCCTGGATCATGGGGATCGGGGCAGAAAAAAAAGCCATCGGCATATTATACAACGGAGACTATGCCCGGGGTAAAAACAAAGAAGACGTGATGCTGATGTTTAATTTCTATTATGGCGAAGAAACCTTTGCGGCTCCGAAACTTCCCGGAAACAGAAAGTGGTTTTATGTGACGAACACTGCGGAGGAAGAGTTTTCACCTGCTGACGAACCTTTGAAAAACCAGTCACAGGTCATTGTCCCCGGAGGAACAGTGACGATCCTGATCGGAAAGGAATGCTCTTAAATGAATCGATTTTTCGGTCATCTTTCAACCATTATCAAACACAGACGACTGGTACGACAGGGATGTTTTAAAGTGGGATTGTACTGGCAGGGTTTAACCCATGATCTGTCCAAATTCAGCCCCGCTGAATTCTGGGTGGGAGTGAAGTATTTTCAGGGCCATCGAAGCCCCAATAATGCGGAAAGAGAAGCCACCGGCGTTTCCAAAGCCTGGCTGCATCACAAAGGCAGGAACAAGCATCATCTGGAGTACTGGATCGATTACACCTTAGACGAACATTCTCCCATGGGTGGCATGGAAATGCCAAAAAAATATGTGGTGGAAATGTTTATGGACCGTGTGGCAGCCTGTAAGACATATCAAAAGGAAAAGTATGACAAAAGCAGTCCTTTAGCTTATTATGAGAAAAGCATCGATCACTATATGATCCATAAGAATACCCAGGCATTGTTGGAATCAATGCTTAGAATGCTGGCGGAAAAAGGAGAAGAGGAGACTTTTCGTTACATACGTACAGAAATCTTAAAAAATCGCAGAATTAAATAATAGATAAGGAAAAGAAAATGGATAAAGAAAAAAAGATTTTATACAGCGGCATGCAGGCCACCAATACGCTAACCCTTGGGAACTATCTGGGCGCTTTAAAAAACTGGGTCAGCATGCATGAAGAATACGAATGCTTTTATGGGGTAATGGACCTGCATTCCCTGACAGTGCGGCAGGAGCCTGCAGAATTTCGGAAGAATGCCCGTTCTTTATATGCACTCTATGTGGCTGCGGGCTTAGATCCGGAAAAAAACTGCGTTTATTATCAGTCTCATGTGCCTGCCCATACGCAATTGGCATGGATCTTAAACTGCTTTACCTATATGGGAGAGCTTTCCCGTATGACGCAGTACAAGGATAAGGCCGCTAAACATGCGGACAATGTAAATGCCGGCTTGTTTACTTATCCGGTTCTCATGGCCTCGGACATTTTATTATATCAGGCGGATGTAGTTCCCGTAGGCGTAGATCAAAAACAGCATTTGGAGATTACCCGTGATATTGCCGAACGTTTCAATTCCATTTACGGGGATGTGTTTACCGTGCCGGAAGCCTATATCGGAAAAGCCGGAGCCAAGGTCATGTCCTTACAGGATCCCACAAAGAAGATGTCAAAATCCGATGAGAATCCAAATGCTACGGTATTTCTGTTGGATGACAAAGACACCATCATACGAAAGTTTAAGCGTGCGGTAACGGATTCGGATGCCGAGATCAGATATGACGCCGAAAATAAACCCGGTGTTTCGAACCTCATGAGCATCTATTCCGCAGTTTCAAAGAAATCTTATGAAGAGATTGAAAAAGAGTTTGCGGGCAGCGGATACGGTGACTTTAAGATTGCCGTAGGTGAGAGGGTAGCAGAAGAGCTCTTACCCATCCAAAACAAATATCAGGAATTGATGAAAGAAAAAAGCTTTATCGAAAGCTGTATGAAGAACAACGCCGAAAAAGCTTTTTATGTATCCAATAAAACCCTTCGTAAAGTCTACAAGAAAGTAGGGCTTACGGAGCTTCCCAGATCTTAACGCCTCTTTTTTGGGGACGTACGGTCATGGAATAATTGGTATGATAGATCACGTAGCCGGGAGCAGCACCGGCTACTTTTTTTATATGTTTCTTTTGAATGTAGTCGATATCGATCTTGTCCTGATCTCGTCCGTTGGAATAATAACCCGCCAGCTCCGCGGCGATCTCAAAGATATGATCCGGCAGCTCCTCGTTTTTAGATCTTACGATCACATGTGAACCGGGGATGGTCTTGCTGTGAAACCACCAGTCATTTCCTGTAGCGATCTTAAAGGTCACCTCTTCATTTTGGTAATTGTTCTTACCCACATAGATCTCATATCCGTCTTCCGTCACAAAATGGAGGGGCTTGGACTTCTTTGACGCGCCCTTTTTCTCTCCGGGATGTTTTTTCGTAAACCCGTATTCATATAATTCGGCCCGGATGGGAAGCAGGTCATTTTCATCCTCAGCAATGGAAATGGCAGTCATAATGGATTCCAAATGTGAAATGGCATCCTCGGTTTCTTTGATCAGCGTCTTGGAGGCTTCCACGGTACGTTTCAGTTTGTTGTATTTGTTATAATACCGGTTGGCATTATCCATGACAGACATGGTCTCATCCAACGGAATGCTGATGGTCTCATTTGTGTAATAGTTTAAGATCTCCGCTTTTTTTCCCTGGGAAAGAGCATAAGCGTTGGCCGTTAACAGTTCTCCGTAAAGTCTGAATTTTTCCATGCTGTCCGCATCTTTTAACTGATTCTTTTGGATCATCAGTTTCTTATGATTACGGTCCAATAGATTATTTACTGTTTTTCTGAGATCAAAGGTCTTTTGATCCATATTATTCTTTAAATTCTTGACAGCATAAAAGGACACCAAAGCCTCGGAAATGCTGTCGTAAGAAATACTTTCTTTATCACCGTAAAAACCCAGTGCAAAGGGGTAGACTTCCAGTGGTTTTTGCCCCTGGGGCTCTAAGATCACCACCGGATGATAGTTTTTTTGCAACAGATCCTCTTTGATATGCAAAAGCTCCTCATAAAAAGCGTCTTGCTGCCATTTACTCAGAGATAAAACCGATGCGTCGGAATCGATACCTAGCCGATGGCAGATCTCCTCCGCCATCACCGGTCCAAATCCCGTAAATGCGGAAAAGATCATCTTTCGGATGGAAAGGGGACGCTTTACAATGTCCTCGCAAAAATCTTCCTTCGTCAAAGAAAACAGATCAAAATGGCTCTCCTGTCGTGGAATAAAGTAGTCCCGCCCCGGCAATACTTCCCGAACGGAAGACATGGAAGAAGGCACGTGCTTAATGGCATCGATGATCCTGTCATTCTCATCACATAAAATGATATTGGAATGTTTTCCCATAATCTCAATATACAGACTCTTCTTTGCCGGATCTCCAAGCTCATTCAAATGCTCGATTACGATCTTCAATACCCGCTCCATTCCTACTTGTGAAACAGAGGCGATCTTTCCGCCGTTTAAATATTTGCGCAGCAACATACAAAAATTGGGTGCCGTCATGGGATTTTGTTTGTTTTCATCCGTTAAATAACATACCGGCAGGGATGGAAGAGCGGAGATCAAAAGTCGGCGAGTGGTGCGATCCTTTGAGCAGGTGATGATCAGTTCTTCCTTTTCCGGCTGGGCGATCTTTTTGATGTGGCTATCAGTGATCTTTTCATTTAATTCATCGCATAATGCATGCAGTGTGATTCCATCAATTGACATGATATCAATTCCTTTATTTCTAACAAACTTTTTTCTATCCTGTGTAAATCATGGATTTGTCGAATGAAAAATCTAAAACAGTATTTATGGTCGGTAACTTTTAAAAGCATGTTAATTGTATATTTGAAAATAATAAAAGTAAACATTAATCAGTGATTCATTAGTCATTTTGTACAAAAACAGAGTCGGATTTTTGGATTGACGCATCAGAAACAGTCACTATATAATGAAGAAAAATGTTGTGAACGAGCGTTCACGAGAGGAGGATATAATGGCTTATAATGGGTTTGCAATCGATCAATATTTGGACGCGGATGCGGTGACCAAGCAGTTGGATCAACTGATCAAGAAACCGGTGTATACCATCCGTAAAGATGAACTTAAAAAATATGAAGAGGAATATTTTGAGGCAAAATGCCAGAAATCCAAAGAGATGATCACGGAAGCAAAGGAAGTGATCCCCGGCGGAGTACAGCACAATCTGGCATTTAACTATCCTTTCCCTATCGTTATCACAAAGGCAGAAGGAGCAAAGCTTTACGATATTGACGGAAACGAATACTACGATCTGTTACAGGCGGGAGGTCCCACTGTATTGGGCTCCAACATGCCGGCAGTACGGGAACCCGTCATTGAACTCTTAAACACCTGTGGTCCTTCCACCGGTCTGTTCCATGAATATGAATACAAACTGGCAAAGAAGATCTCCGAACTGGTGCCTTCGGTGGAGATGTTCCGTATGTTGGGATCCGGTACAGAGGCTTGTATGGTGGCAGCCCGTATCGCTCGTTTAAAGACAGGAAAGAAGAACATTTTAAAGATGGGTGGCGCCTATCACGGCTGGTCCGATCAGCTGGCTTACGGTATCCGTGTTCCCGGTACAAAGGGATTACAGTCCCGCGGTGTTCCGGATTTCGTATTCAAGCACACGGATGAGTTCTTCCCCAATGATTTGAATGATCTTGAGAAGAAATTGAGAAAGCACGAGTTGGATGGCGGTACCGCAGCGATCTATATCGAGCCCGTAGGTCCGGAATCCGGCACACGTCCCGTTTCCAAGGAGTTTATCAAGGGAGTGGAGCGTCTGGCTCATAAATTCGATGCACTTTTGATCTTTGACGAAGTTGTGACCGGCTTCCGGATCGGACCCAGCGGTGCCCAGGGATACTTCGGTGTGGATCCGGATCTTACCATCTTCGGTAAAGTCATTGCCGGTGGATATCCCGGTGCCGGCGGCGTAGGTGGACACAAGGATTGCATGGCATATTTAGGTGCCGGACTGGATTCTTCCGGAAAGAAGATCAAAAAAGCACTTTGCGGTGGCACATTGGCTGCTACACCCATTTCCTGCGTGGCCGGTTATCATGCCATCTGTGAGATCGAACGCACCAATGCTTGCGAAACTGCTGGACGTATGGGTGATCGCCTGACAAAGGGACTGCAGGAGTCCATTAAGCGCCACGGACTTCCTTTCGTAGCCTTTAACCAGGGCTCCATCTGTCATCTGGATAATGCAGGAACCATGCACTTTATCGTAGACTGGAGCAAACCTTGGACCATTCCCAATGTATTAAAAGAAACAGGTATCCGTCAAAAGGAAATGGAACATATGGGCGCAGCTTACATGGCCGAAGGTATCATCACTTTAGCAGGATCACGTCTGTATACCAGCGCAGCCTACACCGAAGAGATGATCGATGATGTTATTTCACGATTTGACAAGGTGTTTGATAAGTGCGGCGTAATGGGGGAATAAATTATGGCCTATGAAATAGACGAAGCAAAGGAACTGGTGATCAAAGCCGGCAAGGAACTGTTAAAGAGCGGATTGATCGCCAGGACCTGGGGAAATATCAGTGCCCGCATCTCAGCCGAGCAGTTTGTCGTCACGCCCAGTGGAAGATCCTATGAGAATCTGACTCCGGAAGAGATCGTAGTGGTAAACATCAGCGACTGTTCCCATGAAGGGGATGTAAAACCCTCCAGTGAAAAAGGGGTACATGCGGAAGGCTATCGACTTCGAAAAGATGTGAATTTTATCATTCATACACATCAGAATAATGCTTCCGCACTTAGTATCATGGGATCGCCCATCACCGATGTTTCTTCCTACGGAAAGGAATATGAAAAGATCTTAGGAGCGGTGATCCCCTGTGCCCAATATGGTCTTTCTTCCACAAAGAAGCTGAAAAAGAACGTATCCAAAGCTATAGAGGATCATCCGGATAGTCGAGCTGTTTTAATGAAATACCACGGTGCCGTTGCCTTGGGTACAGACTATGAGAATGCGTTTTCCGTTGCAAATATGTTGGAGGAAGTTTCCGGCATGGTCTATGAACGCCTGGCAGGAGAGAGTGTACCGGAAGTATCGGATCTGTCGGAATACTGGACGCTGTTGGAGGATGAGAAGATGTCTTCCTATCGTTTCCTCATAAACGGTTCCCAACGGGCAGCCGGTGTATTTTCTTCATCGCCCTACATCAAGAAAATGAGCGGTTATTTAAAGACCATGAAACCCTATCTGGATGATCTGGCCCAGATCGCCGGAACATCAATTTCCTGTGTCGCCCAGGATGCCTCTCAAAAGGAGATCTCCGACGCATTAAAGTCATCCATGGCAGTGATGATCCAGGGAAAAGGAGCTCTTTGTTTCGGTATCAATCCTTCGGAGGCGGAGGCTGTGGCCATGGTTTTGGAAAAGGGAGCCCAGGCTGCCTATCTGGCCAATGTGATTGGACGTATTTCACCTGTGGATCCGGCCAGTGCGCTTTTGGAGCACAAGATCTACGTGGCAAAATATTCAAAACTGAAGTAGGAAACCATTATGTTAAAGAAACTGACAGAAGAAAAACTGGCTTTGATCCTGGATAGTGCCACCGGTGAGTTCGGTGAAAAAGGCTTGTCCGGTGCCAGTATCAGCGGGATCGCCAAACGAAGCCATGTCAGTGTGGGCGTGATCTATAAGTATTATAAAGACAAAGATGATCTGTTTCGCGCCTGTTTAAACAACAGTATCAAGAATCTTCATTCGGTGTTGTCCGATGCTTTTGGACAGACGGATGACACCGGGATGATCATGCGATCCATCGTGACTGCAGGTGTGAAATACGCCAAAGATCATCCCCAGGAGATCCGTATGTATCACGAGATCACAGCTGCAGAAAATTCATCTTTTGCAAAAGAATACGCAAAAGAGATCGAGGGGGAGACGGCGGTTCTATATACGGATCTGTTAAACAAATCAAAAGAACATGGGGTGCGTCTGCCAAAAGGAGCGCATCCTGCTTCTTTTGCTTTTTTCTTTGATAACTTACTTATGATGCTGCATTTTTCTTTGTCTTGTGAGTATTACAAAGAACGAATGCATTTGTATTTGGGAAATATGGAAGAAGACTTTCTCGTGTCACAGTTATTACTGTTACTGAACAGATTTTTCGTAAGTTCCGAGGAAGCCTAAAAGGAGAAGATGAAATGGCATATGTGATCGCATATGATATCGGTACCACCGGTATCAAAACCTGTATTTTTGCCATCGAAGAAACCATCAAACTGGTGGCAAGTGCCAGCGACGGATACAATCTGTACGTTTTGGACAATGGGGGTGTGGAACAGGATGAAGAGGAATGGTGGAATTCTCTGAAAAAAACCACCGCAACAGTTCTTAAAAAATCAGGTCTGAAAGGAGATCAGATCGCAGGGCTTTCATTCTGTTCGCAGATGCAGGGCCTTGTTTTAGTGGATGAAAAAGGCATCCCTGTCCATCGACCCATGAGTTATATGGATCAGCGCGCCACGGAAGAGATCAAAAAAGGCATCGCCAACGGTTTTACCATCGCCGGCGCCAACGTATTTAAACTGATCCCGTCCCTTTTGATCACCGGTGCGGTTTCCAGTTCCGTAAAGGATCCGCTTTGGAAGTATAAATGGATCGAAGCCCATGAACCGGAAAACTTTGCCAGGGCCAGATGGTGGCTGGATGTTAAGGAATACTTTATCGGTCGATGCACCAATGAATTCATCATGACGGAAGATTCCGCATTTTCCACATTGATCTATGACACCCGAAAGGGCAGATGCGGCTGGAGCAAAAAGATGTGTCAGATGTTCGGTGTCAATGAGAAGCATTTACCAAAGATCATTAAATCTACGGATATCGCTGGTTTCCTTACAAGAGAAGCTGCCGATGAATTGGGCTTAAAGGAAAAGACGCCGGTGTTTGGCGGAGGAGGAGACGCCACATTGATCGGCATCGGTTCCGGTTGTGTAAATCTCGGGGATACCCATATCTATTCCGGTACTTCCGGCTGGGTTTCCACCATTGTAGACAAGCAGATGGTGGATGCCAATGCCATGATCGCTGCCATCGTAGGGGCCCAAACAAACCGCTTCAACTACTTTGCAGAAATGGAAACCGCAGGCAAATGCCTAGAATGGGTCAAAGATCATCTGGCTTTGGATGAGATCGACATCTACCTGGAGCACAACGATATTACCGGCTCCATGGAAAAGGTATATACCAGCCTCTATGATTACATGACTCATGTGGTAAAAACCGTTCCCGCCGGTTCCAACGGAGTGATCTTTACTCCCTGGCTCCACGGAAATCGTTGTCCCTTTGAGGATCCCAACGCTTCCGGTATGTTCTTTAACATATCCTTAGAGACCGGAAAACGTGATATGATCCGGGCTGTTTTGGAAGGGATCTGTTTCCACCTGCGCTGGATGTTAGAATGCCAGGACAAAAAGATCAAGACATCGGATCCCATCCGTTTTTCCGGCGGCGGAGCTTTATCTGACGTCACCAATCAGATTTTAGCGGATATTATCGGCCGAAAGATCGAAGTGGTGGAATCCCCGCAGAATGTAGGGGCAGTAGGAGCCGCAGCTATCATGGCGGTTGGACTGCATCTTTTACCAAAGATGGAAGACATTAAGAAAATGATCCCGGTGGAAAAAGAGTTCTTCCCCAATTCGTCAAACAAAAAAGTCTATGACCGGCAGTATGAAATCTTTAAGAAACTGTACGCCGCCAATAAAAAGAATTTTAAGATTCTGAATCAGAAAGGATGATCTAAACCATGGAACAAAATGAAAAAAAGAAAGAATTCATGCGCGCAATCAAGTTTACCGTCTTTTCGCTTTCTGCGGGACTTATCGAGATGGGGAGTTTCTCTGTGATACGTCTTTTGGTAGACTGGCCTTACTGGCCCTGCTACCTGATCGCTTTGATCCTTTCGGTGCTCTGGAATTTTACCTTAAACAGACAGTTTACATTCCAATCCGCCAATAATATCCCCATTGCCATGGCAAAGGTGGCTGTTTTTTACGTGATATTTACGCCTCTTTCCACCATCGGCGGAAACTATCTGGTGGAATCCTTAGGCTGGAATGATTTTTTGGTTATGATCTTGACCATGCTCTTAAACTTTGTGACGGAATACCTTTACGACAGATTTTTCGTATTCGGAAAGACCATAGATACCAACGCACGCGCTCTACGAAGTCATAATTGACATATTTTTCCTACTTTCATATAATAAATTGATGCAATCGATTGCAGGTGAACTATGCTCTTTATCACCTGCAATCTGTTAAGGGTGTACAAAATCAAATCGTTTGTGACCTTGTATTTATGATTTATGGAGTAGATCTGTATGGCAAACAGTATGACCGGATTCGGCCATTATGAACTGGATACCGAAACCTTAAAAGTGATCGTGGAGATGAAGTCCGTTAATCACCGATTTTTAGATATGAATCTGAAGCTCCCGCGGAAGTTTTCATTCTATGAAAATGATGCGAGGAATCTCATCAAAAGCCGCATCAGCAGAGGAAAAGTCGATGTGTTCGTCAGCTACGAAGAAAATGTTGATTCTGTGGCTTCCATTGTCTATCATCCCCATATCGCCCGGGAGTATTACGACGGGCTGATGCAACTTAAAGAACAGTTTTCCATGACGGATAATATATCTTTAGGTCTTTTGGCCCGTTTCCCCGATGTCTTTACGGAGGAAGCAAAGGACGAAGACTTAGAGGAACTGGAAAGGATACTAAATCATGCATTTTCCGGTGCCATCGATGATTTTATTGCCAATCGAAAGTCCGAAGGAGACCGGCTGGTAGAGGATCTTTTGGAAAAACTGAACGAAATGGAATCTTTGGTGGCAAAAGTAAAGGATCGTTCTCCAGAGATCATCGAAGAATACAAATCCCGTTTACTGCAAAAGACCAAAGAACTTTTGGATAATAATCAGATCGATGAGGGCCGTATCGCTGCGGAAGTGGTCTTATATGCGGACAAGATCTGTGTAGATGAAGAGATCGTTCGTTTGAACAGCCACATCAAAGAAGCGAAGGCCACATTGCAAAAGGATGCGGAGGTAGGTAAGAAGATGGACTTTCTGGCCCAGGAGATGAACCGGGAATCCAATACCATTCTTTCCAAATCCACCGATGTTACCATTGCCGATCTTGGGATCGAATTAAAGACACTCATCGAAAAGATCCGCGAACAGATCCAAAATCTCGAATAGGAAAGATGCCATGAATTTTAACAAAGGTCTGGTCATCGTGCTTTCCGGATTCTCCGGTGCCGGCAAAGGAACCATAATGAAACATCTTTTAGACAAACACAAAGATGCCTATCATTTATCCATATCCGCCACCACGCGAGACAAGCGTACCGGTGAAAAAGAAGGTCGAGACTATTTTTTCAAAACCAAAGAACAGTTTGAGTGCCTCATCGAAGACGGCGAGTTTTTGGAGTATGCCAATTTTAACGGTAATTACTACGGAACTCCCAAGTCCTATGTGGACTCTCTGGTCGAAGAAGGCAAAGATGTGATCTTAGAGATCGAGATCAACGGCGCACTGCAGGTGAAAAAGATCTATCCTGATGCGCTTTTGCTATTTGTGACGCCTCCGGATGCCAAACAGTTAAAGGAACGTCTGGTGGGCAGAGGCACGGAGACCAAGGAAGTCATTGAACAGCGTCTGGATCTGGCTTACCAGCAGTCTTTTCTGATGGATCAGTATGATTATCTGGTAGTCAATGACGATCTGGATGAATGTGTGGAACGGGTTCACGAGACCATTCAAAATGAGAAATTCAGGATTCATCGTAATCTTAATAATATAGAGATCATGAAAAAAGAACTGGAAGTGTTTTCGAAAGGAGATAATTAAAATGATACATCCGTCTTATGTGGAATTAATGAAGGTGGTGAACGAGGATACCGCTTTGGTAGGTGAGGAACCGGTTGTAAACAGCCGTTACAGCATTGTTTCCGCCACAGCAAAGCGTGCGCGTCAGATCGTATCCGGAGATGACCCCTATATCGATCACGCGGAAAACATGAAGCCTTTATCCATTGCCGTAAAAGAACTATATGACGGCAAATTAAAGATCTTATCCGCCGAAGAAGTGGAAGAAAAAGAGCAGGAATTAAAAGAATACAAAGAAAAGATGTCCTTAAAAGCATTGGAAGAGGCCGAAAACAAGGAAGCGGAACCTTCCGACGGATCCGCTTTAGAAGATTCGGAAGAGGAAGATGAGGACGAAGAAGAGGCAATCCCCGAAGAGGAATAAATGAAAGTTTGTTTTGTATCCTTAGGTTGTGATAAAAATCTGGTGGATTCCGAACATATGCTGTATCTTTTGGAGCAGGATGGTTTTACATTTACACCGGAGCCGGAAGATGCGGATATCGTGGTATTAAACAGTTGCTGTTTCATCGGAGATGCCATGGAAGAGAGCATCAATACCGTGATATCTCTTGGCAGATTGAAAACCGAAGGAAATCTTAAGCTTTTAGTCCTTGCCGGTTGCCTGGGGCAGCGATTTACTGATGAAGTTTTAAAGGATCTGCCGGAAGTGGACGCCATTATCGGCACGAATGCTTATGACGAGATCGTTTCCGTGATCCGAAAAGCCCTTATGGATCATAAAAGACCCGGTTATCAACCGGTTACCGTGATCCGGGATTTTTCATCCCTTCCCAAGCTTTCCGGTCGAAGGTATTCCAGCGTTTTGCCCTATACATATCTAAAGATCGCAGAGGGTTGCGACAAACGTTGTACCTATTGTGTGATCCCATCCATCCGCGGAAGCTATCGCAGCTATCCCATGGAGGATCTGGTGGCAGAAGCAAAAAAACTGGCTGAGGACGGGATCAAGGAATTAAACCTGGTAGCCCAGGAAGTTACATTATACGGCACGGATCTCTATGGGCAGAAATCCTTGCCGATTTTGTTAAGAAAGCTTTCGGAAATTCCGGGGATTCAGTGGATCCGTTTGCTGTATTGTTATCCGGAGGAGATCACTGACGAATTGATCACCGAGATCAAAGAGAATCCGAAGGTTTGTCATTACATCGATATGCCCATTCAGCATGCATCGGACGAGATCCTTCGTCGGATGGGACGAAAGACCAGATCCGAAGTGATCAAACTTACCATCGAAAAACTACGAAGTGAGATCCCGGATATTGCTATCCGAACCACTTTTATCTGCGGGTTCCCCGGAGAAACGGAATCCGACCATCAATTATTACTGGATTTCGTCAAAGAGATGGCTTTTGATCGGGTAGGCGCTTTTTCATACTCCCGGGAAGAAGGCACAAAAGCGGCAGAAATGGAAGATCAGATCGATGATACTTTAAAAGATCAGCGAAGAGATGCCCTCATGCTGTTACAGCAAAAGCTGGTATTTGAAAAGAATTCTTCCCTGATCCACAAAAATATGCCGTGTATCATCGAAGGAAAAGTGGAAGACGGCGTATATGCCGCTCGTTCCTACAGAGATGCGCCCGATGTGGACGGCTTGGTATTTATCGAAACAAACAAAGAATTGTTTAGCGGAGACATCGTTTCCGTACATATCACGAAAGAAAAAGAATATGATCTGATTGGAGAATTGGAAGATGAATTTACCGAATAAGCTCACCATATTGCGAGTGATCATGGTTCCCTTCTTTGTTTTGGCCTTATTGATCGCTCCGGACAATTTTACATGTCGTATCATTGCGGAGATCCTGTTTATCTTAGCAAGTCTTACGGATATGCTGGACGGAAAGATCGCACGTAAATACAATCTCATCACGAACTTCGGAAAATTCATGGATCCTTTGGCTGATAAGCTTTTGGTATGCTCCGGTATGATCTGTCTCGTGGCTTTGCAATCTCTTCCGGCATGGATCTGTATCGTGATCATTGCCAGAGAGTTCATCATCAGCGGTTTTCGTCTCATCGCGTCCGATAACGGAGTGGTGAT
>JAIKZU010000085.1 GCA_024681985.1 Lachnospiraceae bacterium | reverse complement strand
TGCGCTGTTCGAATCTAGTGCAATAGAACTTCCTTTTAAGAATCCATCCCTTTCAGAATTAAGCTTAGCTTTTTTCCTAAAAGTTACTGTTTTAAAGGTTGCTTCCTTCTTTAAAAGAAAGCTGTTCGCTTGTGCAGATCTATTTATCTGCTTTTTCTCGAAACTTTCAAGGTTTTTCTACTGTTCAGTTATCAAGGTTCTTTTGTCGCTCGCTTTCGCGAACAGTTGATATACTATCACTTAAAAAATGCGGTGTCAACCGCATTTTTAGTATTTTATTAAAGTAGTACTATTTATTGATTAATGCAAAATTGTCTGAATTGTGTGTTCAAATACCGTTTTTTCCCTTCTCCTTAAAAAGCAGGTACGCCAGTACATGCATGGCCTGGGGGAACTCACCACTTTGGATCTCTTCTTTTAATTCCTCTTCCGAAAGCAACAGCACATTTAAAAACTCCGTCTCATCCAAAGACTGTCCTGCCACCTTTCTGCAGTTCGTTGCCACATAGATATGTCCGTAGTTATCCGCCATGGTGGCGTTGGAGGGTATGGATAACAGGTGCTCCCATTCATCTGTTTCATAGCCCGTTTCCTCCATTAGTTCCCGCTTTGCCGCAGCCAACGCATCTTCCACACGGGATATATCACGAGGTCCGTACTGCTTTCCATCCCCTCGTTCCAGTCCGCCTGCACAAAATTCCGTGGTCACTCGTCTGATCCCCTGCCGATATTGCCGTACGCAAATGTATCTGCCCGCTTCATCCGTAGCAACGATCACTGCATAATCCCTGCGACTGTAGCTGTAATATGGTTCGAACACACTGCCGTCGGGAAAACGGTAGGCAGATCTCCGCAGATCGATCCACTCGTCTTTGATCAGATGCTCGCAGCTGATTTCCTCCCAGGCCAGAGGATCTTTTTTCCCCGTATCCTCGAGAGGGATCACACCGAATTCCTCCAGATATGCGTCTAAAAAATCAGATGCTAATGAGTCCGGCTTGATCTGTCGTCGGGCCTCCGCAAAGGAAAACCACTCATAGGCGTCGATCTCCTCATTGGGAGAGATCTTTTCCGCATCCGAAACCCAGGCAGTAAAGTTACACATCAGAGTATTGGAAGGTGCAAAGAACTTTGTTCGATTAAACCGGACTCTCGTCGCTGTCATACCGGTCTCTTCCTTGATCTCCCGGACCACCGCATCTTCCATCCGCTCGCCCCGATTTACGTAACCTGCCACTAAGATATTAAAGGGCCTGCCGTACTGCCGGATCAATAGGACTTTCGCCCTTTTCGGATCGATAACGATCATGGACACCGCTGTATTAAACATAGGAAATCGATACTCGTTACAGACAGGACAGTAAGGGATGATCCCTTCATTTTTCAGTTCTTTTTCGATCAACTCCGCACCGCAGGCGGGACAATGGGTCTGATTCTCTACCATAATTAAACTCTAAAGCACATCTACTGCTTCTCTGATATTTTCTACGCCGATTAGTTTGACACCTTCTACTTTTCCCACCGTCTTTAAACACACCTTGGGAAGGATGATGGTAGAAAAGCCCAGTTTCTTTGCTTCCTGCACCCGGACTAAGGGCATGGACACAGATCGCACTTCTCCGCTTAAGCCCACTTCTCCGAAGCATACCGTACCCTCGTCAATCGGCTTTTCTTTATAGGAAGAATAAAGCGCCATGATCACTGCCAGATCCACCGCCGGCTCGTTCATTTTGATACCGCCGGCAATATTGACATAGGCATCATAATCTCCCATATGAAGACCCACCCGCTTTTCCAATACTGCCATCAAAAGGTTCACACGATTGTAATCCACTCCGTTTGCCGTCCGTCTGGGATTACCGAAGGAGGTACGGGAAACCAATGCCTGGACTTCCAAAAGCAGGGGACGGCTCCCCTCCATGGAGCACGCCACCACGGAACCGGAGGCATCCTTTGGCTTTCCTTCCAGCATGTACTGAGAAGGGTTTTCCACTTCAAAAAGTCCCGTTTCCCGCATCTCAAACACACCGATCTCATTGGTGGAGCCAAATCGGTTTTTCACGCTGCGCAGCACCCGGTAACTGGCATGACGGTCTCCTTCAAAGTACAACACCGTATCCACCATATGTTCTAAGACCCTGGGACCTGCCACTACGCCTTCCTTCGTCACATGTCCCACCACAAAGACCGTGATGGCCGATCCTTTTGCGATCTGCATCAAAACGGATGTAGAGGCCCGCACCTGTGTCACACTGCCCGGCGCAGAAGAGATCTCCTCATCGAACATGGTCTGGATGGAATCGATAATCACCATATCCGGTTTGGTCTTTTCGATCACGCCTTTAATAAGTGTCAGATTGGTCTCACACAAAAGACTTAAGTGATCGTCAAAGGTACCGATACGTTCTGCCCGCAGTTTGATCTGCTGCAGGGATTCCTCACCGGAAATATACAGTACAAAAAAACCCTTTTTACAGATGTTCTGACACACCTGTAAAAGAAGGGTTGATTTGCCGATCCCGGGATCTCCACCCACGAGAACCATGGATCCCTTTACGACGCCGCCTCCCAAAACCCGGTCCAATTCCTTTAACCCGGTGGTGGCACGGGCCTCGTCCGTCATGGCGATCTCGGATAATTTGGAAGGTTTTACGTCGGCGCTTGCTTTGATGCTTTTTACTTCCGCCCGGTTAAGTGCCTCTTCCACAAAGGTATTCCACTCTTTGCAGCCGGGGCACTGTCCCATCCATTTGGCGGATTCATATCCGCAGTTCTGGCAAAAGAATACGGATGATTTTTTTCCTGCCATGTTTACCCTATTTTCTGGAAACCACGACCGGTACGCTGCTACCCTCGTTGATCTCCACGCTTAAGCTGAGTTTTCCGCCGAGATTTGTCTTCATGACGCCCGCATTCGTACCACCCACGGTGATATCGTATTCCGTCTCGGGCTCTAATTCCAACGTAACCTGTGCATCCTCAAATCCCTCTACGGAAAAAGAGACTTCCTTTTCGGATACTTTCAAATGATCAACGGAAGTGCCCGGTACCGATTCATAAACAAACATTCCGTTTCTCTCCAGCTTTGTGATCTCTTTAAAGGTCTTTACCTTGTAGAGATCCCCGTCATGCTTGAAGTCCTCCTTCTTGCTTTTGGAGTCTAAGGTATAATCTCCAAAACTGATGGTGCCGTCCGATTCTTCGCGAATCAGTTCACTGATTACAGCCATGTCTTCTCCCTCCTGATTGTGACTGAAACTAATATGGTCTGTTACTTTCTATGACCGCCTGCTTTAAGCGGACTCAAATACGATCTTGTCTTTTTTGGCGGATATTCTCACTTTGGATCCGTTCTTGATTTTCCCGGAGAGGATCTCCTCCGCCAAAGCGTCTTCGATATCCGTCTGGATCTTTCTCCGCAAGGGTCTGGCTCCAAACTTCGGATCAAAGGCCTTTTCCACGATGTACTTTTTCGCGGATGACCGGATATCCAACGACAGATCCATCTGTGTACGGCATCGCTCTGTCAGAGACTTCGTCATAATGGTGACGATCTTTGCCATATCCTGCTTGTTAAGGGCTCTAAATACGATGGTCTCGTCGATACGGTTTAAAAACTCCGGTTTAAAGAGATGCTTTAACTCTTCGAACACCCGGTTTTTCATAAACTCATAATCCTGCTTTTCGTTATCTTCCTGGGCAAACCCTAAATGCTTGGGCTCCATGATCTCCTTTGCACCTGCATTGGAGGTCATGATAATGATGGTATTCTTAAAGTCTACCTTTCGTCCCTGGGAATCCGTAATATGTCCCTCGTCCAAAACCTGCAAGAGGATATTAAAGACATCGGGATGCGCTTTTTCGATCTCGTCAAAGAGGATCACGGAATAGGGGTTTCTGCGGACTTTTTCGGAAAGCTGTCCTCCCTCATCGTAACCCACATATCCCGGAGGGGATCCGATCATCTTTGAAACGGAATGCTTTTCCATGTACTCCGTCATATCCACACGGATCATGGAATCCTCTGAACCGAACACTGCTTCGGCTAAGGCTTTTGAGACTTCCGTTTTCCCTACGCCGGTGGGACCCAAGAATAAGAAGGATCCGATGGGTCTGCCGGGTTCCTTTAAACCTACCCTGCCGCGACGTACCGCACGGGAAACGGCGCTCACTGCTTCTTCCTGTCCGATGACACGCTTGTGCAGTGTCTTTTCCAAACGATTCAACCGATGAGTTTCGGATTCCGTCAACCGCGAGGCAGGGATCTTTGTCCAAACGGAAACCACATCCGCCACATCATCATAGGTAAGGGTCTGTTTGATCCGGTTTTTGCTCTTTTCATAGCGCTTCTGCAGACGAGAGATACTCTCTGTAAGAGCCGCCTTTTCCTTTCGAATGGCGGCTGCATCGGCGATACGACCATCCATCAGCGCCTCTTCCATTTGGCGGTCCTTTCCGTGAGCCTCTTCTTCCAACTCATAGATGTGCTCCGGTGCCTTTACCGCCATAAGACGAAGACGAGCGGCTGCTTCATCCAAGAGATCGATGGCCTTATCGGGAAGGAACCGATCGGAGATATAACGCTCCGAAAGTTCGGCACAGGCATCCAACGCTTCATCGGAGATCATCAAATGGTGATGCTTCTCATAGATCTCACGGATACCTTTTAAGATATTCTTTGTCTCCTCTACGGAAGGCTCCTCCACCGTAACCGGTTGAAACCTTCTTTCCAAAGCAGCATCCTTTTCGATGTGCTTTCTGTACTCATTAATTGTGGTGGCACCGATGACCTGGATCTCGCCTCTGGCCATGGCAGGCTTTAGCATATTCGCCGCATCGATGGAACCCTCGGCTCCTCCTGCCCCGATCAGGGTATGGATTTCGTCGATAAAGAGGATCACATTTCCGGCCTCCGTCACTTCCCGAAGTACGGCTTTGATACGTTCTTCAAACTCCCCGCGATATTTGGATCCTGCCACCATACCGGACAGATCCAAGGTCAAAAGTCGCTTGCCTCTGACGGAATCCGGCACGATACCTGTTTCGATCTTTTCCGCCAGGCCTTCTACGATGGCGGTCTTTCCCACACCGGGCTCACCGATGAGACAGGGATTATTCTTCCCACGTCTGCTTAAGATCTGGATCACTCTTTGGATCTCGTCATTTCTGCCGATGATGGGATCCAGCTTTCCTTCTGCCGCCAGAGCGGTGAGATCCCGGGAGTAAGTGTCCAGCGCACTCCGTCCGTTTTTCGGACGTCCGTGTGACATGGTCTCCTCACGGTAGTTTACGCCTTCCTGTCCCATGGCTGAGATCACAGCGGTAAATAGCTTTTGCAGATTCACATCCAAAGAAGCCAAAAGCCGTGTAGCTGCGCATTCCGGCGTACGTAAGATCGCCAAGAGCACATGCTCCGTTCCCAGCTTTTTACTGTGGCAAGTCTTCGCTTCTTCCTCTGCTTGGGCCATTAATTCCTCAAACTTCGGGGTGAAACCGTCCCGCTCCATCACCGTCACATTGCTGTCGGGAGCGATGAATTCCGTGATGAGCTGTACCACATTCTCTTCTGTGATGTTTTCTTTTTCCAATAATGTATAGGCCAGGGTATCCGTCTGTCGCAGAAGCCCCAAAAGCAAATGCTCCGTACCGATATAATTATGTCCGAAGCGCTTGGAGACCCGCTTCGCATAATCAATGGCCTTTTTTAACTGTTTTGTTTTTTCCATTTTTTTAAATTCCTAAAGGTTATTTAAATCCATCAGATCCACGTCTTTTTTCGTTTTGGCGGGATCCGGCTCGCTGTCCGCTTTCTTTTTGGGCGTCACCTCCGGCTCCTCTTCTTCCCGCTCAGCCCAGATGTCATCATCTTTGCGCTTAAAGAAGAATCCGCGACGGGGCTTTTCTTCCTCTTCGTCCTCGTCTTCGTCATCATCCTCCTCATCATCCGCGGAAGATCTTTTTCCTTCCTTTGAACCGCGACGTGCGGGACGATAATCTCTCTCGTCATCGTCTTCCTCATCGTCTTCTCCGAAGATATCCTCTTCTTCTTCTCTGCGGCGGCGGGAAACAGTGAGATTGATAAAGATTACGATAATAAGGGCCAATATGAGCACTAAAACAGCGATGATCTTTCGAAGGTTATCTCCATCGGAGAGAGCCTCCAGTTTTTCCGTGATCTGTGCCTTGATACTCTTTTTTTCTTTTTTGTCCTCTTCCTCCGCCTCATCCTCCGTATCTTCTTCCGCGGCCTGGGAGAGCTGTTCGAATACGGCAAAGGCATCCGTATTGGTCCGCATAAAGGTATTGTTGGAGGAATCAAAAGTATACCAACCTTCGGTTCCCTCCCGGTCTACACCATACACATAGTAGAACTCGTTGGCAGCACCGCTTACCTGAAATCCGGTGAAGGTCACATCTTCCATGGTGCAGGTAGCTTCTACCAAATGGGCGCTGAAAGCCATGGGAGGCGTCATCCGGATGATGTAGTTGTCACGGCTTCCCAAAAGTATAAAGTTGGAAACCGTATCCGTTCCTTCGTCGTAGATATAAAAGACACCGCTGCCCTGGGTATTGTCCGCAGGTTTTAAGTAGATCAGTGTAAGTGTTCCATTGGTCACTTCGTTATAGGTCTTGTCATGAATGGTAAGTTTTACTTTCTCGAATCCCGCCGGGATCTCACTGTCGGAAAAACGCTCGGAAACCACATAATGGACGTCTCCGATCAAAAAGTCATAATCTTCTCCGCTGACGCCGGTTCCCACTACATCGGATCCTGCCGCCGGTGCGGATATCACACTCACTTCATCTTCGGCAGCATCACTTCCCTCCTCTGTAGGAACTGCTTCCGGTTCTGCCGGTGCTTCCTCTGCAGGAGCCTCCTGTGCAGGTGCTTCCTCTGCAGGTGCCTCCTGTGCCGGCTGTGCTTCCGCACCATCGGATACATTTACATGGGTGGAGGACCCTGTCAACGTGGAGGAGGAAACGATCAGATCAGATCCTCCGGCAGCTGCCGCCGTAAATGTCACCGCACCGTTGGTACCGGTAAATGTCACGGAATTTCCTTCCGTGGTAAATCCGGATACATTACAATCCGCAAAGCTGAGTACGGAAGAATTATACTTTACCGTGATGGTGGAAGACTCCGATCCCGTCACCGTCATGGTGATCTTCTCTCCTACCTTCGGAGATTTCGTGGACAGATCGATTATGGTGGAACCTGCCGCATAAGTGGTTATGGAACCGAAAGAGAACAAAAGACACAAAGACAACAGAAAGCCTGATAGTGTTCGGCTGATTTTTTTCATAAGAATTCACCTCGACATGAACTAATCATTTTTATCTATAAGATTATAAAAAAATCTAAGTTTTACGTCAACAGCGCCAATGGATCCGTTTTTACGTCAAACATGAAATCGACGCTTCAGCTCCGTTCTGGCAGCCCGGCCTCCCAGGATCAGGGTGACCACGAACATCACCAGGGAGATCGCAATGGCACAAACGGAAAGGATCGGATGTCGGATCCAACCGATATGAATGAACCAGGCGGGAACCAGCCCCAGTAAAATGATCCCCAGCTGATGCACCATATAACTCTGCCAGTTCCGACGGTTGATCAGACGCAGGATAATAAGCGCCACATCCAAAAGGATCAGTCCCGCAGGCAGAACATAATTTAAGGACCATCCCCGATAACCTAAGATCCAGTCCAGAGAGATCACCATTACCACGCCCACGATAATGGCCAGATAGATCCGTTTGATGTATCCGTAATACGGGCGGCTCATCAGCCACAACATGAACAAAACATAAAAAGTGATCACCCCGACAACATGGGTCGCCACCAACATTTTGGGGTTGTAATAGCTGGCGATCCCCAATGCGATCATGGTAACGATCCAGGCGCTTAGTAAGATCCGCAGCGCCAGGCTCATCTTTTTCATTTTATCCACGATGTTCGGATAGCTTTGAATGCCGGCTTCGTTTCCGTCCAAAACCCCATGACACAGCGGGCATCTGTCGGTATCATCCAGGATATATACACCGCAATGCTGACATTTCTTACTCATAATATACTCCGTTAGTTTCTATCTCCACCCGGATCCCATCACTTGCGATCTGGCGGAACACTCTGCGCTGGATCGCCGCCTCCTCGTACGTGGAAGTGAAACTATAGGCCAGGGTGTCCTTGTAGGAAAAGATGGTAGCCTTCAGCTCCTGCCCTTTCGAAAAAGACAAAAAGCCGTGGAATCCTTTTATATAGGGCTCATAGGCTTCCTTTACCTGAATACTGCCCATATTGGTAATGGTGGTGGTATTGGCCAAGGCTGATTTTGTATAAACCAGCTTAATAGCAGCATTTTTTAAGAACAGGGGCACACTTCTTCCGATGAGATACTGCTCATTGGAAACGTTATAAGAAAAGATCGCCTCTAAGTGTTCCTTTGTGATCTGCTCCTTTAAACTCTCATGAATGATCTCACAGATCTCCCGGAAGGTATACACATCCTTTTCCGGCACAAACTCCGCAGAAACCATCACGAAAAAGTTCTTTGTGGTAATGGAATTAAAATAAGGTCGCAGATTGACAGGCACCGCCACCCGAAGGGGGCGATCTGCGGAAATGAACCGTCCCTTTGCTTCCCAGGCCGCATATACAAATGCAGAGATCAGGTATTCATTGATACTGATACCATAGGTTTCCTTACTGACCTTTTTTAATTCACTTAAAGGCATAAACCCATGCACCACACCGAATCCGCCGAAGGGAAGTTTTTCTCCCTTAAAAAGGAAGGCTCGCTTGGTCTTATAGACACTCTTAGAAGCCTTTTTATAATTGGCCTTATAGCTGTCCTCCCGGTCTAAGGAGGTTTCCTCACTGAGTCCGTCTCCGAACTTCTCTCGCAGCGCCGGATGCTTCAGCCGAAGATACTGATAGGTGAGTTCCCGCAAAAAAACAGCGCCTCCCATCCCATCTGCCAATGCATGAAAGACTTCGATATTGATCCGGTTTTTAAAGTAGGTCACCCGGAAAAGATAATTATTGTTTCGATTGGGATAGATCCGTCGACAGGGGTACGTGTTCTCCTCCACCACCCGGGGTGCAGGCTTTCCGTTCTCCTCAAGATAATACCAGAAAAAACCGGTACGAAGGCGAAGGTTGAATCCCGGAATCTTCGGAAGAAGAATATCCAAGGCCTCCTGCAAAAGTGCTCCCTCCACCTCTTCATTAAGCATCACACTGATCCGGTAAGTATTCGTAAGTTCGTCTGTCGCGATGGTTGGAAACACGAGGGCCGTGTTGTCCAGTTTTTCCCAGTTTTTATAATCATTAGCCATAATAGTTTCTTTCTGATCCTACGGGAAACAGCATTTCTCTTCGTCTCCCATACTGTTTAAAAGTATAACAGAAAAAGCATAAAAAAACACGGTATTTGCAAAAAACAAATACCGTGTCTCATCTTACTTCGTAAAGACCTGCTCTCTTTTATTAAACGATCAGGAAGAACTTGATCACAAAGATGATGGCAAGCACATAGGTAAGGACGGAAACTTCCTTTGCCTTTCCTGTAAAGAGCTTGATGATGGTATAAGAGATCAAAGCAATACCGATGGCATGTCCGATGGATCCGGAAATAGGCATAGCGATGAGCATCAAGAATACCGGAACTGCCTGTGAAAGGTCATGGAAATCAACATTGGAAAGACCCATGAGCATCAGCACACCAACATAGATCAGTGCGGATGATGTAGCAGCTGCAGGGATGATGGCTGCAATAGGAGCCAAAAACATGCTCAAAAGGAAGAGCACACCTGCTGTCAGTGCTGTAAGACCCGTACGTCCGCCTGCTTCCACACCGGATGCAGACTCGATAAATGTGGTGACGGTGGAAGTACCTGTCAGGGATCCCGTAATGGTTCCGATGGCGTCGGAGGTCAGCGCCTCCTTCATCTGCGGCATATTGCCTTCCTTGTCGACCATACCTGCACGGGAAGCGGTTCCCACCAATGTGCCGATGGTATCGAACATATCGATGAGGCAGAAGGTGATGACCAATGTGATGATGGTAAACCAACCGATCTGTACAAAGCCTGCAAAGTTCAGCTTAAACAGGGTAACCTGTGCCATATCTGCAAAAGGCGGTACAAAGGATGCAGTTGCCAAAGAAGCGAAAGGATTGATGCCCAAGAAAAGAGCCTCACCAATCCAGTAAACTACGGATGCAACCAGCATACCCAAAAGAACGGCTGCCTTAAATCCCTTATGACTAAAGAAGATAATGGCAAACAGTCCCACAAAGATGGTGATGACTGTAAGCACCATGGTGGCATAGCTGTCACCCATGGCATCACTTAAAAGCTTGGGGGTCAGAGATCCAAAGAAGTCTGCCATTACAAAATGAGCATTACCATCCGCATCATATACACCTACATTGCTGCCGAAGCCGATGTTCATGAGCATGATACCGATGGCCGGTGCGATACCCATACGAACAGGCAACGGGATGGCGTTTACGATCTTTTCCCGGATATTTAAAAGGGACAAGATCAAGAATACGACACCTTCGATGAAGACAATGCAAAGTGCTGCCTGGAAAGAAGCCACATAAGTCATTCCGGTGATGGCTACAATGTTTGTAACAACAACGGCAAAGAAGCTGTTCAATCCCATTCCGGGAGCCATGGCAAAAGGCTTGTTTGCTAAGAACGCCATACAAAATGTACCGATGGCGGAAGCAATACAGGTTGCCAGGAAAACTCCGTTCCAAAGCTGGGATCCGACATCAAACCCCGTCAACAGGTTGGGGTTTAAGGCAATAATGTATGCCATTGTCATAAATGTCGTAAGGCCGGCCACGATCTCTGTGCGAACACTCGTGCCGTTCTCACTAAGTTTGAATAGTTTCTCCATTCCTTTCCTCCTCTTTTGTTCTGGTGAAATACTATCATGGTAAAACCACGATAATCATTATAACTTTTTACCCCGTTTTTTCAATCTAAAATTTCTATTGCTCCCCCCTCTTTTTTTCTCCCTCCCTCAGCACTTAGCTTCTTATTGTAAATATATTGTTTCAATGCTATAATTTGTACGTTTTTGGATTTATGAATATTAGGATGCAGGAGGCAGAAATGAAACAGATCGGTTTTGACAACGACAAATACCTGAAAATGCAATCAGAACACATAAAGGAAAGGATCTCTCACTTCGGAGACAAGCTCTATCTGGAGTTCGGCGGAAAGCTGTTTGACGACTATCACGCCTCCCGTGTACTGCCCGGATTTGAGCCCGATTCCAAAATGAAGATGCTGTTGCAACTGAAGGATCAGGCGGAAGTTGTTATTGCCATTTCCGCAGGGGCCATCGCCTCCAATAAAATGCGGGGAGACTGGGGGATCACCTACGACCAGGACGTCCTTCGTCTCATCGATGTGTTTCACGGACTGGGACTTTATGTAGGCTCTGTAGCCATCACCCAGTACACCGGGGAACCGGATGCGGATCACTTCCGTGAAAAGCTTAAGAATCTAGGCATCTCCTCCTATATCTTAAATCGTATCGAAGACTACCCCGGAAATGTGGAACTCATCGTATCCGAAGAAGGCTTCGGGAAAAACGACTATATAAAGACTACCCGTCCCCTGGTGGTGATCACTGCACCGGGACCCGGTTCCGGAAAGATGGCAACCTGTCTCTCGCAGCTGTATCACGAAAAGAAACGGGGCGTCAATGTGAATGTTCCGTCTCTGTTATCCCGCCACTCAAAATTTCTGAAGCTGTCGTCGTTAGAATAGCCGCTTGTG
>JAIKZU010000078.1 GCA_024681985.1 Lachnospiraceae bacterium | reverse complement strand
CCAGTGGACAATCTGCCCATGCTTTTTCATCTATTTCGGAAATATCCGCAGGCTCATTTTATCGTTATCGGTGATTACAAATACGAGGTGATGAAAAACTACCTGCATGCTTTTGCGGAAGTCTCCTACGATCTGGTGGATGCCCGAGGGAAAAAGGGGACCTGTGCCGGCATTTCCGATGCCATCACATACATTCCCGACAGCACCCCCTTTATGCTGATCTGGAGTGACCTGATCCTGCCCCGGGAATATGAAATGCCGACAAAGGAGAGGGACTATGTGGGTATCGCAAAGGATTTTCGGTGCCGCTGGAGTTATGAGGAGGGCATATTTAAAGAAGAACCCAGCGAGGTCCAGGGTGTTGCGGGACATTTTATCTTTACGGACAAAGAAAAGATTAAGGATGTGCCTGCAGAGGGAGAGTTCGTTCGCTGGTTAAAGGAAAAAAATCTTTCCATGGAGGAGTATCCTCTGTATCACACCAAAGAATACGGGCTTCTATCCGAATACCAAAAGCTGACCGGCAGCCGCTGCCGCCCTTTCAACCGGATCACCGTGGAGGGAGATCGGATCATAAAAGAGGGCATCGACGAGCAGGGCAGAACCCTGGCTGTCAGAGAGAATGCCTGGTATCAAAAGGTTAAGGACAAGAATTTTAAGAACGTTCCCAGGATCTACGACACCAATCCCATCGTTATGGAGCGGATCGACGGAAAGAATATTTTTGAATACGATCTGGAACCGGATCAAAAAAAAGAAGTCCTAAGACAGTTGATCGACTGTATCCGCGAGATCCATCACATGGAGGGGTGCACCACAGATCGGGACAGTTTTTACGATGCCTACATCGGAAAGACTTTTAAACGATTGGAAAAGGTGGAAGAACTGGTACCATTTGCAAAGGATGAATGGATTACCATAAACGGCATAAAGTGCAGGAACGTTTTTTTCTGTAAAGATTGGCTGACGCAAAAAGTGATGTCCTATTTGCCGGCAGAGTTTCGGCTTTTGCATGGGGATTGTACTTTCAGTAACATGATGCTGCGGGCAGACGGTAGCCCCGTGATGATCGACCCCAGAGGATATTTCGGCACCACGGAGCTTTACGGCGATCCGGCCTATGATTGGGTAAAACTCTATTATTCACTTGTGGGGAATTACGATCAGTTTAATCTGAAACGATTCCGATTACAGATCGAAGAGGATGAGGTGAAACTGCAGGTGGACTCCAATCATTGGGAGGACATGGAAGAGGACTTCTTTGCACTTTTGGGGGAGGAAGTGACGAGGCAGCAGATGCACCTATTGCATGCCATCATCTGGCTTTCCCTGACTACATACGCATGGGAGGATTATGATTCCATCTGCGGTGCGTTTTACAATGGCTTATGGATCTTAAATGAGGCGATGAAGGAAGATCGCTGAAATAATATAAATGAACAAGGGGGATAATCATGATCGCTTATTATGAGGAAGTGCTTAAAACCATCAGGGATTCCATGGAGTCCATAGACAAGACGGTGTATGATTCGCTGGTGGATCAGTGTATGGAGACGATCCGTTCCGGCGGAAAGATCATTGCCAGTGGACTGGGAAAGAACGTGCCCATCTGTGAAAAATTCGTAGGTACCTTAAACTCCTTTGGTATAGATGCACGATTTTTGCATACCAATACCGCGGTACACGGAGATCTGGGTATGGTTGGAGAAAAGGATCTGGTGATCGTTTTGTCAAAGGGCGGAAATACGGTGGAGACGGTCGATCTGATCTCCCATTTGCTGGAGCGAGGCACGAATACCTGGCTGTTTTCCTTTGCCAAAAACGGAAAGAGCGCGGAACTGTTGCCCGATGATAAGATCCTGATGCTGGATCTGGACAATGAGGGAGATGAATGGGACATCGTACCCAATAACTCCACGACGGTAAACCTCATCGTGTTACAGGGTATCGCCATTGAGATGGCCAAACGTTTGGAGATCACGCTGGACGACTTTAAGCGCAATCATCCCGGCGGCGGTATCGGTGCAAAGCTTCGGGGAGAACAGTTATGGAGTTAAGGATGTCCTCCCTTCCCAAAACATGGATACTGGATCTGGACGGGACCATTGTAAAGCACAATGGCTACAAGATCGACGGTGCAGACTCCCTGCTTCCCGGTGCGGAAAACCTGCTGGAGCAGATCGGCGTGGAGGATTGTGTGATCTTTGTTACTTCCCGGAAGCTGGAATACAAGGAGTCCACAGAGGATTTCTTGCGTAAGCATGCCATTCGCTTTGATCATATTATTTACGAGGCACCCTATGGAGAGCGGATTTTGATCAACGACAAAAAACCTTCCGGGCTGCCTATGGCCTATGCCATCAATACCACAAGGGATGAGTCGGAAGACATAGAGATAGTCATTGATCCGACATTGTGACAAATACTACCCGGAGAATAAGATGCAGTTTGACAGTTCCTATTTTCGTGATGAGGTCAGAGAAGGTTTTTTTGTAACCGGTATGATGAAGCGCTGCTGGGCGGCGCAGATGGAGGTGCTCTCCGACATTTCTGCCCTCTGTGATAAATACAATATTACTTACATGGCGGATTCGGGCACCCTTTTGGGTACTGTTCGGCACGGAGGGTTTATCCCCTGGGACGATGATATGGATATCGTGATGCTACGGGAGGATTATGAGGAGTTTTTGCGCCATGCCGGGGAGTTGCCTGACTGGTATTCTGTGCTGAACTGGCGAAATCGAGGTGACTGGTTCAATGCATTTTCCCGGGTGGTGGATACGGAGTTTATCCGTTTTGATGAGAAGTTCATGGAGAAGTTCCATGGTTTCCCCTATGCCGCAGGAGTGGATATCTTTGTCTTGGATTATATGTATCCGGATGCAGAGCGGGAAGCGGAACGAAGGGAGCGGGCGAACATCCTCGCTGATGCAGCCGCCGCGACTGCCGGCTTAAGAGAGATCGATGATGAGGCGGAAGAATTTCTGTCAAATCTGGAAGGCATGTATGATATTCGGATCGACCGGGAAAAGAATGTATCCCATCAGTTATTTGCCAGACTGGAGGAAGTGATATCCGAGGTTAAAAGAGAGGACGCGGAGGATGTCTGCTTTATGTCTGCATGGCTAAAGTTTAATTCCTCCAATTGCAGAAAAGAAGCTTATGACAAGGTCATGCATCTGCCCTTTGAAAACATGGAGATCCCTGTGCCGGTCTGCTATGATGAGGTATTAAGATCCCGTTATGGGGATTATATGACCATGAATAAGGGTGGCGGCATGCATGACTATCCATATTATGCGGCACAGGAAGAGATTCTGCGAGATAAAGTGGGATGGAGGAGCTGGAAATACGGGTGGGATCCGGAAGAGATCACCCTGGCGGAGAGAACCCGTGCACAGTATCGGAATGCGAAAGCAGAGGTTGAAAATAAAATAACCCAATTGGAAAGCCTCATCCAATCTGCTCCGGAGCTATATGAGAGCCTTCGCCCCCAAGTGGAGACCTTAAAGCAGAGTTTTCATGTGTCATCGGATCGACGGGAGGAAGTGGTGTTCCTCACCGTGGGCGGCATGCGTTGGGATCATTTCAGATACTTTTGGAAGGAAGAGAAACAAAAAGAGAACGTGGATGTATTTGTGATCCCCATCCCCTGGTTTGATACGGACTTTTTGGGAAAGGTGATCGACGAACACTACGTGGACAGCGGGTATCCGGAGGATGTGGTGCTGACTTCCTTTAACGATTACAATTTAGAAGCCCGGCATCCCAAGCGGATTTATTTTCAGATCCCCTACGATGGCGAGAATCCTTCCATGACCGTGCATCCCGTGTTTTATTCCGATGCACTATTAAAATATACGTACGAGCTGATCTATGTGCCCTATCTGGATATCAAACGCATTGATTCCGGTGATGACAAATCCTATTTCAGTCTGAATTACTACGCAAAGATGCCCGGGGTGATGCACGCGGACCGGATCATCCTGCCCTCCGAAAACCTTAGGAAACAATACATTTCTGCTTTGGTGGATTTTGGCGGAGAGGAGACGAAAAGCCACTGGGAAAGTGTGATCCGGGTGGCAGACTATATGCCGGAGCCGGAAATAAATGAAGGCCCCAAAAAACTGTATTTCTACACCGATGGCGCACCCATGGCAATTTATGGGAAAAAGGCCCTAAAGAAACTTCGCGGGAATCTGGAGCTCTTCTCGAAATCTACGGAACGGATCCGATTGTATTGGCAGATCTACGGCCGTATGGAGGAAATGCTGAAAGAAAAGGATGAAGCGCTCTTTACCGAGTTTTTTGAGATCAAGAGCGCTTATGAAAAGGAACCCTGGATACAGATGGTTCCCGTAGATGACAGAAAGACCATCCATATGGTGGATGCCTTTTACGGGGATCCGGGGCTTATGGCACATTTGGCTAATGTCCGGGGTATCCCGGTGCTGATCCGGGATATGGAATGTGAATGACATCTCCCGGTGGAAAAATGAAGAAGAAAGTACTGAAACAAGCAGATGCAGGAAATAACGGAAAGATTTCTGGAGGCGGAAACCCGCTGCGGTTTTTATATCTCAAAACGGATGAAGCAGGCTTGGGCGGCGGAGCTTAGGATCCTGTCGGAGATCGATGCGCTGTGCAAAAAACACAATATCACGTATTTCGCAGAGGTGGGGACTCTCCTTGGTGCGGTTCGTCATCACGGATTCATACCCTGGGATGACGATATCGATCTGGCTATGAAGCGGGAGGATTATATGCGGTTTCTTTCCGTGGCGCATGAATTAACGGAAGATTTTCGCATCAAATCCATGTATCATGATGCCACCGGCACCTTTTGCCAGTTTCACGCCGTGGTGGAAAACTATGCGGGAGAGCGGCTGGAGTGGGATGAAGAGAGAAATGCCCGATTCTTCGGCTGTCCGTTTATCTGTGCCATTGATATCTTCCCATTGGATTATATCCCACGGGATCCAAATAACAGGGAGTTTGTAAAGCTCCTTTACAACATGGCCTACGTTCTGGCACAGCAGTATGACACGCAAAAAAACGAGCCGGAATACTTAAAAAATCTGGCGTTTTTAGAGGCACGTTGTGGAGGAAAGTTTTCGGCAGATGCTCCTCTGCGCCCTCAGCTATTTCAGCTGGCAGACCGGATCGCTGCCATGACATCTTCGGAGGATGCGGATGATCTGGACTATTTTCCCAAATTGGTGACAGGGGGTGAAGGTGGGATCCGGCGAAAAGAGTGGTATGAGGGCAGTTTTATTTTACCCTTTGAGATGACGGAAATACCCGTACCTGTGGGTGCGGATGCGGCACTTGCACGACATTACGGTGAATACGGGAATTTTGTAAAAGGCACTGCCGGACATGACTATCCCTTCTATCGGGAACAGGAAGAATTGTTTACCCTGCAGGGCTTTTTGGAACCGGAGGCTGGGGAGCGCTTTGATGCAGTGAAGTAGAGGTATGGTGTGAAAGTTATTTTTTATTATACGGATGTGCTGCCCATTCTTTCGAAGGGAGAGGCAGCCATTGCCAAGTTGAAATACAATCTGGACTTTTTTCGAGAGAGACAGGAGGATGTATGTCTGGTCTGGCATCCCTATTCCCGCATGGAAGAATTATTGCAAAAAAATAACTGCGCTCAGCTTCATGCGTATCAACAGGTGGTGGCGGATTATAAAGCTGCCGGCTGGGGGATCTTTGACGAAAGCGAAGATGTGATCGGACGTTTACAGGAATGCGATGCATATTACGGGGATGTATCCGATCTTTCCTACTATTCCTGCGAAGCCGGACATCCGGCGTTACTCATCGACTACGACTGCCTCGGCTGATGCCGGGGCTTTTTTCTTTTCACACTTCATTCACATTCCCTTTAAAGTTTGTTTAAGTTTTCTCCTTTATAGTGTGCATAACATCAGATGACGAAAGGAGAGAATAAATATGAAATATAAGAATATCAGACAAAGATTAAAAAATATCGGGATCATGATGACGGTATGCGCCGTAACCCTGACAGGCTGCGCATCCGCATCCTCAAAAAACGCATCCGAGTCCGGCGTGGAAAGCGCTGTGGAAACGGAAGCAAATACAGCAGAGCAGACAGCCGCCTCGGCCGGAACATCCGATGTAACGGGAAGTACCATTGATGCGTCGGATCAGTTTACGGATCGGGATCTGGACTGGAGTTATGATGAATCGGAAGCTATCGCTGTTACTTTAAGTGATGGAGGAAGCACAGCCTCCGATGATTCGGTGCAGATCGACGGGGATACCCTTACCATCACAAAAGAAGGCGTCTATGTAATCAGCGGTTCCTTAAAAAATGGTCAGATCCAGGTGAATACGGCGGATGATGAAAATGCCAAAGTGCAGATCGTATTAAATGGCGTAAACATCACCAACGAAAGCAGCGCCTGCATCTATGTGATCGAAGCGGATAAAACCTTTATCACTACAGCGGAGGGTACCGAGAACAGCTTAAGTACCACCGGAGAATATGTGGCTATTGATGACAACAATATCGATGGTGTCATTTATTCCAAGGATGATCTGGTATTAAACGGGGATGGTGTCTTAAACATCGAAGGACCCACCGGACACGGCGTGGTATCAAAGGATGACTTAAAGGTCACCGGCGGCGAGGTGATCGTAAATTCTTCGGATCACGCGCTGGCAGGAAAAGACAGCGTGCGGATCACCGGTGCCACCCTCAATCTCACCACCAACGAAGACGGAATTCATAGCGGAAACAATGACAATGAGGATGAGACAGCAGGCTACATCTATGTGGCAGACGGTAATATCACCATCAATGCCGGGGATGACGGCATGCATGCAGATCTGGAAACCCGTATCGACGGCGGCAATATTTCCGTTGCAAAGTCATACGAGGGGATCGAAGGACAGATCGTGGTGATCAGCGGCGGCGAGATCGCTGTTACCTCCTCCGACGACGGCGTCAATGCCGGAGGAGGTGCAGATTCCTCCGGGGAAACCTCCGGTTTCGGCGGTGGCAAAGATATGTTCTCCGCCACCAATGAGGACTGTCACATCTATATCTATGGGGGACTTTTAAGCGTAAACTCCCAGGGCGACGGCCTGGATTCCAACGGTTATCTTACCATGGCAGACGGAACCGTCACCGTAGACGGACCTTCCAACGACGGCAACGGTGCGCTGGATTTCGGCGATGGCTGCAACGGGACCATCTCCGGAGGAACCATCATCGCAACGGGCATGAGCGGAATGGCAGAGACCTTCAGCTCGGAATCTACCCAGGCTTCTGTGATGGTAAATTTAGAGTCCGCGGTCTCCGGCGAAGTCACACTGACGGACAGCAACGGAAATGTGTTGGCAAGCCTTACTCCCACCAAGTCTTATAATTCCGTAGTCATTTCAAGCCCTGACTTAACAGACGGCGAAACCTACACTTTAAAGACCGGTGACACGGAAACAGAAGTTACTTTGGAGGGCACCTCCACCACCGTTGGCCAGGCCGGCATGAACGGTCGTGGCGGTCGCGGTAAAATGGGCGGCGGCCCTTCGGAAAACTCGGGAGATGCTTCGGAAAATATGGGCGAACGTCCGGAGAATATGCCCGAACCTCCGGAAGATAATGGGGAACGCCCGGAAGATATGGGGCAGCCTCCGGAAAAACCGGATGGACAGGATGGTGAAAACGGACCCGGACCCATGGGAGGAGGAAAATTTGACGGCGAACGTCCGGAACGCCCGGATGATACCACAAACGAAAGTGAATCCACCCTCTAAACAAATATGATATAATTGAT
>JAIKZU010000063.1 GCA_024681985.1 Lachnospiraceae bacterium | reverse complement strand
GGCATCGTCAATATCATGGATTGGTTTTCCCCGGATGTGTGCATCGGCGGCTTTCATTTTATGAAGCACCCTTTGGATAATAAGCTGATGGAATGTGCGGTGCTTTTGGATACCTACCCCTGCACTTACTATACCTGCCACTGCACCGGAGCGGAGGAATACGACTACATCAGTCATTTTATGAAGAACTTAAACTATCTGTCGGCTGGAGACCGGGTGAGGGTGTGAGCAGGCGACTGCATCTCCGATGGGTCAAATAAAGGTGGTGATCCGCCGCCATAACGAGATGGAAAAAGCTGACTGACAGGTTCTTTTCCCAGTGCAAGGGGGAGGACGTTTACAGTGGCAGCAGGAAAGAGAGATAAAGGAGGCTTTATGTTTACAAGTACGGAGTATCCGAAGGCAAGACAAATGACGACAGAGGAGGCCTTGGATATAAACGGGGAGGAGCTTGACGCAATACGCGAGGAGTATTCCACGGGGAAAGGCTGGGATGACTATGTGAATAGTCTGCGAGAGTCCGAACAGGGATTGGAGGAGATCAACCTCCACTTAGAGGAGTACGTGATGGCCTACGAAAAAGACAGGGAAGATCGTGAACCCGTGGAGAGCATCTATGCGCTAAAGATCGCCTTGCTGCAGGGTCTTGCAAAGCGACTCCATCCCATGTCGGATTACGGCAGGGAAAAACTCTTTGCATCCATCAAATGCAGAGAGGAATTTGAAATGTTCGTGGGACCCATGGTCACGCTGATCAACAAAGAGAATATCGATCTTTTCAAAACGGTTTTATCGGCGGATATCAGAGAGGAGATCCTGACGGAAAAGAGATTTGCCTTGGGGGCTCTCCGTACACGGCATGCTACCACCTACGGCGTCGGCGCCATCGTCTACCACCTGGATTTTTCCCTGGATACGGATTTGGATGCGACGACAGATGAGACTGATAACGGAACGCTTTGGATCGACTGGCTTTTTGTCAACCCCCAATTCCGGCATCGCGGGGTGGCCGGCCAGCTGATCGGAGATCTCATGGGCCAGATGTTAAGGATCGGTATAGACAGGATGTATGCGGAGTTTTCGATTACCATAGAGGATAAATCCGTGATGGCCTATCTCTTTGGCTCTTGGCATTTTGATCTGGATACGGAGATCGATCCCGATGCGGTTATGTGTCTGGGGGACATTTCCTATTCGGAAACCGTCAACCGGCTTGCAAAAGGTGTGAACTATCTGTCATCGAACGGTGAGGCGGCCGGGAACATGATCATAAAAAAGACCCTGCAGCGTTTTTCCTATGTGGGATATCTCTGGGGCGTGCCGGCAGGCTATATCGATATGAAACTTTCCTGCTATGCGGGCAGTAAATCGAATGTGGGAGCCATCCTGTTGGCGCATAAAAAGCCATCCGGCATGATCCAGGTCGAGTATATCGGTGCTGCACCGGGGGGCGAAAAATATGTACCGGGTCTGATCTGTGCCTTCATTAAGAAAGCCACTCTCGCCTGTGACGGCGATACCATCGTTCGGATCCCGGTGGACATGGAAGAACTCTATGTCCTGTTTAAAAAGATCACCTCAAACTTTTTGGGGCAGTACCTGATCACCGGGCTTCTCGTTGCACCGACGGCAGATGTGAATCTGAATGCGGAGGATGTAAAGGAACTGCTCAAAGCCACGGAATAAAACCAGACCAATATGAATCATATTTGTGCATTTTAAGGAGGCCCTATATGAAAGAGTTCAATGAAGAGTTGCGTGAGAGTAAGCTAATTGAGGTAAACCGGGAGAAAGAAAAAACAGAGTCAGCTTTTGACACTTCTTTTAAACAGGAAGAAGGCCAACTTGAGGAAAGCCGGGAGATCGTAACTGAAAAGAAGGAAGAACAACTCATAGCCGACGGATTTAAGACCGCGTCCATGAAGGATGATATAGATGAACTGGAGGGACCGGTTCCCGGAGAGCCGCAGTATGTGGGCATGTCGGCAAAGTTTGCCGTCTATCAGGAAGATGACAGCCCGCGTATGAAAATGGTCAGGGATGCTTTAAAGGTCCTGAATGATCCGCAAGGATACGGGCAGAATATTTCCCGGGCAAAGGCACTGGATAATCTCGTCAAGGCCTGTGACAAATACGGCTCCGGGAGGTTTCGGATATTTAAATGGGGGAAAGCCAGACAGCGTTTAAAGGAGGTCCTGGAACTGAAACGACAGGCGGAGCAGGAAAGGGACGAACTGTTAAACAGTAAAAGCAACTATGAACTCATAGCAAATCAGGGTGAATCCAATTATAAGGATATCTACTATGGTGCCGTAGCCGGAGCCGGACTTCCGAAAAAGATCATCGGAGGAGTGACAGCCTTTTTTGGCTTTACGCTGGGAAATCTGTTTAAGCTGGCGACCCTGCAGCCCCTGTGGAGAGAAAAGATCACCTGGAAACCCGGAGTCTACTACTACAATACCGTAAAGGGTTTAGACCGGATCTTTGGCAGAAATAGGTTCGTGGATGAATACGACGAGGAAGGAGTAAAGATCGGAGAAAAGGTGAAAAAACAGTACGATACCTCCACCTCCCTAAAGGACAAAATAAAAAGCCAGACCCTGGAAGCAGATGAGTTCCAGCTTAGTGATTGGCGTAAGTATGACGATTTTTTGGAACCCGGCCAGGATCCCCAGGAGTATGTGGAGGAGGGCTACGATAACGATGACCGGCTGTTGGATGTTAAATCCGAGCTTACCGAAGAATACAATAAAGATGTTTTGGATCAGGAAAAGATCGCTCGTCTGGAGGAGGAACTTCGGGAACGCAGCTTAAAAGCAAACAAACTGATGGCTTTTATGTCCAAGTACAGACCATCCGTAGGCTTCAATATGGATCCGCACATACCTTATGATACGGAACTCTTTAAAGCCAGACAAAAGCATTTTAAAATAAACAGCAGAGATGTGGGTGAATCGGGCAACCTGTCAAGCATGCATGCAAATCAAAACGTATTTATGTCTGTTGCCGTCTGTGATTGGATCAAGCCGGAGTGGATCGAATCTGGTGAAATACCCGAGGGTGTAATGGAGGAAAAGATACGGGAGCATTACAAACTGACGCGGGGTGAAGAGGAAGAGATCGACAAGAATGAATTGGCAAAGCTGAAGGAGAACTTTAAAAAACGGTTCGGAGAATCCGTAATGGCTGCAAAGACCTATCAGATGTCCTATTATCACCTCGGCGATGAAGATGTTGCGCATAATGCGGAAGAACAGAAAAAGATAAAAGGCTCCAAAATAGGCGATGGCGGCGGCTACTATCGGGATTTGAAAAACGGCGTATACGGTCTGGATTACCTGACAAAGGAGGAAAAAGAGGAACGTATCAGTGATATCGCCGATAATCTTTCTCAAAAGACGACTCTCGAAAGGGAACTGGAAGAACTAAGGCAGGCAGAAAAGAAGGATGTGAATGCCATCGATCAGAAGGAGAGGGAGATCGAAGAAAATAATAAGGAATTCGAAAAGCTGATGAAACCCATCATTCAAAAAGGCATTGACATGAGGGACTTTTCGAAATTTGAGTTCAAGAACAATGAAGAGATGCTGGCAAAGATGGTTATGTTTACCGAAGAGCTGACCTATGGATTCTGCCTCAGCAGTCTGACGGATTCCATGTATGCCTCGGATGCGGGATTGTCCGACGAGGAATATATCCGGGCAAAGGCCTGTGCTCTCACCCTGCAGGCGGTCAAGGCTCTGTATGATAATACTGCCTACGAACTCATGTCCGTCTTCCACTGTACGCTGGATGACAGCTACTATCAGAAGTCCAGTCAGCAGGAAAAGAAAGAGATACTTTTTAATTATAGTGTAACCGATTCGGAAGAGTTGGATTGTGTCGCAAAGTATATAACCAATCGTGAATCTATCATTGAGGAAAGGAAGGCCACCTATGACACCCAGGGCAATCCGGTCTTCCATGGAAACGATATCCAAAAGGTATATGCGCTTTGTCTGGAAAAGGCAAAGGAGGATCTGCAGAGAAAGAAAAAGTGATAGTCCTTTTAGGATGTAAACAGGCAGGCAAAAGGAGGAAAAGGGAATGAAGATCGGAATTTTGGGATGCGGAAGGATAGCGGAACTATTAGCGGAGACTTACCGGGCTATGGAGGATGTGGAGTGTTATGCCGTGGCTTCCAGAAGTCCGGAAAAGGCAGAGGATTTTGCCAAGCGAAACGGTTTTCAGAAGGCCTACGGCAGTTATGAGGAGCTGGTGGCAGATCCGGAAGTGGGACTGATTTATATCGCCACGCCTCACAGCCGACACTTTGAGGATATGAAGCTTTGCATCGAAGGGAAGAAGCCGGCGCTCTGCGAAAAGTCCTTTACCTTAAATGCGGCCGAGGCGGAAGAGATCCAAAAGCTGTCCCGGGAAAATGGCATCTATGTGGCGGAGGCCATATGGACCAGATACATGCCTTCCCGGCAGATCATCAATGATATGATAGACAGCGGCATCATCGGCACACCGAAGATGCTGACGGCAAATCTGTCCTATACCATTGACGATAAGCCCCGGATCTTAGATCCGGAACTGGCGGGAGGCGCTCTTTTAGACGTGGGAGTTTACGGTTTGAACTTCGCGCTGATGCATTTTGGAAAGGACATCGAGTCCGTGGAAAGCTCTGTGCAAATGACGGATCGAGGGGTGGATGCCCAGGAATCCATCACGTTAAAGTATCAGGACGGCAGGATGGCAGTGCTGACCCACGGTGTATATTCCCGCTCCGATCGGAAGGGGATCATCTACGGCACCAAGGGATACATCGTCGTGGAGAACATCAATAATCCCCAGTCCGTTACCGCTTTTGACGACGAAGACCGGGAACTGGAACACATCGATGTGCCGGAACAGATCAGCGGATATGAATACGAAGTCAGAGAGGCCATGCGAAGGATCGCTGAGGGAAAGACCGAAAGCGAGTCTATGCCTTTAGCGGAAAGCGTATATGTCATGGAGTTGATGGATGCGCTCCGTAAGCAGTGGGGGCTGGTGTATCCAAAGGAAAGATAGTGCCGCAGGCAGCTTTTGGCGCTTTCGTGAAATTGCACAAAAAAACTACGGGGTTGGGCGTATTTCCCACCCCGTTTTTTATTGAAAAAAGGGGATAAATACTTTATCATAGTAAAGACGCAAAGAAGTCCCGGCCAAAAACGAAAATTATTTCGTTCCTGTCCGGGCTGAAAAAGATAAAGAGGGTGAGTAAATGGAATTTCAGATCGGTGTCATAAAAGGCGACGGGATCGGACCGGAGATCGTAACGGAAGCGCAGAAGGTACTGGATGCCATCGCGGATAAGTTTGGGCATAAGTTCAATTATCAAGAAGTGCTGATGGGCGGGTGCTCCATCGATGCCTACGGCGTGCCTCTCACAGAGGAGACCATCGAAGTATGTAAGAAGAGTGATGCGGTGCTCATGGGTTCCATCGGCGGAAATACTTCCACCTCTCCCTGGTATAAGCTGCCGCCGGAAAAGCGTCCGGAAGCGGGACTTTTGGGACTCCGGAAGGCTTTAAATCTGTTTGCCAACTTAAGACCCGCTTATTTATACGAAGAATTAAAGGAAGCCTGTCCCCTGCGGGATGACATCATCGGCGACGGTTTCGATATGATGATCATGCGGGAGCTCACCGGTGGCCTGTATTTCGGAAAACGCGAGACAAAGGAAGTGGACGGGCTTATGACAGCCGTGGACACTTTGACCTATAACGAAGAGGAGATCCGACGCATCGCCAAACGCGGCTTTGATATCGCCATGAAGCGCCGGAAGAAAGTGACATCCGTGGATAAGGCAAATGTGCTGGATTCCTCCCGCCTTTGGAGAAAGATCGTTGAGGAAGTGGCACAGGACTATCCCGAAGTTACATTGGAGCATATGCTGGTAGACAATGCCGCTATGCAGCTGGTAAAGGATCCCAAGCAGTTCGACGTGATCCTGACGGAGAATATGTTTGGAGACATCTTATCCGACGAGGCCTCCATGGTAACGGGCTCCATCGGCATGCTCTCCTCCGCCAGCTTAAATGATACCAAGTTCGGACTCTACGAGCCCAGTGGCGGATCCGCACCGGATATCGCGGGACAGGGCATCGCCAATCCCATTGCCACCATCCTGTCTGCAGCCATGATGCTGCGCTACAGTTTCGATCTGGACAAAGAAGCGGACGCCATCGAATCCGCAGTCAAATCCGTACTTAAGCAGGGCTGCCGTACCATCGATATCATGCCCCAGGATCCTGCAAAACGAAGTGCCGTGAGGCAGGTCGGTACTGAGGAAATGGGAGATTTGATCTGTTCCAATTTATAGTAGAGAGCGCATATTTGAAATACGACTTCTCACCTCGACTACGCTATCGCCGT
>JAIKZU010000021.1 GCA_024681985.1 Lachnospiraceae bacterium | reverse complement strand
TATTTTGAAGAGAAAAACTGCGATTACGTCATCCTGGAGACGGGACTGGGAGGACGACTGGATTCCACCCGGGCGGTGCAAAGGATACCGGATGTGACGGTGATCACCGCCATCGGTTTTGATCATGAGGCGATTTTGGGAAATACCATAGAACAGATCGCCGGGGAAAAAGCAGGCGTGATCCGGGAGAAAACCCGGGTGGTGATGGCTCGGATGGATGCAAAGGCACAAAAGGTGATCCGGGACACCTGTGAAAAAAAAGGTGTTTTGTACTGCTATGGGGAGGAGGCGGATCTTTCGGAATATCTTTCGAAAGAGGATCATCTCGGCCTGTTGGGAGCCTACCAAAAGGAAAATGCTGAGAATGCGGTTATGGCTGTAAAGCTATTGGACAAAAAAGAGATCGATACCCAAGCGATCCGCCGTGGATTGACAAAAGCACGCTGGCCGGGCAGGATGGATGTGCTTTCCGAAGATCCCTTTATACTGGTAGACGGTGCACATAATCCACAGGGTGTGGAGGCGCTAAGAGTAAGTCTTTTGTCTCTGTATCCCCGGGAGAAGTTCATATATATATTCGGCGTAATGGCAGACAAGGATTATGAACATATGCTCTTATCCATGTTGGGGACGGAAGAGATGTTTTTTACCGTGACAGTGGAGGATGCCCGGGCGGAAAAGTCGGAGCGTATTGCGAAGTTTCTAAAAGAAAAAGGCGGCCGGGCAAAGGCCTGCCAAAGCATTTCGGAGGCGTTTTCAAAAGCCGCATACCTGCAGAAGACGACCGGTGAAAAGATCGTGGCTTTCGGCTCCCTGTATTTTATCGGGGAAGTGTTGCGATTGATAAAAAAAGAGGAGATTTATGGATGAATTTTCGATCCGTTAAAGAGGCCCTTGCCTTTCTGGGATTCAGCGAACACATCAGCCTCCCGGAGATCAAAAGTGCGTACAAGGAATTTGTCAAAGCCTATCATCCGGATGCGAACCCCGGCATGTATGAGGACGTTACGGACAGATCTGTTGGTTCTTCCATGGATGCATATTTGAAAATGCAGTCTGCCTATGAATACTTGCTGGATCATCTTGAGGAAAGCTCGGTACCAAAGGAGGATCCGGATGCAAAACCTGTTCCCCGGGGGAATGTGGTCTACGGCAGCAGATCCGATCTGTCCACACTGGCATTCCAGAAAAAAGTACGGACGGAGCATGTGCGGCAGGAGCGACGTTCCAAGGAGCGGGCGAAAAAGGAAAAAGCAGACTTCGAAGAAAAGATGGAAAAATACAAACAGGATAAAAAGTACGAGGAAGCTATGCAAAAGATCCATACCGAACGTGCTGCGGAGATCACCGCAAAGATCATTGAGGCCTATCTGAAAGGAGATTTATAGATGATGGGAGACGCAATAAACATCATGGACATCGACACTGTGGGTCTGGATCTTAGAGACCCTTCGGTGGTCATCATTGATCAGACAAAGCTCCCCGGTGAGATCGTTTTAAAGAAGCTGAGAAGTCCGCAGGAGGTTTGGGAAGCCATCCGACGACTGGAAGTGAGGGGCGCTCCGGCCATCGGCGTGTCGGCGGCTATGGGCCTATACGTCATCGCTTCAGACTTGGCAGGACAATACGAAGCAGATGAGGAAGGATTTTTTGCGGAAGTCAAAAAACAAAGCGATTACTTAAATTCCTCCCGTCCCACAGCGGTCAATCTTTCCTGGGCGCTGCACCGGATGGAAGAAAAGCTTTTATCCATGGCAGGAAAGAGCAGAAAAGAACAGGTGGAAGCGCTTTGCACAGAAGCTTTGGAAATAAGAGATGAAGATATCCGGGTTTGTCGGCAGATCGGTGAGAATGGTCTGAAACTCATAAAGGACGGTGCGGGGATCCTGACCCACTGTAATGCCGGAAAACTGGCGGCGGTTCGCTACGGAACCGCGACGGCTCCCATCTATCTGGCAAAGGAAAAGGGATGGAATCTGCGGGTTTACTGTGATGAGACCCGTCCTCTTTTGCAGGGAGCGAGACTTACGTCATTCGAACTGTTTTCCTCGGGAATTGACACCACGCTTTTATGTGATAATATGTCTGCGAGCCTGATGAAGGAAGGAGCAGTGGATGCCGTTTTCGTGGGATGCGACCGGGTTGCGGCAAACGGGGATGCGGCAAATAAGATCGGCACCTCCGTAGTAGCCACGGTAGCTGCTCGTTACGGAGTGCCTGTATATATCGCTGCCCCCACCTCCACCATAGATATGGCCACTCCCACCGGAGATGATATCATCATCGAACAGCGGGATGGCAGCGAAGTAACGGATATGTGGTACGAAAAGCCCATGGCGCCTGCGGGAATCAAGGTATATAATCCGGCTTTTGATGTGACGGATCACGAACTGATCGCCGGTATCGTAACGGAGTTTGGAGTTGCCCGGGCGCCTTACGATGAATCGCTAAAAGAAATATTCGAAAAGAAAAAAGAAATCACAGGGAGGCTATCATGACAGAAGAACAGCAGAGAAAGATCGATGAAGCAGTAGAGCGCTTAAAATCCAAACAGGAAAAACCTGTGGAAGAAAAGGGCGTCGCCGGCATGAAAAAAGAAAGTGATGTGCCCGTGGAGCGGCATTCCGGCACGGAAGCAGCCAGAAACCGGATCAACCCCGAGTTTGCCGCAGAGGACAATGCGCTATCCAATATCAAGCATGTGATCGGTGTGGTCAGCGGCAAGGGAGGCGTGGGCAAATCCTTTGTGACCGCCGCCATGGCCAACGGGTTAAAGAACAAAGGATATAAAGTGGGTATCATGGATGCGGATATTACGGGACCTTCCATTCCGAAGATGTATGACGTCCACGGTCCGGCAAAGGGAAATGATGACGGTGCGTTTCCGGAGATCGCCAGAAACGGCATCGAGATCATGTCCATCAATCTTTTGTTAGAGGAAGAGGATGCACCTGTGGTATGGCGTGGACCGGTGATCGCCGGCACCGTAAAGCAGTTCTGGTCGGATGTTTTGTGGGGAGACTTGGATTATCTCTTTGTGGACATGCCTCCGGGAACCGGTGATGTGCCTCTTACGGTGTTTCAGTCTCTGCCTGTGGATGGGATCGTCATCGTAACCTCTCCCCAGGACCTGGTGCAGCTCATTGTGAAAAAAGCTTACAACATGGCGGGTATGATGAACATCCCGGTACTTGGCGTAGTTGAGAATTACAGTTATCTGGAGTGCCCGGACTGCGGAAAGAAGATCGAAGTCTTTGGCAGATCCCAGGTGGACATGGCAGCGGCCGAGCTTTCCATTCCCGTTTTGGGCAAGCTTCCCATCGATCCTTTGTATGCGGAAAAAGCGGATCTGGGGATCTTCGAGGAAGTGGAACTGGATGAGCTGGCTACGGCAATGAAGGTTTTGGAAAATTTAAGATAAGTGAGTGATCGGAGGTTATAAATGGCAGAATTACCCATTGTTACAATTGAAATGGAAAACGGAGATGTGATGAAGGCGGAGCTTTATCCGGCGATCGCACCCAATACGGTTAACAACTTCATAAGCCTCATCAATAAAGGTTTTTACAACGGTGTGATCTTTCACCGTGTGATCAAGGGCTTTATGCTCCAGGGGGGAGATCCCGACGGAACCGGCATGGGTGGCCCGGGTTACTCCATCAAAGGGGAGTTTACATCCAATGGATTTAGGAACGACTTAAAGCATGATCCGGGTGTGCTATCCATGGCTCGAACCATGTTTCCGGATTCCGCAGGGAGTCAGTTCTTTATCATGCATCAGAAGTCTCCTCATCTGGATGGGGATTATGCCGCCTTCGGCAAGGTCATCGAAGGAATGGATGTGGTAAATAAGATCGCTGAAGTTTCCACAGACTATTCCGACCGTCCCACCGAAGAGCAGCGGATGAAGACCGTGACGGTGGAAACCTTTGGAGTAGACTACCCCGAACCGGAAAAGTGCTGATTACTGGTTGACCGTAACAGAAAAATGTGCTATTCTATACACGCTTTACTTTAGCGCTTTAAAGCGCGACTGTAAGAGAAAGCAGGGGACCAAAGTGGTCCAAAGAAAACAAAAACAGGAGAAAGACAATGAAAGAAGTAGCAAAACTCTTAGGTTACAGAGAAAGTGTCAAGGTGGTGGATGCCACCATGCGGGACGGCGGACTGGTAAATGACTTTTATTTTACGGACGATTTCGTAAAGAAGCTTTATCAGACCAATATCAAGGCCGGCGTGGACTATATGGAGTTAGGCTATAAGGCGTCAAAGGAATTGTTTGACGTGGATAAATTCGGCAAGTGGAAATTCTGCGATGATGAGGATATATATGAAGTCATCGGTGATAATGCGGAAAAAAAGGTAAAACTTGCGGTCATGGCAGATGTGGGACGCTGCGATTATCAGAATGATATCCGGCCCAGAAGTCAAAGTCCCCTGGATCTCATCCGGGTGGCCTGCTACGTGCATCAGATCCCTGCAGCGGTGCATATGATCGAAGATGCAAAGAACAAGGGATACGAAGTAAGCTGCAACATCATGGCAATATCCGCAGCCCAGGAAGCGGATGTGCGGGCGGCTCTGCAGATGATCGGAGAGTCCCCGGTGGACTGCATCTATATCGTGGACAGCTTTGGCTCCCTCTATCCGGAGCAACTGGCCAGACTGGTGGATGTGTACATGGAGACCGCCACGAAGCATAAGAAGATTTTAGGAATGCATGCCCATGATAACCAGCGTCTGGCCTTTGCCAATACCATCGAGGCCGTAGGCGACGGTGTGGACTGGCTGGATGCCACCTATGCCGGCATGGGCAGAGGTGCGGGAAACTGTACCATGGAAAACCTGCTGGGATTTCTGCGTAATCCGAAGTATCAGCTGTATCCGGTGATCAAATTCATCGAGGAGGAAATGGTTCCTTTACGAGAATCCGGCCTGAAATGGGGATACGATATTCAGTATCTTTTGACCGGGATTTTCAATCAGCATCCCCGTACGGCCATCACCTTTACAAAGGAGAATCGAAAGGATTTTACGGAGTATTACAAAGAGTTGACAGCACAGGAATAAGACTTATATACTGTTTCTTGGAAGGACTTTTCCGAACGAGAAAGGTGTATGGGCGCGTATATGTTTGATAAAAATGAAGTGAATACCGGCAGGCAGCCGGAGCTGGATATCTGCAAAGGGATCGTCGCCTTTTTACTTGCGACCATCCACGTATATGTGGAATGTTCCACCAGCGAGCAGCTGTTTCATGGCCTGCCTTATTTCTTTGATAGTATCGTAGGGGGGCCTTGGGCTGCCCCTATGTTTATTTTTGCCATGGGTATCGGCCTGGCTTATACCCGAAAGAGCAGTCCGGGAGAACTTGCAAAGAGAGGAGCAGGCCTGATCCTGGTGGGCTTTGGCTTAAATGTCTGTCGGTATCTGCTCCCGTCTTTGGTGGGGTACGCCATTACCGGAGACCGACAGATGTATCTGGACCGGTTGCCTTATCTGTTTTTCGGGAATGATCTCTTGCAGTTTGCGGCACTGGGCATGTTGTTTATGGCACTGCTGAAGAGATTTGATCTTTCACCCTTAAAGATCTGGTTCGTGGCGCTGGCAGTGAATCTTGTGGCCACATTCTTCAGAGGCGTCTTTTTCTCCAATATGGCATTAAACATATTCCTGGGACATTTTATCGGTGTCGATGACGGAACGGAGATCGTAATGGCGGACTTTCCGCTGTTCATCTGGTTTTTGTTTTATGCCAGCGGATATCTGGCAGGGCAGTACCTGCGCCGGTTAAAGGACAAAAAGAAGTTTTATCTTATGGTATCTCCTGTATGCCTGGTGTTGGTGACGGTGATCTACATCATTCAGTATGAGATGGGCTTTGGCATGATGGGCGGAGAAGGAAATAACGTTTTTTACCACATGACCACCATCGAAGTATTTTTGTGCATCGCTACCATGATCGGTATGTTGGGTGTGTATTATCTCATCCTTCCCTATCTGCCTAAGCAGGTGATGGGGCTGATGGAATTCCTGAGTCGAAATGTGACGGTGATCTATTGTATCCAGTGGACACTGGTATGGTGGGCCTGCGATGTATTCGTATACATCATCCGGGGAGACAAGTATCTGCCCTCCTGGCAGCAGCTGATCTTAGGCCTTTGTTTAAGCTTTGCAACTGCTGCGCTGGCTCAGGTGTGGTCAAAGTTTAAAGCGGATCGGAAACAAAAAGGGAAGTAATGGATATATGAAGAGAGGAATCGAGAAAAAAATCCTGTTAGGGTTTCTGACTTTTACCATCGTTCTCGTAATTTGCATCTGTGCGCTGGTCGGGTTGTTCATACGAAGGCGTACCGTCCAAAAGTATGAGTTTTTCGGTACGTCCGTTACGGAAGCCATCGCTTCCCGTATCGACGGTGATCTGATCGCAGAATACTTGGAAAAAGACCACCCGGATGAGGAATATGATGCGATCCTTCGGGAGATCGATGAGATCAATGAAGCTTTTAACTGCCTCTATATCTATGTGGCCATACCGGAGGAGAATGCTGTCCTCTACCTTTGGTCCAACGGGTTTTCCGGGGAGGAGACCATCGGATATACCACGGATTATTCCCCCGGGGGCGAGGAGTGGATGAAAGCGAAATTCGCCGGAGAGCCGGTACCTACCCTATGCGTTGTGAAAGACCCTACCTTCGGAAATATCGCTACGGCGGGCACTGTGATCTATGACAGTAAGGGACAGCCAGCAGCCATCGCCATGGCGGATTTCGATGTAAACGAGATCAACCAGACCTTTGCCCAGGTGGTGGCACAGGTTTCTCTGTATCTGGTGCTTTTGATGGCGATCTACGTCTTCATCTTTTATTGGTATACAAAGGCCAAGATCGTAAGGCCCATCCGTGAACTGACAGAGGCTACGGAGAATATCACGGAACATATCGACGGAGACGAAGAGGTAAAACTGGATATCCATACGGGAGACGAGTTGGAGATCCTGGCGAATTCCTTCCAACAAATGGGAACCGAGCTGAAGGAATACATTTCCGACAACTTAAAGATCACAGCGGAAAAGGAGAGGATCGGCACGGAGCTTTCCATGGCCGCCCGTATTCAGGAGTCCATGCTTCCGTTGGAGTTTCCTGCTTTTCCCGACAGGGATGAATTCGATCTGTATGCGGTGATGGATCCGGCCAAGGAAGTAGGCGGCGATTTCTATGATTTCTTTATGATCGATGACGACCATCTGGGATTGGTGATGGCGGATGTTTCCGGAAAGGGAGTTCCCGCTTCGCTTTTCATGATGATCTCAAAGATCATCCTGCAGGAGAAGGCTATGAACGAAGTCTCCACCGCAAAGATCCTGGCGGATACCAATGAAGCTATTTGCAGAAATAACAAGGAAATGATGTTTGTTACCGTATGGATCGGTATTTTGGAACTTTCCACCGGCCGGCTGAAAGCGGCCAATGCGGGACATGAGTTCCCCGTTATCCGACAGCCCGGCGGAAAATATGAATACTTTGAGGATCCTCATGGATTCGTTATCGGCGGTATGGAGGGCAGCCCTTATACGGAATACGAACTTAAACTGGAGCCCGGCGCCAGACTCTTTGTCTTTACGGACGGTGTGCCGGAGGCCATGGATCCCGATGACAATCTCTATGGTCCGGAGCGGCTTTTAGGCGCTTTAAATACGGATCCGGATGCGGAACCGGAGCAGCTTTTGAAGAATGTGCGCGCGTCTGTGGATGCCTTCGTAAAAGATGCGGCACAATTCGATGATCTGACCATGCTGGGACTGCACTATTTCGGGCCGAGAGGTAATTAGTATTAACACCATGAACAAAAGGTGAGCTGATATGAACATACAGGATGGAAAAAAGACTTCCAGAGTGCCGGAGATCGAATTGATGAAGGCCATCGCTATCATCGGTATGGTGTTTGTGCACGTGTTGGAGGGATCCTTAAATGTATTCGAAGATGCCTGGAGTCTTCCGGGGAGTATACCATATACCCTGGTGGAGTTTTTCGGCGGGATCCCGGCGGCGGGAGTTTTCACCTTTGCCATGGGTTGGGGCGCGGCTTTTTCCGATCGTTCCAAACCCTCCACTTATCTGAAGCGGGCGCTTCAACTGGGCATTTTGCTTTTCTATGTTAATCTGGTTTATGCGATTCTTCCCGGGATCCTCGATCCGGCGGAT
>JAIKZU010000215.1 GCA_024681985.1 Lachnospiraceae bacterium | reverse complement strand
GAAGAGACTTTTATCCGTACTGCCATGAAAGAGGAGGAGAACTAAATGAAAGCCATATTTAAACGGGATTTCTTTTCCCTTTTCCATAATGTGATGGGATGGTTGTTCTGCGGTGTATTATTGGGGATCTATGGATTATATTTTATGGTCTATAACCTGATGTCCGGTTATCCCACTTTATCATATACCATTTCCGGCATTACCTTTCTTTTGATGATCGCATGCCCCCTTCTTTGTATGCGTTCCTTATCCGAAGAAAGGAAGCAGAAAACGGATCAGCTGTTGCTTACATCTCCGGTATCCGTTACATCGATCGTCCTTGGGAAATATCTGGCACTGTTAGCCTGTTTTTCTGTGGTCATCGGAGTGATCTGTATATCACCCCTTGTAATGTCTTTGTACGGAGAAGTTAATTTTGCCCAGAACTATACTGCGATCTTTGGGTTTTTCCTGTTTGGAATGACCTGTATCGCCATCGGTTTATTTGTTTCTGTGTTTTTTGAAAACCAGATCATTTCTGCCGTGGTGGGCTTTTTGATCCTGTTTTTGGGGTATATGATGTCCTCCATTACAGGGACCGTTGCAAGCAGCGAAAACCTTTTGGTAAAGATTTTAAACTGCTATGATCTGATCTCGCCGGTCACTTCATTTTTAAGCGGAAATCTGGATCTTAGGAATATCTTTTATTATCTTTCATTAACCGTACTGGCTTTGTTTTTAACCGCGCAGATGTTATTAAAGCGAAGATGGAGTGTCAGTGCCGCAAAACCGGCTTTTTCCGTTTTTTCACTTTCTGCTGTGGGGATTGGGATTGCCCTTTGTATTCTGTTAAACGTGGGCCTGTCCTATCTGCCACAGGAACATATCACTTTTGATGTAACATCTCAAAAGCTCTATACCATAACTGATGAGACGAAAGCATATTTAAAAACTCTGGACGAAGATATTACGATCTATGTGATCGGTGAAGAAGAAAACACGGATGACGTAGAAAAAAAGATGCTAGAACTTTACGATGAAAACTCGGACCATATCACGGTAGAATATGTGGACACCCAGAAGAACCCCACTTTCACCCAGGCCTATACTTCATCGGATCTTTCCACCGGCAGTATCATCGTAGCAGAAAAATACCGTTCCAAGGTGATCGGCTATGACGAACTGTATACCACGGAATTTGACTATGAAACCTATACCTCCAGCATTTCTTCCTACGATGGCGAAGGTAAGGTAACGAGTGCCCTGCAATATGTGACAAATGAAAACCTCCCGGTGATCTGCGAATTAAGAGGTCATGATGAGACGGCTTTGACGGAAAGTTTTACGGATATGGTAGAAAAGTCCAATATGCGTCTTTCGGAGATCAATTTTTTGACATCTGATAGCGTGCCGGAGCAGGCGAAGGCATTGATGATCCATGCGCCTCAGACGGACTTTTCGGAGGACGACACAAAGAAACTGGATGCGTACCTAAAGTCCGGTGGTTCTGTATTTATCACACTGGATTTTCATTCCATTGCGGGACTTGATCACGTGAAAAACTGGTTGTTCTCCAACGGGATCACAGTAAAAGACGGCCTGTTGGCAGACTTAGACGGAGATTATTATTATCAGACGCCTTACTTTTTGCTTCCCAACGTGGAATTAAACGATGAATTCTCCAATGTTTCCGGGACGCAATCCATATTGGCACCATATTCCATCGCTTTGGAATTTGACGAAAATGATGAAAACGAAACTTTTACGCCTATTTTGACCACCTCCGAAGATGCGGTGATAAAAACAACCATCACTGCGGAAAATGTTTCTGAAAATGTAGAAAAAGAAGTGAAAAAAGGAATGATGGATGAAAGCGGAACCTTTCATCCGGCCGTAAAAATACATACGCCTTTCGGAGGAAACATCTATGTATTCGGAAGCAGTTATATCTTTACGGAAACAGTGAACTCCTATGTATCCGGCAGAAATGCCCTGTTGTTTTCGGATGTGATCAACGGGATGGTACCCCAGGAAGATCTGAAGGAAACCGTTGTGATCCCTCCGAAAAAATACGAACTGGAGTATCTGTTACCCACAAAGAATGCCATTACCGTATTTGGCCTTTTATTTGGGATCATTTTACCCATCATCTTTGTGCTGGTGGGAATCGTTATTTATCTGGTCCGTCGTCGGAAGTAGAAGGATCATCCTCCTTTTTGGAAATGCGAAGGAATATCCCGATGATCCACAATAACGTAGGTATCGCGATGGTGGCGCCGAATGCGACTTTAAAAAATGTAAAGGAATTGGGGTTGTCAAAGATTGCAGCCAAAAAAGTGGCGACATAAAGACCTACCAGTAAAATTACTCCCAAAAGAGCAAGGATCCGTTTGAATTTTTGCATAAAAAACACCTCGTAATGCCTTGGTTTATTCCACAATTTATTGATTGAATATTCCCCTTTATTTTGCTATACTTTACGAGGATTTTCAAATAAGAAATATCTGTTTTACGTATCTATATTGGATACAAATCTTACATTAAAGGAAACATACTTATGGCATTATTGGAAGAATGGCAAAAAATCGCATATGACGATAAAAAAGACAAAGCAGTGATCCAGCGTTTTTGGAACGATTATTTCCTGAAGGAAAAGGGCGTTTACGAAAAGCTTTTGGAGACGCCGGAGGAAGCTGTCACGGGGACGGTAAAGGAACTTGCCGAAAAATATGATCTTACAGTCATGGAAATGACGGGTTTTTTGGACGGCATCAATGACAGCTTAAAAGAAGCGAATCCCATTGATACCATGGAAGAGGACACCACGGTGTCTTTGGACTTTGACAATGAGAAACTGTACAAGAATATGGTTGCTGCCGGAGCAGACTGGCTGTATGATCTGCCCCAGTGGGATGCGATCTACGACAAAGAAAAAAAGCATGCACTTTATCTCGAAGAGAAGAAATCTCATACCGTCATCGTAGGAAAGAAGATCGGACGAAACGATCCCTGCCCTTGCGGAAGCGGGAAAAAATACAAATTCTGCTGCGGGAAAAAGAAAGCGGCGGCTGCGAATTCATAATCCGTATCATATCCCTTACAGTACTGTTTGTGTTGTAAGGGATTTGTTCGTTTATAACATATAGAAATCACATCATACCAAGGAGGAAGTAAAGATGAAGATTACATTAAAGGATGGCTCTGTAAAAGAGTATGCATCATCCATGTCCATCCATGAGATCGCCATGGATATCAGTGAGGGACTGGCCCGGGCAACCTGTGCGGGTCTTGTAAACGGTGAAGTGAAGGATGTTCGCACGGTTCTTTCCGAAGACTGTGACCTTTCTTTACTGACAGCATCCGATGCAGAGGGCCTTCGTGTACTTCGTCATACCACATCCCATGTGCTGGCGCAGGCCGTTAAAAACCTTTATCCCGAAGCTAAGCTTGCCATCGGTCCTGCCATTGACGAGGGATTTTATTATGACTTTGAAAGCCCCTCTTTTTCCAGGGAAGATCTGGATGCCATTGAAGCTGAAATGAAAAAGATCATCAAGGCAGGAGCGGAGCTTAAATACTTTGAGCTTCCCAGAGCGGAAGCCATAAAGTTGATGCAGGACAGAAATGAGCCCTATAAAGTGGAACTTATCGAAGATCTGCCGGAGGATGCGGTCATCTCCTTTTATGAGCAGGGAGACGGCTTCGTGGATCTGTGTGCCGGCCCCCATATCAAAAAGATCTCCAAGAACACCATTAAGGCATTTAAACTGATCTCTTCCTCCGGTGCTTACTGGAGAGGGGATGAGCATAATACCATGCTGACCCGTATTTACGGCACCACATTCCCCACCAAGGAGGAATTAAACACATATCTGGAAGAATTGGCAGATCGTAAGAACCGGGATCATAATAAGCTTGGTCGTGAGATGGATCTTTTTACCACCGTGGATGTCATCGGTCAGGGTCTCCCTCTGTTCATGCCCAAAGGAACAAAGATCATTCAGAAGATGCAGCGTTGGATCGAGGATCTGGAGGAATATGAATGGGGTTATGTTCGTACCAGAACACCCTTAATGGCAAAGTCCACGCTTTATAAGATCTCCGATCACTGGTATCATTATAAGGACGGCATGTTTGTCTTAAATGATATCGAACTTTCCGATGAAGAAGCCATCCGACAGGGTGGAAGAGTGGTGCGAGGCGTAGAGGATCTGGGCTCTTTAGAGCAGGATGAGGATGCGGATTCCTATGCACTCCGCCCTATGACCTGTCCTTTCCAGTACTATGTTTATAAAGCGAGACAGAAGAGTTACAGGGATCTTCCCTACCGTATGGGAGAGACCTCAACACTGTTTAGAAACGAAGATTCCGGTGAGATGCACGGTCTTACCCGTGTCCGCCAGTTTACCATCTCCGAAGGACATTTGGTATGCACCCCGGAACAGGTTGATGAGGAGTTTAAAAACTGTGTACGTTTGGCGAAATACTGTCTGACTACATTAGGCCTGCAGGATGATGTGACCTATCGACTTTCCAAGTGGGATCCCGAACATCCCGACAAATACATGGGCACTGCAGATGACTGGGATCATGTGGAAAACATGATGCGTGATATTTTGGATGAGATCGGACTTACCTATACGGAAGCTGCCGGTGAAGCTGCTTTCTATGGTCCGAAATTGGACATCCAGGCAAAAAATGTCTACGGCAAAGAAGATACCATGATCACCATTCAGTTGGATGGGTTCATCGCAGAACGCTTCGATATGTACTACATCGATAAGAACGGCGAAAAGAAACGTCCTTATATCATCCACCGTACATCCATCGGCTGTTATGAACGTACCCTGGCATGGCTCATTGAAAAATACGCTGGAAAGCTTCCTACCTGGCTGATGCCGGAGCAGGTGCGTATCCTTCCGATTTCCGAGAAGTATTTTGATTATGCGGATGAAGTATTCAAGGAACTTCGTAAACACAACGTGGATGTGACTGTAGACTATCGTGCGGAAAAGATCGGCTTTAAGATCCGGGAAGCCAGAATGGATAAGCTCCCTTATATGCTGGTGGTAGGACAGAATGAGGCAGAGGATAAGACCGTATCTGTCAGAAGCCGTTTTGCGGGAGATGAAGGCGTCAAACCCCTTTCCGATTTTGTCGCGCAGATCTGTGAAGAGATCGCTACAAAGGCCATCCGTAAAGAAGAAAACACCGAGGCAAACGAATAACGGTACCGTATCTTATGAATAAAAAGCTTGCATACAGTTTTCTTTTCGTGCTTTGTTTTTCCCTTCTGCTATGCGGATGCAAGAACGATCCCAAGGGAACGGACACAAAAAAGAAGGATAAAAAAGAAGAAGTGACGGAAGAAGTGGATTATGGAGAACTTCCCGTAAAGAACCTGGAACTTCTGGCTATGGAAAATGACCCGGAGGCAGCTTATCGGCTGGGTCAGATCTATGATTATGGTCTTTCGGAGCAAAACCAGGACTTCGAAGAGAGTAAAAAATGGTATGAAAATGCTTTAAATAACGGTGATAACCGTGCCCCTGTCAGCCTGGGTTATATGTATTTAAACGGATGCGGTGTGCCAATCGATTATGACAAGGCCATGGAGTATTTTAACATGGCCGTAGATATGGATAATCCGGAAGGCTACGTAGGGATCGGAAGGGTATATCTGGATCAAAAAGACGAGAGTAACTACTTTTTAGCATATAAGAATATCCGCATCGCTTCCGATCTGGAACTATTGGACGGGTTCTATTATATGGGTTATCTCTACGAAAACGGTTATGGTGTGCCCATGGATATTGAAAAAGCCATGTTATCCTATCAGTTGGTGCTTCTGAATCCATCGGAGGATGTAAACGATCAGTTTGCCATCAATTCTGCCAACACCAGATTGGGTATCATCTATGCCACAGGAAAAACCGGTGAGATAGACGGAAAAAAGGCCCATGACTATTTTGAAGTCGCATCCGATAACGGATTTGTGCTGGCTTCTTACTATCTCGGCATGATGTACGAGATGGGCACCGGCATTGATAAAGATTATGACAAGGCTTTGGAATATTTCGAGTTGGCAGGAGAGAAGGATTATGCCCCGGCTCTAAACCAGATCGGCTATATGTATTTTAACGGTCTCGGCGTGGAAAGCGATTATGAGCAGGCTGCTTATTATCAAAAGTTGGCTGCTGTGCAGGGGTATGCCCCGGCGCAGGTCAATCTAGGCTTTTTATATGAAAACGGTTACGGCGTGGAACTGAATCCGGATACTGCGCTTCAGTATTATAAACTGGCTTATGAGCAGGACTATGAGGGAGCCAGTGAAGCTATCACCAGAGTGGAAAACATGCTACAAAATTGATCCATAATATCGAGGTATGAAAAAGAAGATCCTTATAGTTTGCATTCTTACATCGGTATTATTGATGAATGCATGCTCTAACCCAATCGAATCGACATCCATCGAAGAAAAGGCTGCCGAATTGCTGCCCCAGTATGTACCTGATCATTCCGGGTTATATGCCGCGGTAGAGGAAATCCTGGAGCATACAGGTGCTGATTTTATCGGTCATTATCCGGTGACGGAAGACTTTTTCTATTGGGTCGCAAAGCATTATGGCAGAAAGTGTCTGATGGATATCGCCAAAGGCGGCGACTATTCCGATCCCAATCTGTGGTTTTTAAAAACAGGCGACAGTATCCATGTGCTCTGGGTGAAATACTGTAAAAGCACCGGTCTGGATGCTTACGATTATTCTCATATTCATGAAATCCGGACAAAAGAATCCGATCAGATATCCATTGATTTTTCCGGAGACGTGAACCTGGCGGAAAACATGGCCACCACCATATACATGGACAGCCGACCAAATGGTATTACCGACTGTTTTTCCGAAGACCTCCTGCAGGAGATGACTTCCTGTGATCTGTTTGTTGTGAATAACGAATTCGGCTATACCGAAAGAGGAGAAGCTTTATCCGGAAAGCCCTATACATTTCGGGCATCTCCTAAGAGAGTATCCGATATGGAAGCCATAGGGACGGATCTGGTCACCCTGGCCAATAATCATGTTTGGGATTTTGGCGAGATCGGCATGCTGGACACGTTAGATACTTTAGAGAAAGCCAATATGCCTTACGTTGGAGCCGGCAGAGATCTAAAAGAGGCAATGCGCCCGCAATATTACATATTTGGCGGCAGAAAGATCGCTATCGTCAATGCGACCCAGATCGAACGCTCATTGGATTATACCAAAGAGGCCACCGCCACCATGGCAGGCGTATTAAAAACTCTGCATTCGGATAAATTCTGCAATGTGATCCGAAATGCCAAAAAGCATTCCGACCTGGTGATCGTATGCGTGCATTGGGGCACGGAAGGTAATAATTACTATGGTGCAGACCAGGTAAAACTGGCAGAGGATTTTGTCAATGCCGGTGCCGATGCCATCATTGGCGGACATACCCATTGCCTCCAAGGCATCGAATATATCGGTGACGTACCGGTTTATTACAGTTTGGGGAATTACTGGTTTGCTTCCACCACCAATATGCCGGCAAGCTATGATACGGGACTCGCTCGTTTGGAGATAGATAATGATCTTACGATCACTGCGAGATTTATCCCTGCCAGGTTCAGTGAAGGCGTCACTTCAAAACTGGTTGACGAACAAAATCAAAGCGTTTATTCTTTATTGGAAACTTATGCAAAGAGCACAACCATCGACAAAAACGGTGTGATACATAAAAGATAAAGGAGTTAAGAGTATGAGCAAAAAACCTACGGTACTGATGATCTTGGATGGGTTTGGGGTGAATGAAAACCCGAAAGCCAATGCAGTTGCGATGGCAAACACCCCCGTCATCGATGGATTAAAAAAGGATTATCCCTATGTTTTGGGATATGCTTCCGGACTGGCAGTGGGACTTCCCGACGGACAGATGGGAAATTCCGAAGTGGGCCATTTAAACATGGGCGCAGGACGTATTGTATACCAGGAACTGACCCGCATCACAAAAGAGATCGATGACGGTACATTTTATGACAACGAAGCATTGAAAAAAGCTTTCTCCAATGCAAAGGAGACCGGCGGAGCGGTGCATATGTACGGACTTTTGTCCGACGGTGGTGTCCATAGCCACAACACCCACGTATATGGACTTTTGGAAATGGCAAAAAGAGAAGGTGTGGATAAAGTCTTTGTACACTGTTTTCTGGACGGAAGAGACACTTCCCCCACCAGTGGTATCGAATTTGTAAAGGCTTTGGAAGGGAAAATGAAGGAGATCGGCGTCGGAAAGATCGCTACCTTAAGTGGTCGTTATTACGCCATGGACAGAGATAACCGTTGGGATCGTGTGGAAAAGGCTTATCAGAACCTGACTCTGGGCAATGGCGTTTCCGCTACATCTGCAACGGAAGCCCTGCAGGCATCCTATGACAATGATGTGACGGATGAATTTGTTCTTCCCACCACCATTATGGAAGACGGTAAACCTGTTGCTGTGATCAGTGACGGTGATTCCATTATCAACTTTAACTTCCGGCCGGATCGTGCCCGTGAGATCACCAGGACCTTCTGCATGGAGGATTTTGACGGATTTGATCGCGGTCCCCGTAAAAAAGTGACATATATCTGCTTTACGGAATATGATGTGACCATCCCGAACAAGGAGATCGCATTTAAAAAGGTGGAGCTTAAGAATACCTTTGGCGAATATCTGGCGAAGAACGGAAAGACACAGGCCCGTATTGCGGAAACTGAAAAATATGCCCATGTGACATTTTTCTTTAACGGTGGCGTGGAGGAGCCTAACATAGGCGAAGACCGTATTCTGGTGAACTCTCCCAAAGTGGCAACTTATGACTTAAAGCCGGAGATGAGTGCTCCGGAAGTATGTGATAAACTGTGTGGAGCGATCCGTTCCGGCAAATATGATGTGATCATCATCAACTTTGCTAATCCGGACATGGTGGGACATACCGGTGTCATCGAAGCTGCTGTGAAAGCAGTGGAAACTGTGGACAGCTGTGTCGGAAAAGCCGTAGAAGCCTTAAAGGAAGTAGACGGTCAGATGTTTATCTGTGCAGATCACGGAAATTGTGAGATGATGGTGGACTATGAAACCGGAGAGCCGTGGACAGCCCACACCACCAATCCGGTTCCATTTATTTTAGTGAATGCAGATCCTTCCTACAAATTACGGGAAGGCGGAAAGCTATGTGACATCATTCCTACCATGATCGAGTTGATGGGAATGGAAAAACCTGAGGAAATGACGGGTGAATCCCTGATCATCAAAGCGTAAAGGAGATATCATGAGCGAATTAAAACCCATTAAAGAAGGAAAAGTACGTGAGGTATACGATAACGGCGACAGCATCATCATGGTGGCCACGGATCGTATTTCCGCATTCGATGTGATTTTAAAGAACAAGATCGTAAACAAAGGCGCGATCCTGACCCAGATGTCCCGATTCTGGTTTGATTATACAAAAGACATCCTGCCGAACCATATGATTTCCGTAGATGTAAAGGATATGCCGGAATTCTTCCAGAAGGATGAATACAAAGGGAATGCCATGATGTGCAAAAAGCTTACTATGCTTCCCATTGAATGCATTGTCAGAGGATATATCACCGGAACCGGTTGGCAGAGCTACCAAAAAGACGGTACAGTATGCGGAATATCCCTTCCTGCCGGATTAAAAGAGTCGGATAAACTCCCTGAGCCCATTTATACCCCTACCACAAAAGCGGATCTGGGAGATCATGATGAACACATTACCTTTGCCGATACGGTTAAGATTCTGGAAAAGGAATTCCCCGGAAGAGGAGAGGAATTGGCCGCAGCCCTTCGGGACAATACTCTTGCTTTGTATAAAAAGTGTGCTGACTATGCCTTAACCTGTGGCATCATCATTGCAGATACCAAGTTTGAATTCGGTCTGGATGAGAACGGACAGTTGATATTGGGTGATGAAATGCTCACTCCCGACAGTTCCAGATTCTGGCCTGCTAAGGGTTATGAACCCGGCAAATCCCAGCCTTCCTTCGACAAACAGTTTGTACGTGACTGGTTGAAAGCCAATCCGGACAGCGATTACCTTCTTCCGGAGGATGTCATTGCAAAGACCATCGAAAAATATGAGGAAGCATATCAGCTGTTGACCAAAAAACCGTTTGTTAAAGGATGAATGAGATGAATACAGACAGATATTTAAGCCCGCTTTCCGAGCGGTATGCCAGCAAGGAGATGCAGTATATCTTTTCCCAGGACAAGAAATTCAAGACCTGGAGAAGACTATGGATCGCTTTGGCGGAAACGGAGATGGAACTGGGACTTTCCGAGAACGGAAAGCCGGTCATCACTCCGGAGATGATCGAAGAATTAAAAGCTCACCAGGATGAGATCAATTATGATGTGGCCAGAGAACGGGAAAAACTGGTTCGTCATGATGTGATGAGTCACGTATATGCTTACGGACAGCAGTGCCCGAAGGCTGCCGGTATCATCCACTTAGGAGCCACCTCCTGTTATGTGGGTGACAATACGGATATCATTATCATGCGGGAAGGTCTTTTACTTCTTCGTAAAAAGCTTTTAAACGTCATTGCCGCATTGGCAAAGTTTGCGGATGAATACAAAGATATGCCCACACTGGCATTTACCCATTTTCAGCCGGCTCAGCCTACCACAGTGGGTAAGCGGGCCACCCTTTGGATCAATGAGTTCATGATGGATTTGTCCGATCTGGATTACGTGGTTTCCTCCATGAAGCTTTTGGGTTCAAAAGGTACCACCGGGACCCAGGCCAGCTTTAAAGAACTGTTTTCCGGTAATGATGCGGTCATTGATCGGATCGATCCCATGATCGCAGAGAAGATGGGCTTTGATGCCTGCTATCCCGTTTCCGGACAGACCTACTCCAGAAAGCTGGATACCCGTGTTTGCAACGTACTATCCGGCATTGCGGCTTCCGCCCATAAGATGAGCAATGACATCCGTTTGTTACAGCATTTAAAAGAGGTGGAAGAGCCCTTCGAAAAGAATCAGATCGGATCATCTGCCATGGCCTATAAGAGAAACCCCATGCGCAGTGAACGGATCGCATCTTTATCCAGATATGTGATGATCGATGCATTAAACCCTGCCGTGACCTCCGCCACCCAGTGGTTTGAAAGAACCCTGGACGACTCTGCAAATAAGCGTCTCTCCGTTGCGGAAGCTTTCCTGGCCACAGACGGTGTCCTGGATCTTTGCATCAATGTGACCGACGGCTTAAAGGTATATCCCAAGGTGATCGAGAAGCACATTATGGCAGAACTTCCTTTCATGGCCACCGAGAATATCATCATGGACGGCGTGAAAAACGGCGGAAACCGTCAGGAATATCATGAACAGATCCGGATCCGCTCCATGGAAGCAGGGCGCACCGTAAAAGAAGAAGGGAAGGATAACGATCTTTTGGAAAGGATCGCGAATGATGAATTCTTCGGATTGGAGCTTTCTGATCTAAAGGCTTATATGGTGCCGGAAAATTATGTGGGACGTGCACCCCGTCAGGTGGAAGTATACCTGCGGGATGTGGTGAATCCTTTACTGGAAGAAAACAAAA
>JAIKZU010000209.1 GCA_024681985.1 Lachnospiraceae bacterium | reverse complement strand
CAAGGCATCCGACATGGATCCCATGCAAAAGACGGAATACGTGGATATCATCACCAGGTCGTTCTTTACTACCAGCGGTCCCATAATGGTATTAAAGAACGACCTGGTGATGATATCCACGTATTCCGTCTTTTGCATGGGATCCATGTCGGATGCCTTGCCACGCTTAAAACCCTCTACTCCGTCATCAAAGAAAAGACCCATATCACCGATCAGCGCGGCGATGTCCGTTAAGTACGCTCTGCCGAACATATACTGGGAAACGGATGTCATATCCAGATGACCCCGAAGGGGAGTGTCTCCCACGTTGGAATAGATGGGATTAACGATGGCCTCTGTTACATAAGGAGAACCGTAATTTAGGGAATACTTGATATCATGTCCCTTATCCGTAATGTCACGGTTAACGGTTTCATACACCGTAAGATAATTCGTGGTCAGGACCTTGTTCTGGTTCACCAGATATGCGGCATACCGCTCCTCGCAGTGGTTATCTATTATATCGTTGATGTCAAACTTTCGCATGGTCCGCCGATAATCCAGTTCCTTGGCCTTAAAGACACGTATAAACATCTGCTTCGCTTTGATCACGTTCACGCGTACATAATCTTTTGTCTCAAAGACTGCAAAATCGGATATATTGGATGCATCATAGAAAAAACTGCTGGTCAAAAAATCCGATGGGTCCTTTACAGCAAAAGTCCAAATAGGTGCAAAGCCCAAAGAATCGTTAAAGATGCGATGCTTATCCCATAAGGGGCAGTCGATATTGATCTCGCTGTCAAAGCAATCCAAAAAAGTAGCAACCAGCATTGCTTGTTCCTCCCATTCCTCTATAAATATTGATCGCAGATCATTCTGCTGCTCTGTGAGCCGCCCGCAGAAGATGCTTGGCCAAAACAGAAGTCGTCACACTTCCCACTCCTCCCGGAACGGGAGTGATCAAGGAAGTATGGTCTGCCACTGCATCAAAGTCCACGTCTCCGCAGAGATTTCCATCTTCGTCCACATTGATCCCCACATCGATGACGACTGCTCCTTCTTTTATATAAGAAGCATCTACCATCTTCGGTACCCCTGCTGCCGCTACCAGGATATCCGCCTCCCGGCACCGGGCAGGTATATCTTCTGTCCGTGTATGGCAAACCGTCACTGTGGCATTTCTTTTTATAAGAAGATGCATCACGGGTTTTCCGATGACCAGACTCCGGCCGATGACCGTCACCCGTTTCCCGGTGAGATCCACTCCTGCATGATCCAGCATCTCGATCACTGCCTCTGCGGTGCAGGGGGCAAAACCCGTAGCCTCCCCCGCGTAGATCTTTGCCATATTATAAGGAGAGATCCCGTCAATGTCCTTTGCGGGGCTAATCCGTTCGGTGATCTCCGTCTCGTCGATCTGTTTCGGCAAAGGGCGGAGCAGCAGGATCCCGTCAATATCCGTATCTTCATTGATCTGATCGAACTCCCGCAGGAAATCCCGGTTGGAGATATCCGCCGGATAGGTAAAAGTGGAATAGACAAAGCCCACTTTTTCCATCTTCTTGATGGCCCCTCTCTCGTAAGCCATATCATCCGGTTTTTCTCCCACACGGATGATGGCCAGATGAGGCTTCTTTCCTCCGGCACGCCGTCTCATCTCTGCTGCGATCTCTTCATTGATGGCCTTTGCCACCTCGATGCCTTTTAATACTCCCATGCTTCCTCGTCCTCTCGCAATATGATCAGCCTACCCGCGAATAGCCTTCGTCACGGTATCATATGTTTTTTCGTAAAGATCCTTTCCTTCCGAGAGCATCCCGTCTGCTCTTTCTTCCATTGAAAGTGCTTTATCCCTGTCCTTCATCATCTTCGTATTGATAAAGACGTTTAAGGATGCGCCCTGCAAAGCGGCCTGACAGCAGGCAATCCCCACTCCCGCATCGGAAATGGCCAGACGGCTTCCGATCTCGGCTACCCGGGCAATAAGCTTCATGGCTTCTAAGATCTCCTCCATCATAGAAAGGGGAGTTTCCGCAGCCACCGACAGTGCCTCTTCCATCACAGTCTCCCGGTGAGCTGCCTCCTCCGGGGTATCCTTCGGAAGTCCGTAGGCTTTTGCCAAAGGTGCAAAGGCTTCGGCATCCCGATCCATGGCATCCGTCAGCTTTTGGGTAAGGTCCGTCGCCTTCTTTTGCAGTTCCTCGATCTCCGACTGGTGCTCTGCGTATTTCTTTTTACCGGTAGTCAGGGATAACACCATGTTTCCAAGGCTTGTTCCCACTGCCGCCACAAGTCCCGCCGCACCGCCGCCTCCCGGGGTGGGGGCGTCGGAAGAAAGCGCCGTCAGAAATTCTTTTATCGTCATTTCATCCATTTTTATTCTCCCTGAAATCTCCCGCTGGCCCCACAGGGTAGGTAGAGTCCGCTTGATATTACCGGAAGCCCCACTTCGTCCGCTTCCACCGTTCCGATAAAGCCCTTTAATGCTGTGGAGATCATATAGTGCAATACCGCAGGCTGTAATCCCGTGGTATAAGAGTTCACCAAAAAGAAAAGGGGGCTCTTCGTCAAAAGCTGCGCGCACAAGGTGATGAGGGAATACACCTCCTCCTCGATCTTCCAGATCTCTCCCTTGGGTCCTCTGCCGTAGGAAGGGGGATCCATGATGATGGCGTCGTAGCTGTTGCCCCGACGGAGTTCCCGCTCTACGAACTTTTTACAATCATCCACCAGCCAACGGATAGGTGCATCGGAAAGTCCGGAGGATGCGGCATTCTCCTTTGCCCAGTTTACCATGCCCTTGGATGCATCCACATGGGTGACATGGGCTCCTGCCGCAGCCGCTGCCACGGTGGCACCACCGGTATAGGCAAAAAGGTTTAACACTTTGACCGGGTTGGCTGCATCCTTTCCAAGGGCACTGCCTCCCCTTCGGTTTACCTCATCCGCGATCAGCTTCGAAAACCAGTCCCAGTTCGCCGCCTGTTCCGGAAACAATCCGGTATGCTTAAAGGAGAAGGGCTTTAAATGAAAGGTCAGGCGCTTTCCGATGGACAGCTCATATCCTATGGTCCACTCCTCCGGCAGATCGAAAAACTCCCATTCTCCTCCGCCTTTACTGCTTCTGTGGTAATGGGCGTTTAGTTTTTTCCATTCCGGGGCGGACCGCTTGGTATCCCAGATCACCTGTGGGTCCGGCCGCAGCAGTATATAATCCTTCCACCGCTCCAGCTTTTCTCCGGCGGAGCAGTCGATCACTTCATAGTCTTTCCAGTTATCTGCGATATACATAAACTTCCTCAGCATCATATGCTCAGACGTAAGTCAGAGCATCTTCCTTTTGTGCAGGATCCACATGGCGATGATGGAGATCACAAGAGTCGCCAGGCAGATCACCAAAAAACCATGCGGTGTGTCCGAAAAAGGCATCCACTTGCCACTGACGTTCATCCCCCAAAGTCCCGACACGATGGTGGGGATGGACATAACGATGGTGATGGCCGCCAGGTATTTCATGGCGTTGTTCAACCGATTATTGATAACCGTGGACAAAAGCTCTCTGGTACCGTTTATGATATCCCGGTAGATCTGTGTCATCTCGATGGCCTGTCGGTTCTCGATGATGACGTCCTCCAAAAGTTCCTGGTCCTCCTCATACTGACGCAGCCTGCCGTAGCGTGTCAGACGATCCAGCACCACCCCGTTGGCTCGCAGGGATGTGGCAAAGTACACCAGATTGGATTCCAACTCGTGGAGGTCCACCAGATCCACATTTTCCGTGCTCTCCTGGTCGATCCGTTCCTCGATCTCGGTACGCTTCCGGTCAATGGAGCGCAGCAGGCTCTGGTACACCATGCTGGCATTGTAGAGGATCTGATAGGTAAAGCGCATCTGCTTCTTTGTAGAAAACTCCCGCACTCTCTGATCGATAAAGATCCGAAGTACCGCCGTTTCCTCGGAGCATACCGTTATGAGCACGTCTTCCTTTACCAGGATACCCAAAGGGATGGTGGTATAGGTATGACGATTGTTACGGACCTCCGCTGTAGGAATATCCACGATGATCAGCGTGTAATCATCCTCCAGACTCATTCGGGAACTTTCCTCATCATCCAGTGCCGCCCGCAGGTCAGCAATATCTATTTCATGCTGCTCACTGACCTCGGCACATTCCTCCAAGGTAGGATCTGTCAGTTTGATCCAGCAGCCTTCCTCAAATTTTTCGATCTCGCGGATCACCCTGTCATCCGTTTTGTACATATTCAGCATAATCTTTTCCTCCGTTTTTCTCATGTAAACGAAATGGCCCATTTCGTTTACCGAGTATTAACGGCCCGATACTCTTGTGAACAATCGGGCAAAGCGCGCCTTGTCAAAAACAACAGGACACGGATACAACGGGTTTGCTTCATGAGCGGCCCACACGGACATCTTTTCGATATCTTCCGGTTTGATCTCCGGAATGGTATCCGGTATGCCAAAGGATGCGTTCATTTCTCTGATCTTTGCGATAAAAGCCTTTGCTTTGGTCTCTGTCGATCCTTCCGTGCATACTTCAGATACCTCTGCCAGCCGCGCCAAAGGTTCATACACCTTTGCGCCGTACTCCTCCAATACATAGGGAAGTACGATGGTGTTG
>JAIKZU010000130.1 GCA_024681985.1 Lachnospiraceae bacterium | reverse complement strand
CCGTTTAAATTGGACAGCTGGTAATAGGCACTGTGATCCGTTCCGTCATTAAAGAAATCCTCTTCCGGCTTGATATACCAGTCATAGCCTGTGGGCAAATTATGAAATACAAAGTTCCATGTGCCGAAGGTGCTGTTTCTTAATTCCGGATGATCGGAACCACTGGTCACCAAAATCGGGGAATCATCCTCTACCTTGGTATAGGTGGTACCTTCTTTGTAATAGAGACCGATCTTATTCGCGATGGCAGACTCACTTCCGGAATTTATGCTGCTTCCGGTGGTATAGGGTCTGTGATCCGCATAGTTTCTGTTATCCAACCATTCCACGCTGAAGGTAGGATTGGAAAGTGCCATGATGTTGTTTTCTATCGTGACGGTACTTGTGGACCAAATCGCATCATTATCGTTTTTTACGGGATTTAATACAACATAGGAATCCCCTCCGGTGGTGGGTGTATAACCGGGAACAGACTGCACCTTCACTCCATAGAAACCCGAAGGGATCTGATAGGAACCATTTCCCCCGGACTGGGTGGAGCCTGTCTTTCCTACAACATAGGTCGGGATATTTGAAAAGGTATAGGTGACGTAAGCCGTGGGCCGTACATCTCCAGATCCGGCGTTGTAATTTGTCACTGTTACGGTTTGAGAAGCAAGCTCCATCACATCCGTACTTGTTCCGGATGCGGTTTTAACGCTTTCACCTCTGATATTTCCGTATAGTGTAATGGTTACTTCCGACTGATCCCTCGTGATCAAGGATGCATCGCTGAAATTCACTCGTACGGTCTGGGAAAAGGTCTTTCCGTCAGCTTTTTCTACATAATCAATATTTTCTTCTGCATTATTTAACGTAATGACCCAGGAAGAAAAACTTTCCGCTGCAAACTCGAAATCCCCCTCCGGATTGATGTCCACATCCACGGTTTCCGTGTGGTTTTCATCCTTTACATGCAAAAGCTCCAGACGGTTTTCGTCCAGCTTTTCCGTGTTTACACCCCAGGGGGCATCTATGGTGACTTTTACCGCTTCATCCAAAGCGATCTCTTCACCGTTAAAAAGAACTGCGATATCATAAGCCACCAGGATGGTCTTATCATTGTCATCGATCAAGCCCTTTGCAGCCCAATTGGAGATCTTGGAAACAGAAAGTGTACTTCCCTTGGGCAGATTTCCCTCTACCGTTACCTTTCCGTCGGTTAATGTCATATATTCCATTTGGATCACAGCCTTCGTAAGGTCTGTATATCCGCAAAGCGTACATACCCCGTTTTCGTCAAAGGTGCATTCTTCCCTCAGAGTCTCTTTGCAGCCCTCTACGGTACAATGGGTCGTGTGGGAACCATCTTCATTTGATACATACTCCCCCCACTGATGATCATGAGATTCCTCAAGAGGTACTTCCACTGTCTCATCTGTCTGCTCCGACTCTGCCATCTGCGCTTGCGTCCCCTCTGAATCAACCGCATCGGCTTTTGTCTCATTATTGTTTTCAGCAGTTGTCTCCGAAGCAGTGCTGCCTGCAGAATCTTCAAGGTTTTGCATTTCCTCATTGCCTTCGGCCTGTACCTCGGAAGGATCGGCATCTGTCGCATCCACTGTGGGGGTGGAAGCCATATTCTCTGCAGATGACATACCTTCCGTTATACCGGTGGCATAAGCACTCTCCGTTTTATTTGTCAAAGTTCCGGTAAATACGGTAGATACCGTAAGGATCACACACACAAGTCGCTTCGCCAGATGTTGTTTCAAGATCAGCCTCTCTTTCAAAATCTATTCAGTAAATGATACTACGGATATACGCACACCATAAAACGCTGTTATTTCACAACGCCTGAAAATAATAACACTATAACAGTTACAACATGGATACATGCCAAAACAAAGGCATCCTTATCTCAGAAGTAAAGATTTGAACATATGCCTGAACAAAAAAGCCCAGCCTTTATATATTAACAATGCTATATCTGTTTTTCAATCGTTTTTTTACGTAAAAAGTTAAAAAATTTAACAAATCCCTCGGCAGTTTCTGTGGGGTGAGCCGGGGGGACGGTGTCACCCAAAAAACTCCCATGGGAGATTCCCATGGGAGTTTCATTTCATACTTCTCTTTTCCCTATTATTATTTGTACGTTTTAGTACATGCCGCCCATTCCGGGTGCGCCTGCAGGCATGGGAGGCTCGGGCTCCTTGATGTCTGCCACGACAGACTCGGTGGTAAGTAATGTGCTTGCTACGGAGCAGGCATTCTGTAATGCGGAACGTGTTACCTTTACAGGATCCAAGATACCGGACTTCACCATATCCACATACTCTTCCTTATAAGCATCGAAGCCCATACCAACCTTGGACTCACGAACCTTATTGATGACAACGCTGCCTTCCAGACCTGCGTTGGCAACAATGTAGTAAAGAGGTGCTTCCAAAGCCTTCAGGATCACATTGGCACCGGTCTTCTCATCACCGTCTAAACTGTCAGCCAGCTTTGCCACATCATTTGCAGCGTGGATATAAGCAGAACCACCGCCTGCGATGATACCTTCCTCAACTGCTGCACGAGTTGCGTTTAACGCATCCTCCATACGAAGCTTGGCTTCCTTCATCTCGGTCTCGGTAGCGGCACCTACACGGATCACAGCTACACCACCGGCTAACTTCGCCAGACGTTCCTGCAACTTCTCTTTATCAAAATCGGATGTGGTCTCTTCGATCTGCTTACGGATCTGGGAAACACGAGCCTCGATGTCGGCTTTCTTGCCTTCGCCGTCAACGATCACGGTGTTCTCTTTCTGAACCTTAACACTCTTGGCACGACCCAGCTGATCTAACGTAGCATCCTTAAGCTCTAAGCCAACCTCTTCGGAGATCACCTGTCCGCCGGTGAGGATCGCGATATCCTGCAGCATCTCTTTTCTTCTGTCACCGTATCCGGGAGCTTTTACAGCTACTACGTTAAAGGTTCCTCTTAATTTGTTCAGGATCAAAGTGGTCAGTGCTTCACCTTCCACATCCTCAGCGATGATCAAAAGCTTAGCACCGGACTGTACTACCTGCTCCAACAGAGGAAGCACTTCCTGGATATTGGAGATCTTCTTGTCGGTGATGAGGATATAAGGATCATCAAGTACAGCTTCCATCTTGTCCATATCCGTAGCCATATATGCGGAGATGTAACCTCTGTCAAACTGCATACCTTCTACCAGATCCAGCTCCGTCTGCATGGTCTTGGACTCTTCAATGGTGATGACACCATCGTTGGATACCTTTTCCATCGCGTCGGAGATCATGGTTCCTACTTCCTCATCACCTGCGGAAATAGCGGCAACCTTTGCGATCTGATCCTTGGAATCCACCTTCGCAGACATATTGATAAGGGACTCTACCGCCTTATCCGTAGCCTTCTTCATACCTTTACGAAGAATGATGGGGTTCGCACCTGCAGCCAGGTTCTTCATACCTTCCTTGATCATGGCCTGTGCCAAAACCGTAGCGGTTGTGGTACCATCACCGGCTACATCATTTGTCTTTGTGGCAACTTCCTTTACCAGCTGTGCACCCATGTTCTCGAACGCATCTTCCAGCTCGATCTCTTTTGCGATGGTCACACCGTCGTTTGTGATCAAGGGACTGCCGTAGGATTTGTCCAATACCACGTTACGTCCTTTAGGTCCTAAAGTCACACGTACGGTATTTGCCAACTGGTCTACACCGGACTCTAAAGCGGTCCTGGCTTCTGCTCCATACTTAATCTCTTTTGCCATAATAAACTACTTCCTTTCCTACTCTACTACTGCCAAAATATCGTTCTGACGTACAATGATATAATCTTCGCCATCCAGCTTCACATCGGTTCCGGAGTACTTGGAATAAATAACTCTCTGTCCTACCTTAACCTGCATTGCTACTTCTTTACCGTCTACCATCCCACCGGGTCCAACAGCGATAACTTCCGCTTCCTGGGGTTTTTCCTGTGCAGAACTTGCCAAAATGATTCCGGACTTTGTAGTCTCTTCCGCTTCCAACTGCTTTAAAACTACTCTGTCAGATAAAGGTACTAACTTCATAAATGGTCGCCTCCTAATTATTTTTCCTAATTGTTAGCACTCAATCGAGACAAGTGCTAACTACCAAAACCTATTATAACATCCAAAGTTTAATTTGCAAGGATTATTTTAAAAAAATAGGGAAGCGATATTTTCGCTTCCCTAATCCCGTGGTCAAGCATCTTCTGTTTTGGCTAACAGGTTCTTTAACGGTTCCGGGCCTCTGGCTCGGATCTTTGTCTCCACTACCTCTTTGGTGGAAGTCCCAATGCTATTGGCCAGCCGTAAGAAAACCTCTTTAAAGAGTTTTTTATCCTCCGGTGTAGCGGATTTGATGGTCTTTATCCCTTCGCCTAACACCTTTAATCCGTTTTTCACTATTTCATCTGTGGTGTTGGCGCCGCTGGCCATCATGGAATCAAATAACAGATCCGTAAATCGCTTTCTCTGCTCTCCGTCCAAGCCCTCCAGCCAGCGTTTCCAAGACTCCTCCATCACCAGGCTGTCATCTCCCTGTCCCTCCGCGAATTCGAAGTGGTTCCGTAGCACCTGCCAGCTGAGTCCGTCATGCTGCATCAGGCCTTTGTTTGCACTTTGTACGAAACGGTGATGCAAGTCGTTGCTTCCTAAAAGCACTCCCACGATGGACTGCTTCGGTAAAGTAGAGATCACCCGGGGCAGGATCTTTTGATAGCCCGGAGCTCTTAAAACCTCCTGTCGAAAGCCCGGCCCGTCATTGGAATAAACTGCGATGATCTTGTCCTGCACTTTCTTTTCACAGAAGGCAGAAGCAAATACCGCAAAATTTCCGCCCTTGGAATGTCC
>JAIKZU010000116.1 GCA_024681985.1 Lachnospiraceae bacterium | reverse complement strand
CCTCGAGCTGATTATGTGCCTCCATAAGAATGGTTCCTCCGGGAGTCTCATATACTCCGCGGCTCTTCATGCCTACCACACGGTTTTCCACGATATCAACAATACCGATACCGTGCTTTCCACCGAGACGGTTAAGCTCGCGAATGATGTCTGAAACCTTCATTTCCTTGCCGTTTACAGACTTGGGAACGCCTTTTTCAAAGGTCATGGTCACATATTCACCCTCATCCGGAGCCTTTTCGGGGGATACGCCTAAAACCAAAAGATGATCGTAGTTGGGCTCATTTGCGGGGTCCTCGAGCTCTAAGCCCTCGTGGCTTATGTGCCAGAGGTTTCTGTCGCGGCTGTAGGACTGATCTGCCGAGAAGGGAAGGTTGATGCCGTGGGCCTTGCAGTACTCGATCTCGGATTCCCGGGAGTCCATGGTCCATTTGTCATCCCGCCATGCAGCGATGATCTTAAGATCCGGAGCCAACGCCTTGATACCCAGTTCAAAGCGGATCTGGTCATTCCCTTTGCCGGTAGCGCCGTGGCAGATAGCAGTAGCGCCTTCCTTGCGGGCCACTTCCACCAGCTTTTTTGCGATGCCGGGGCGAGCCATGGAGGTACCTAAAAGATATTTGTTTTCATATACGGCACCTGCCTGTACACAGGGTACGATAAAGTCATCACAGAACTCATCCACGATATCTTCGATGTAGAGTTTGGATGCACCGGAAAGCTTTGCCCGCTCCTCCAGGCCGTCCAGTTCTTCGCCCTGTCCGCAGTCGATACAGCAGCAGATGACATCATAGTCGTAGTTTTCTTTTAACCAAGGGATGATGGCGGTGGTGTCGAGTCCGCCGGAATACGCAAGAACAACCTTCTCTTTCATAGCATTTATTTCCTTTCATATAAGTATAAAAACATTGGAAATATCATACACTAAGCCAAAAAAAATGTCTATCGGTCTTTTTTTTCCTTTCCTATTGAATTATAATTGTTTGGACTTTATTGGTTTAGCAGAAAAAAGAGGAAAGAAGCATGATAAAGGTTGGAATTATCGGAGCCACCGGTTACGCGGGAGCGGAGCTGGTACGGATCCTTTTAAATCATAAGGAAGTCACCATCGACTGGCTGGCCTCCAAATCCTATGTGGGACAGATGTATGCGGATGTATATCCCAATATGTTTCGTTTGGTGGATGAGGAATGTCTGGATGACGATATCGAATCCATGGCGGATGAGGTGGATGTGATCTTTACCGCCACACCCCAGGGATATCTTTCCAAGATACTGACAGAAGACATTTTATCCCGGACAAAGGTCATCGATCTGTCCGCAGACTACCGCATCAAGGATATGAAGGTATACGAAAAGTGGTATGGCATCACTCATGGCAGTCCCCAACTTATTGAAAAGGCGGTATACGGGCTGTGTGAGATCCATAGAGAAGAGATCCGGTCTGCTTCCCTTACGGCAAATCCGGGATGCTTTACTACCTGCTCCATTCTGACGGCCTATCCGCTGATCAAGGAGGGCTTGATCGACGGTTCCACGCTGATCATCGATGCAAAATCCGGGACCTCCGGAGCGGGCCGGGGAGCCAAACAGCAGAACCTGTTCTGCGAGGTAAATGAGAATATCAAGGCTTACGGGGTTACCACCCATCGGCATACACCGGAGATCGAACAGGAACTGTCCCTTGCGGCGGGACGAGACATCTTTGTTTCCTTTACACCCCATCTGGTGCCTATGAACCGGGGGATTTTAGCTACGGAATATGCAGCTTTACGGGAGGTACGGCTTCCCGACGGAAGCTTCGGATACCCGACGTCGGAGATGATCACGGAAGCTTATGAAAAGCTCTACGGATCGGAAAAGTTCATCCGACTTTTGGGAGAGGGAGGATGCCCCGAGACCCGCTGGGTGGAAGGCTCTAACTTTACGGATATCGGATTTAAGATCGATGAAAGAACACATCGCATTGTCATGATGGGTGCTTTGGACAACCTGGTCAAGGGC
>JAIKZU010000064.1 GCA_024681985.1 Lachnospiraceae bacterium | reverse complement strand
CCAAACGGAAAGTGTATGCGCGGGAGCTTTGGGGATACGCTTGGCAGGACCTGCAAGTTACTTTGGATCGATGGTGGAAAAGCCCTACATCGGAGATGACCTGCGGGAAGTTAACCCGGAGGATATCAAAAGAGCCAATGGCTTGATGCTGGCAGCTTCTGTCCTGTGTGAGTGCGTATGCTTGCTGATCCTCATAGTATTGCTGTAAGGAGTAAATAAAATGCACGGAGGTGACATTTACAGGAACCGGATCGATCTGGATTTTTCGGTGAACATAAATCCCCTGGGACCTCCGGAGGAAGTGCGAGAGATCCTAAGGGAAGGGATCTCCCTTGTAGACAGATATCCGGATCCTTATCATGAAAAACTACGGGAGGAGCTGGCGGCTTTCTTTGGACTGCACAAAGAAGAAGTAGTTCCGGGAAACGGTGTTTCCGAACTGCTCATGGCCCTGTGTCATGCTCTGTCGCCCCGGGTGGCCATGGTCTTATCTCCGGGGTTTTCAGGATATGAATATGCCTTGAGGGGAGTTTGTGCCCATTGTAAGATCCTGTATCACACCCTTTCCGAGGAGGAGGACTTCACACTGAAGGAGGATTTTCTTTTGCGTTTAAAGAAGGAGCGGCCGGAGGTTTTATTTCTTGCTGATCCCAACAATCCCAACGGCAGACTGATAGATGGGGGGCTTTTGAAAGAGATCCTAAAGGTCTGTGAAGGGCAGGAGACGGTGCTGGTATTGGATGAGAGTTTTAAACCGTTAACGGTAGCGGAGAAAAAGCTGTCAGCAGCATACCGGGTCAAAGATCATAAAAATCTCATTGTGCTCCGTGCCTTTACCAAGTCCTTTGCCATTCCGGGCATACGTCTGGGTTATGCCCTATGCCGGAGTAAGCTGGCAGAATTGATAAAAGGACATCTGCCGGAGTGGAATCTTTCGGTGCTTGCCCAAGTGGCAGGGGAGGAGTGCCTGAAACATTTGGATCATGTGGAAAAGGCTTCGGAATTGATCCGCAGGGAGAGGGAGTATTTGACAAAGGGATTACGGAATCTGGATCTAAAATCCTATCCTTCGGATGCCAATTATATTTTGTTTTACAGTGCCCATGAAAACCTGGGAGAAAAACTGATCCGCCGGGGTATTCTGGTGAGAGACTGCGCTGATTATCGGAGTCTAAAAGAGGGATATTACCGGGTGGCTGTGAAAAAACACGAAGAAAACGAAAAACTGATCCGGACAATAAGCAAAATTTTTTCTTGACAATTTATAACAAGTGGAATAATATACACCCATAATTTAAAACGAGATGGCAAAGGCGCCACAGAATGTAAGTTCTGTGGCGCTTTTTCTTTTGCCGGATCGGATAGGGAAGGAGATATGGCTCATGTGTTCCATTATGGCACTCACAAAACAGACGATCACGGATGAGGAATTCCTGGCCAATTTTAACAAGACCATCTCAAGAGGGCCCGATGCACAGCGGATCCAAAAAGTAGGAGACGGACTCATGGGGTTCGAACGGTTATCCATCATGGGATTGACGGAAGAAGGGATGCAGCCCTTCGAACGGGATGGAAATGTGGTAATCTGCAACGGAGAATTGTACGGCTTTCGAAAAGATAAAGAAGCCCTGGAGGAAATGGGATATACCTTCAAAAGCGACAGCGACTGTGAGATCCTGATCCCTTTGTATGAGATCCACGGTGTGTCCATGTTTCAGAAACTGGATGCGGAATTTGCTCTGGTGCTCTATGACAAAGCGGAGGATGAGTTTTTGGCAGCCCGGGATCCCATCGGGATCCGCCCTCTGTTTTATGCATACGACAAAGAAGGAAATATCATGTTCGCTTCGGAGGCAAAAAATCTGGTGGGCTTATCCGAAAAGGTGATGCCCTTTCCCCCGGGTCATTATTATTACAAAGGCGAATTCATCTGCTACAACGACATTGCCCGTCGCCGTACCTATCACAAGGATGATCTAGAGATTTGCTGCAAGAACATCCGGGAAAAACTCATTAAGGGAGTGGAAAAGCGGCTGGATGCGGATGCACCGGTGGGATTTCTCTTAAGCGGCGGTCTGGACTCCTCATTGGTATGTGCCATCGCGCAGAAGATGATGGATCGTCCCATCAAAACCTTTGCCATCGGTATGAGTGAAGATGCCATCGATCTGAAATACGCAAAGGAAGTGGCAGACTACATCGGAAGCGAGCATCACGAGATCATCATAAATAGAGATCTGGTGATCGATTCCCTGGAAGAAGTGATCGCAGCGTTGGGTACCTTTGATATCACTACCATCCGGGCCAGTATGGGAATGTACTTAATCTGCAAAGAGATCCGAAAGCAGACGGATATCCGGGTGCTTTTGACCGGAGAGATCTCGGATGAGATCTTTGGATATAAATACACGGATTTCGCTCCCAATGCGGAGGAATTCCAGCTGGAAGCGGAAAAACGCTTACGGGAACTGTATATGTACGATGTACTCCGGGCAGACCGATGCATTTCGGTCCACAGTATGGAGGCCCGGGTTCCCTTCGGAGATCTGGATTTCGTTTCCTACGTGATGGCCATCGACCCGGCTTTAAAGCTCAACACTTACGGTAAAGGAAAATACCTGCTGCGGCATGCCTTCGAGGATATGGATTATCTGCCACAGGATATATTGTTCAGAGAAAAAGCGGCTTTTTCCGATGCCGTGGGGCATTCCATGGTGGATCATATCAAAGCCTATGCGGAAAGCCGCTACAGCGAGGAAGAATTTAAAGAGGGATGCAAAGCCTTTGATCATGCCCGCCCCTTTACAAAGGAAAGCCTCTTATACCGACAGCTGTTTGAAAAATATTATCCCGGACAGGCACATATGATCGCAGACTTCTGGATGCCCAACAA
>JAIKZU010000051.1 GCA_024681985.1 Lachnospiraceae bacterium | reverse complement strand
CAAGAAATGAGCGAGATGAAGCGAAGCGGAATCGAGCCATTTTCTTGTCTTTGCAGCAACCCATAGGAGATTTTTTATGAAAAAAATACTGATCACAAACGATGACGGCATCCACGCCGATGGCCTGATCCGCTTGGCCCGGGCAGCAAAGGAATTCGGCGAAGTGTATGTGGTGGCTCCCGACAGGGAGTGCAGCGCCATGTCTCACCGAATCACCCTGCGGGAACCCATTGACGTATACCCTGCGGATTTTCCCGTAGAGGGAGTAAAAGCCTGGAAGACCACAGGCACACCGGCGGACTGCGTACGCTTCGGCATTTTAAATATCGTAAGGGAAAAGCCCAACCTGGTGCTGTCCGGCATCAACTACGGTTATAACTGTGGTTCGGATATCCAGTATTCTGCCACAGTAGGCGCGGCTTTGGAAGCTGCCTGTGTGGGCGTGCATGCCATTGCTCTATCCGAGGATTTCAGCGATAAACATGAGGTGACGGATGCTTATCTTTCACAGATGATCGCAGAACTGGCGGAAAAACCATTAGGGCGAAATCAGATCTGGAACGTGAATTTCCCCAACTGCACGCTGCAGGATTTTAAGGGGATCGCACGGGATCGTGTGGTGGCGGACAATGCCTTTTTTAACGACGAATATTTGGAAGAAGAGTTAGAGGGCGGCGGACGTCGCCTGCGAGTCAACGGAATGTATCATGAGAACGCCGCCGAAGGCACGGATTTCCGCGCTGTGGTGGACGGTTACATCTCCGTGGGAGTGGTGAACAACCTGAGGTAGAAAAGGGGCAAATAATGCCCCTTTTTTAGATGGATCAGACAGACAGTATTTCCTGTGCACGAGCCAGGGCATCATCGATATGAGGCTGGAAGTTGTTTTTGCCGATCTTTTCGATAAAGCCGGCTTTTTCCATGGTGCGCATGGGTTGTGCGTTGACATGGGAAAAGATGAGCCGGATCTTTTTCTTTGCGGCACGATCGGCCAGGTTATCCAAGGCCTGCATGGCGGTGGCGTCAATGGCGGGAACACCGCGCATACGGATGATCAAAACCTTGGTGAAATCCTTTGCGGTGATATCATCCAGCATGGAGGCTACACCGAAAAACAGAGGCCCGTCGATCTCGTAGACACGGATCTCTTTCGGTACCTGACGAAGCTCAATGGCATCGGGGTCGTCGCCGTTTTCATCCAGTTCATACTGCCATCCCCGCAGTTCGGATTCCTCGGACATACGTTTCATAAACAGTACCAAAGCGGTGATCATGCCGACACCGATGGCTACCACCAGGTCAAATACTACCGTCAGGACGAAGGTGGTTATGAGCACGATGATATCGCTTTTGGGAGCCTTTTTACATAAGCTTAGGAAGTTTCTCCATCCGCACATATTGTAGGCCACCATGAACAGGATGGCGGCGATGGTGGGCATGGGGATGTAGGAGGCGTAGGGCATCAGGATGACCAAAACAGCCACCAATACAACGGAGTGGACCATTCCCGCGATGGGAGTGCGTCCACCGTTTTTAATGTTAGCGGCGGTTCTGGCGATGGCGCCGGTAGCGGGGATCCCGCCAAAAAGGACAGAACCGATGTTTCCGATGCCCTGGGCCAAAAGCTCCGCATTGGAGCGGTGCTTGGAATTGATCATGGAATCGGCTACCACTGCGGAAAGCAGCGATTCAATGGCAGCCAGGATCGCGATGGTAAAACCGTTGGACAGTTCCTTTCGAACGATTCCCAGGCTTATGGCTGGCATGTGGAAGGCAGGCAGGCGGTTGCTAATGGTGTAGAGATCGCCGATGGTGTTCACCTTCAGATCAAAAAACTGTACCAAAAAGATGCCGGCAAATACGGCGATCAGGGAGCCGGGGATCTTTTTGCTGACGCGGGGCCACAGGATCAGGATGATGAGAGAGATCACTCCTACTAATAGGGCCATGGGATTTAAGGTATATATGTTGGCAAAAAGGGCTTTTAGTTTATCCGGGGTCTCGATGGTCACGGTGCCTTTTGGAAAGGTGAGCCCCAGGAAATCCTTGCACTGGCCGATGGCGATGGTCAGTGCGATGCCGGCGGTAAATCCGGTGGTAATAGTGTAGGGGATGAATTTGATCAAGGTTCCCAGTTTTAATAAAGCCATGAGGATCAAAAGGATCCCGGCGATCAAAGTGGCTACCACAAGGCCGTCCATACCGTCGGAGGCCACGATGCCGGCCACAATGGTGGCAAAGGCGGCGGTAGGACCTGCGATCTGGACTCTGCTCCCACCGAAAAAGGAGATTAAAAATCCTGCGATGATGGCGGTGTAGATTCCCTGTTCCGGGTTCACGCCGGAGGCCAGTGCCAGGGCGATGGATAAGGGAAGTGCGATGATGGCTACGATGATGCCGCTTACCACATCTTTTCCGAACTGGGCCATGGTATAGCCCTTTAATACCGTAAATAACTTCGGGGTCAAACTGTCTGATCTTGTACTCATTTCTTTTATTTCCTATGATATATGCTTTTTTGTGTTTTCCTCAACGATTCACTATTATATAGGCATATGATCGTTTTTCAAGGGGAAAATAAATGTTTTTGGAATTGGTGAGCGAATGTAAAGAAATTAATTCCTTGACGCCGGCTCATCCACGGTATATATTGAGGAAAAGAAGGATCTTTGCTATGGGAAATGAACGAAAAGCCGGCCGAAAGAGAAGATTTGACCCCGATACCATAAAACGCATATTGGAGTCCTACGATCAGGGGCAAAGTGTGTCTGAACTTGCCGGACAATACGGCGTGTCCAGACAGACTATGTCTTTTTATGTTAATGACGTGGCTTTCGAGATGGAGATTGAGAGCAGGGATGATCATTTTTTCCCTATTCGCGGTATCTCATATTGGAACAGGCTAAATCGTGTATTTGGGATTCCAAAAGAGGAATTGAAGGATTATTCTCTGCGTCTTGATTACATGAGAGAAGAGGAAGTGTATTCTTCCATATTGGCAAATTACAAAGATGAACGTATTCTCGTAAAAAACTTTTCGGAGCATCCCATGAAATGCGCGTTTGGAGTGAAAAGGAATCCTACATGGGGGG
>JAIKZU010000047.1 GCA_024681985.1 Lachnospiraceae bacterium | reverse complement strand
TGATGCAGCGGCGTTCCTATTAAGCTGGTATGATCTGGAGGCCGGTGAAGCTTACATGCTTTCCACCACTACCCAGGATGATACAAACCTGGATATGAAGGCTGTGGCGGATGCCATGTTCGACGAGACCAAGGTATATGGCTATAATGCACCGGATGCGGAAGAATAGGATCTGACAGAAAAAGGACCGAACTTATCGGTCCTTTTCTATTTTTATGAGTTTTTCCGGAATGAAGTGCATAAAGACGATGACGACCACCATATACAGGTGGGTAAAAAAGATGTTTGTGATGACGCCGTTGTGCTTTAGGAGATACCCGGAGGTATAGCCGTAGGCACACATGGCCCCTAAATAGGTAAGGGCGATGATGAGGATGGGAAAGTTTGCCGCAGCCTGTTTGATGCAGTGCAGAAAATCCTTAAAGCTGGCATCGAAATATACAAAACGTCCCACCATCAGTGTAAGGAAATAGGCAATGAACATATCGTAATTGTCATCTTCGTATATGAGTTTGATATAGGCAAAGATCAGGATCATGTACAACATGCCGATGAGGCGGATGGAGGCCATGGCATCCCTGTCCAGGTGCTTGATCCGTACCAACACATGATCCATAAAGGTATTCATGACGATGGATATGATCATCAAGAGCAAAAGCAGATAATCTTTGTAGGTATCCCAGATGGGCCGGAAGGTCCGGTCCGTAAGGAATCGGTTGATGAGGTAGTAGATGGCCATAAATCCGATGATACTGCAGCCGGAAAAGATCAGCTCATAGAACCGCTCCGTCAGAGAGATAAACTCCTCACGAACCTTTTCCGGTTTTTTATAGGCGGCCTTCGCGTAATAAAAAAAGATGACATAGATCAGAGTGGTCATTGCAACAGCAATGGCCAAAAAGATCAAACAGTCCGGAATTGCAAAATAGTGCGCTAAATAGTCTTTGTAAGTCATAGCAGATCGCTCCTTTTTCGTCTGTTTACATCATATACCAAATGCGGATGTTTTTACATTGTAGGTTCTTGAAGAAGGGTGTTTGACACGTCCCCTTAAATATGGTACTTTTTAACAAATTTCATATCATTCATAGGATATAGGTGTCCGTCGTATGGATATACGAACGGGTGAAAAGGGAATCCGGTGAGAATCCGGAGCGAAGCCGTCACTGTGTTAGGGAGTGCGCTTTTAAGTCACTGAGTATTTGGGAAGAGAAAGCGTATGTTGATCGAAGTCAGGAGACCTGCCTATTTCCCGAAGTTTTGATCTGCGGACCTCGGATCATGATTCACATGGATAAAAAAAGGCTTTAGGCCTTTTGTTTTTGTGCATATGATCAGAGACTGCTTTTGGCAGTCTTTTTCTTTTTCATGGCCTTGTTGCAGATCAAAGATGAAAAACCAAAATAAATATGCCGGGAGGAAGAACATGAAAAAGAGAAGCTTGCAGCTGCTGGCGCTTTTGCTGGCGTCAACATTTGTTTTTACAGCATGTAAAAGCAGTGCAAAGAACAGTGAGGACATGAAGGAAAATGCAACCGAAGAGAAGCAGCAGGCGTCAGTTGATGAAACGGATGACCGGGCAGCCGCAGATGAAGTGGCGGCGCTGATCGATGCGATATACGTGCAGGAAAGAACGGATGAAACAGATGCACAGTGTAAGGCAGCCAGGGATGCCTGGGATGCTTTAACGGATGCGCAGAAGGAACTGGTGGAAGGCGAGTATGCAGACCCTGACTATTTTGGAAGGGATACCGGTGATGCATCAAAGGATGATCCTTTAAATCAGGACGATATCGGAGAGAATGAGATCCTGGTGGTAAGCTTCGGCACATCCTTCAATGACAGCCGGGTGGCAGATATCGGTGGAGTAGAAAAGTCCATTGCAAAAGCATTCCCCGATTGGTCCGTCAGACGTGCGTTTACCGCCCAGATCATCATCAATCATATCCAGGCCAGGGATGAAGAAAAGATCGATAATGTAGAGCAGGCACTGGACAGAGCAGTAGCCAATGGCGTCAAGAACCTGGTGGTGCAGCCCACTCATTTAATGCACGGCGCCGAGTATGACGAACTGATGGCAACAGTGGAGGCCTATGGAGATCGGTTTGATTCCGTAAAGATCGCAGAGCCCCTTTTGGGACAGGTGGGAACGGATGCTTCCGAAGTAAACGCGGACAAAAAGAAGGTGGCAGAGGCGATTACAGCGGCGTCTGTTTCCGAGGCAGGATATGAAAGCCGGGAGGCCGCAGCCGATGAAGGTGTTGCCTTCGTATTTATGGGACACGGGACCAGCCATACCGCAAAGGTGACCTATAGCCAGATGCAGTCACAGATGCAGGAACTGGGATACGAAAATGTATTTATCGGCACCGTGGAGGGTGAGCCGGAAGAAACCTCCGTGGGAAATGTCATTGCTGCGGTAAAGGCAGCGGGGTATCAAAAAGTGATCCTGCGTCCCCTTATGGTAGTGGCGGGAGATCATGCCAATAACGATATGGCAGGAGAGGACGAGGATTCCTGGAAGTCGACATTTGAAGCAGACGGATCCTTCGAATCCATCGATTGTCAGATCGCCGGTTTGGGAGAGATCGCGGACGTGCAAGCCATCTATGTGGCTCACACCGCAGAAGCTTGTGGAGTTGCCCCCAAAGAAAGTGCCCATACAGATGATCTAAAGGAAGGACAGGTCTATCTATGTGACTTTAACACAGACAGCAGTATGTTTCATGTCAACGAAGCAAAGGATGGTAAGGGAGAGCTTTCTTTAAAGGATGGAAAGATGGTGATCCATATCTCCCTGGTTTCCGAAAAGATAGTGAATCTTTATGTAGGTACTGCGGCTGATGCCGAAAAGGATGAGGCAAAGTGGCTGCAGCCTACAAAAGATGAAGTGACATATTCCGACGGAACGACGGAGACGGTAAACGGGTTTGACGTTCCGGTGGAGGAATTGAACAAGGAATTTGATCTGGCGATCTTGGGTGAAAAGGGAACCTGGTACGATCACAAAGTATCTGTATCCAATCCCGAAATATCATCAGAGGATTAAAATGAAATTTGTAAAGATCATGATCGCTGCAGTGCTGGCTCTTGGCTTGTCAGCCTGCAGCATTTTTCATAGCCCATCGGAAAAGCAGGAGCAGACCCTGCCGGAGGGGACCTACAGCTGCGAGGTATCTCTGTCCGGAGGAAGTGGAAAGTCGACGGTGGAGTCTCCGGCTACGGTGATGGTGGCGGATGCGAAAAAAACGATCCGGCTGGTCTGGTCCAGTTCTCATTATGACTATATGTTGGTGGAGGGCGCAAAATATGTAAATGAAGCGGCGCCGGGATCCAACTCCACTTTCACCATACCCTTTCATGACTTTGGTGAGGCCTTTGCCGTCATCGGTGACACTACCGCCATGAGCACTCCCCATGAGATCGAATACCGGGTGACAGTGTATGCTCCCGGTGAAAAAGCGGATACGAAGGAAGAAGCAAGAGACAATAAGGCAACGGATACAGGGGAATACTCTCTGGGAGATCTGATCTTTTCCTATTCCATGAAAACGGAGTATGCCACCGGGTTTTCCGTGGATTATTACAGGGATGACCGGGGAAATAAATATGCATTTCTTTATGTTCGGGGAGTGGGAGAGGATCAGTACTTTTTAAAGCCTCTGGAGGAGGCACCTTCCGAGATGGAGGGACTGTCGGATAATGTGACCGTTCTAAAGGATCCGGACCGGACTTACCTGGTGTCCACTTCTGTGATGGATCTCATCCTGCATATCGATGGGCTTTCTCATGTAAAGTTTTCCGGAACGGATGCAAAGGATTGGTATCTGGAGGAAGCCGCCAATGAGATCAAAAATGGGAACGTGTTATATGCGGGAAAGTACTCCGCACCGGATTATGAACTGCTGGTGACGGAAGGATGCGATCTTGCCATAGAAAACACCATGATCTATCACAATCCGGAAGTCAAAGAAAAATTGGAATCCCTGGGCATACCTGTTTTGGTGGAGACTTCCAGTTATGAAAGTTCACCCTTAGGCCGGTTGGAATGGATCAAGCTTTACGGAGTTTTGTTTGATCAAAATGATCTGGCTGCGGAAGTATTTACTTCCCAGACAGAACGGACTGAGACTGTCCTGGGACAAAAAGATACCGGTCGCTCGGTAGCGTTTTTTTCCGTCACATCCAACGGACAGATCGTCATCAGAAAAAAAGGTGACTATATTTCGTCCATGATCGAGATGGCGGGAGGACATTATGTGCCGGAGGATACCATGGTGAGTGAGGATGCGCTTTCCACCACGAAGATCACCATGGAAGATTTCTATTTGGAAGCATCCGATGCGGATATCCTCATATATAACAGCACCATTGAGGGAGAGCCGGACTCCGTGGAGGATATGACAAAACCGGCTCCGGCACTTGCGGATTTTCAGGCGGTAAAAGAACACAATGTGTATTGCCTTAGGGAAGGGTATTTTCAAAAGACCACGGAAGTGGCGGAGTTTATAGAGGAACTGCATGAAATCTTAACAGGTTCTTTCGAATCGGGGCAGTGTTTTTACAGGTTGAAGGAGTAGGGATGAATTCGGAGAAAAAGAAAACTGCATATCTGTTTGGAGCCTTGACGGTACTTTTGGCCCTTTGCTTTTTCTTCAGTTTAAAAGTGGGAAGCACGGATGTTACTTTAAAGGAACTGTTTGAGATCCTGCTCTTCCAGGATGATGCCATGTATGGAAAGATCATTTTATCCATCCGACTGCCCCGGGTGATCGCTGCCATGGTGTTGGGAGGCGCTTTGTCCGTATCGGGATATCTGCTGCAGATCTTTTTCGGAAATCCCATTGCAGGACCCTATGTGCTGGGGATCTCCTCCGGCGCCAAATTATTTGTGGCTCTATGCATGGTGGTATTGGTGGGGCAGCAGATACATATCAGTTCCTGGTTCATGGTGGCAGCGGCATTTGCCGGATCTCTCTTATCCATGGCCGTGGTCATGGCCCTGGCAGGGAAGGTGAAGAATATGGCACTATTAGTAGTTTGCGGTGTCATGATCGGCTACATCTGTTCCGCCGTTACGGAGTTTGTCATTACCTTTGCCAGTGATTCCAATATCGTAAACCTTCACAACTGGTCTAACGGCAGCTTCTCCGGCATCAGCTGGGAGCACGTGCGGATCTCGGTCTTTATCGTTACGATCACTCTGGCAGTTACCTTTTTTATGTCAAAGCCCATGGGCGCCTATCGGTTGGGGGAGGCCTATGCCCGAAATATGGGGGTGAACATCAAAAACCTCCGACGGATCCTGATCCTTTTGTCCAGTATCTTATCAGCTACGGTCACAGCCTTTGCCGGTCCAATTTCCTTTGTGGGGATCGCGGTTCCCCATATGATGCGAGGGGTGATGAAAACCAATACACCCATCTTGATGATCCCTGCCTGCTTTTTGGGTGGGGCAGTGATCACGCTGCTCTGTGATTGCGTGGCGCGCAGTGCCTTTGCGCCTACGGAGTTAAGCATCAGCGCGGTGACGGCGGTGTTTTTGGCTCCGGTTGTGATCTACATGCTGCTTACAAGGAGGTCGAATGTACATGGATAAAAAACTGCGTACACTTGCCCTTGATGTGGGATATCAAAAGGGGCGGCCGGTGGTAAACAGGGTCTCAATGGATCTGTATCCCGGTGAGATCATAGCCATCATCGGCGGAAACGGCGCCGGAAAATCCACGGTGCTAAAGACCATTACCGGGCAGCTTGAAAAGCTTTCCGGCGATATCCGCATCTGTAACCGGAGGGAGGAAGAACTGACGGAAGAGGCTCTTGCAAAAATGGTCTCCATGGTGACTACGGAACGGATCCATCCGGAACTCATGAGCTGCTATGAGGTGGCGGCAATGGGACGATACCCCTATACCGGGAGGCTGGGGATTTTAGGGGAGGATGACAAAGGGGCTGTTACCGATGCTTTACGGATGGTAGGGGCTAGCGATATTGCGACAGAGGATTTTTCAAAGATCAGCGACGGACAAAGGCAGCGGATCATGTTGGCCAGAGCCATCTGTCAGGATACGGATATCCTGATCCTGGATGAGCCCACCTCTTTTTTGGATGTGCAGTTTAAACTGGATATCCTTTCGGTGATCAAAAAGCTGGCAAAAGAACGGAAAAAAGCCGTGATCATGTCCATTCATGAGCTGGAATTCGTACCGGCGATGGCGGATAAAGTAATCGGCATTTTTAACCGGCAGGTCTATCAGATCGGTACACCCCGGGAGATCTTGCGGGGAGAGAATTTAGAAATCATGTACGGTATGGAAAAAGGCAGTGGCAGCATTATGGAAGAAGGATTGTGGCAGTATGCCCATTCTCTGGAGAGATTGATATGTCAAAAGTGATCATGGTACAGGGAACCATGTCTAATGTGGGAAAGAGTTTTTTGGTTGGAGGGCTTTGCAGGATCTTTGCCTCCGACGGGTTAAAGGCAGCGCCCTTTAAATCGCAGAATATGGCCTTAAACTCCTTTGTCACAAAAGAGGGCCTGGAGATAGGAAGGGCCCAGGCTATGCAGGCGGAATGCGCCAAAGTGCCCCCCAGCGTAGATATGAATCCCATCCTGTTAAAACCGACGAATGACACCGGATCCCAGGTGATCGTAAAGGGGGAAGTGGTGGGCAACATGAGTGCCAAAGACTACTTCGCCTACAAAAAGCGCCTGGTACCGGATATTCTGGATTCCTATAACAGATTGCAGGAATGGGCGGATGTGATCGTCATCGAAGGAGCGGGAAGCCCGGCGGAGATCAACTTAAAGGCGGATGACATCGTCAACATGGGAATGGCGGAGCTGGTGGATGCTCCTGTGCTTTTGGTGGGAGATATCGACAGAGGCGGCGTGTTTGCACAGCTTTTGGGGACCTTGGAACTGTTGGAAGAAAAGGAGAGAGCCAGAGTCAGAGGGTTGGTGATCAATAAATTCCGAGGGGACAAAAGCCTGTTGGATCCCGGTATCCGGATGCTGGAGGAAATGGGAAAGGTGCCGGTGATCGGTACGCTGCCCTATGCATTATTTCACATTGATGAGGAGGACAGTTTAAGTGAGCGATTGGATGGCAGAAAGCCGGGGGTCGGGTCACAACTTTCCCTGGCGGTGATCCGTTTGCCCCGTATATCGAATTATACGGACGTGGCACCTTTCGAAAGTATTCCCGGCGTAGAGGTCAGATTCATCACGGATCCCCGGGAGCTGGAACAGGCGGATCTGGCAGTGGTCCCGGGAACAAAAAATACTGTTTCGGATATGAAGTGGATGAAGGAATCGGGGATGGAGGCCGGCATCCAGCGATTTGCCGTAGCGCATCCCGTCATCGGCATCTGCGGCGGGTTTCAAATGATGGGAGAAACCATTGCGGATCCCCGGGGCGTGGAGAATGACGGGGATGAAAACAGTGATCTGTCAAAGATCGGTGGCCTGGGACTATTTTCCATGGACACCGTCTTACAAAGGGACAAACACCGCAGCCAGACGGCAGGCAGCTTTTCGGCGCTGACGGATATTTATTCCTGCCTTTCAAAAGAAGAGTTTTTCGGATATGAGATCCATAACGGAAAAAGTGTGCTAAGAGATACGGATCAAGAAACGCAGGTCATGAAGGATGCAAAGGGGAATGTGATCCTTTTGCAAAAAGGGCTTGTATTCGGGACCTACGTTCATGGCATCTTTGATGGGGGAAAACTGGCCTATGGGCTGATAAAAGCCCTGGCAGAAAAAAAGGGTATCTCGTTAGAAGAAAAGCCTTTGGATTATCAGGTCCTGAGGGAAGCGGAGTACGACAAACTGGCGGAGATGGTGCGGACGCATCTGGATATGGATTTTATCTACGGCCTGCTGAAATGACGGACAGGAGATAGGGGAATGGAAATAGAATTTGTCTTACCTTCGGAAATTGAAAAAAGAAGTTTTGCCATTATCGGAGAGGAGCTTGCAAACATGGGTATTTCTCTGGATCCGGAAGAAGCACCTATTACCAAGCGGGTGATCCATACCAGTGCAGATTTCGATTATGTCGAAACTATGTGCTTTTCGAAGGATGCGATAAGGATCGCAAAGGACCTCATCAAAAAAGGCGCCCATATCGTCACTGACACCAACATGGCCCTTTCCGGTATCAATAAAAACCGGCTGGCGGAATATGGCGGACAGGTGCACTGCTTTATGGCTCGGGAGGATGTGGCAAAAGAGGCAGCCAAGCGGCAGGTGACCAGAGCCTATGTATGCATGGAAAAGGGAGCAAAGTTGGAAGGCCCGGTGATCTTTGCCATAGGAAATGCCCCCACGGCGCTGCTGTCGCTTTACGAGATGATGACAAAGGGAGATTTCGTGCCGGATTTTGTGATCGGCGTGCCGGTGGGGTTTGTCAATGTGGTGGCAGCCAAGGAGTTGTTCTTAAACTCCCAAGTGCCCTATATCATCAACGCGGGCAGAAAGGGCGGAAGCAGTATAGCGGCAGCCATTGTAAATGCCCTGCTTTACAGTATGGAAGCTTAAGGCCGGGGAGGATAAGGATGCGAAAGGGTTTTACCACGGGAAGCTGTGCGGCGGCTGCAGCAAAGGCGGCAGCTTACATGCTTTTGACGGGTACAAAAAAAGAAACGATCTCCATAGAGACACCGGCAGGGATCCTATTTCATGCGGATATTGTAGATATTGAAAGGGAGGAGGATCGGGTGAGCTGCTCCGTGGTAAAGGACGGAGGGGATGATCCCGACGTGACCACAGGTAGCCATGTAAGAGCGGAGGTGTCTATCCAAAGCCGAGGTACAGAGGGGGATACTTCCGGCTCCCCGGGGCTGAAAAGGGATTATGGTGTCGTATCCGGTTTACGGCTGGAGATCGACGGAGGTGAAGGTGTGGGCCGGGTGACGCTGCCGGGATTGGATCAGCCGGTGGGCAGCGCCGCCATCAATCATGTGCCCAGGGAAATGATCGAAAAGGAAGTGGCGGAGGTCTGTACGTTGTTGGATTTTAAAGGGGCTTTAAAGATCCTGATCTCCGTTCCCGAAGGTGAGGATCTGGCAAAACAGACCTTTAATCCCAGACTGGGGATCCTGGGAGGGATCTCCATCCTGGGCACAACGGGGATCGTAGAGCCCATGAGTGCCAAAGCTCTGGTGGATACCATCCGAACGGAATTAAACCAAAAGAAAGCCCTGGGTATGGACTATGCCTTTGTATCTCCGGGCAATTATGGCCTTGGATTCATGAAGGAACACTATCACTACGATCTGGACAAAAGTGTGAAATGCTCCAATTACATCGGTGAGACGGTGGATATGGTCTGCGCGATGGGGTTTCGAAAGCTTTTGCTCACCGGACACATCGGAAAACTCATTAAGGTGGCGGGAGGCATCATGAACACCCATTCCCATGAGGCAGATGCCAGAATGGAGATCCTCTCAAGTTGTGCCATAAGAGCCGGAGCGGAGATCGACACGGTCCGCCGGATACTGGGATGTGTAAATACACAGGAGGCTCTATCTATAGTAAAGGAGACCGGGCTTTTAAAAGAGACCATGGAGGTTGTATTGGAGCGGATCCTGTTTTATCTGGACTTTCGGGCCGGGGGAAGGATCCAAACAGAGTGTATCCTGTATGCCAACGACTTCGGTTTATTGGCAGAGTCAACAGGTGCGAGAGAAATGTTAGAGGAAGTAAGATGATCTATTTTGTGGGAGCAGGCTGCGGTGCAGCGGACTTAATTACCGTAAGGGGCATGAACCTTTTAAAAAAAGCGGATGTGGTGATCTATGCAGGATCCCTTGTGAATCCTGCACTGCTGGCATATACCGGGGAGGGCTGTGAGATCCGTAACAGTGCCACTATGACGTTAGACGAAGTGATGGAGACCATGATAGAGGCGCACGAAGAGGGAAAGACTGTGGTCCGACTTCATACGGGAGAACCCAGTATTTACGGAGCTGTGCAGGAACAGATGCATGTACTGGATGAAAAGGGGATCCCCTATGAAAGTTGTCCGGGGGTGAGTGCCTGCTTTGGGGCAGCCGCCGGCCTGAACCTGGAATTTACCCTGCCACAGGTGAGCCAGTCGCTCATTATTACGAGAATGGAGGGCCGCACAACGGTGCCAAAGGGAGAATCCATCGAAAGTTTTGCGGCGCATGGTGCATCCATGGCCATTTATTTAAGTAGTGGGATGATGGAGGAACTGGCGGAGAGACTGATGGCGGGCGGATATAAAAAGGATACGCCGGCCGCCATTGTCTATAAAGCCACCTGGCCGGAGGAAGAAAAGTATATCTGCACTTTAGAAACCTTGGCCCGGACTGCAGAGACCCATGGAATCAAAAACCTGGCGGTGGTGCTGGTGGGAGATGTGATCGCAAAGTCGGGCTATGCTTTATCCAGATTGTATGCACCGGACTTTGAAACAGGATTTCGAAAAGCGAGGGATTAAGGTGGAGCAAAAGGTTGTTGCCGGTCTCATTTATTTTACAAAAAACGGAGAAATGCTGGCAGAAAGATTAAAAGCCGGATCCCGGCATATTCTCTTTGAAGAAAAGCCAAAAAGCGAGGAGTTGTCGCTGTGGATCCAAAAGGCTTTTCGGGAGCGTATGCCGCTTATATTCATATCCGCCATGGGGATCGCCGTGCGCGCTATTGCGCCCTTTGTGAGGGATAAAACATGGGACAGTCCCGTTATTGTGCTGGATGAGACCGGTAAAAATGTGATCCCCATCCTGTCCGGACATTTGGGTGGCGCCAATGCCATCGCAAAAAGCTTGGCAGAAGTACTGGGGGCAGATCTGGTGCTGACCACGGCCACGGATCTGCAGGGGGTATTTGCCGTGGATGTGTTTGCCGCAGAAAACGGTTTTTATATACCGGACAAGGAGGGGATCAAAGAGATCTCATCGAAGCTGCTAAAGGGCGAGATCGTAAAGATGGCTCCCTTGGTGCCGGTCCGGATTCTAGGTGACGTTCCTTCAAATGTAGAGATCATAAAAAAAGAACAGACCACCCTCCGAAAGACGCAGGTGGACGTGTGGATCGATGAGAGGAAGCAGGATGGATTTACTCTTTTCCCCAGGAAGCTGGTCCTGGGCATGGGGTGCAAAAAAGGAAAGACCTTTGAGGAACTTCTGGCGTTTATATCGAGTATATATGATCCGGCCTATCTGCGAGAAGATCTGTATGCCATAGCTACTGTTGAGGCCAAAGAAAATGAGGTGGGTCTCATCAAACTGGCCCGGTATTTCGGAGGAAAGTTTTTAACTTACAGTGCCGTGGAATTGGAAAGCATAGAAGGAGAGTTTCCGGCTTCCGCATTTGTGGAGGAGACCGTGGGAGTTTCCAATGTATGCGAGCGGGCAGCCATCATGGGAGCCGGGCTGCACCAAAGAGAATTGGAACTTGAAAAAACAACCGGCAACGGCATGACCTTGGCGGCGGCCAAACGAAAAGAGTTTTTGCTCCGGTTTTAGCGAGGGAAAGAATGAGCGGACATTTATATATCATCGGTATGGGACCGGGAAAGAAAGACATGATGACGAATGAGGCCTTTGCCGCCATGGTAGAGGCGGACGTGATCGCAGGGTATACGGTTTATGTGGATCTCGTAAGGGAACATTTTCCAAAAAAGGAGTTTTATACCACTCCTATGCGTGGGGAGATACAGCGGTGCAGAGCCTGTTTTGATTTTTTAAAAAAGGGAAAGCAGGTGGCTTTGATCTGCAGCGGAGATGCGGGAGTTTACGGCATGGCGGCGCCTGTATGGGAACTCCTGCCGGAGTATGAAAAAGAGGGGGTTTCTCCGGAGGATATCACGGTGATCCCGGGAGTGACGGCGGCCCTTTCCGGAGCGGCAGTGTTGGGCGCACCCTTGGGACATGATTTTTGTGTCATCAGCCTCAGTGACCTTTTGACCCCGTGGGATCGGATCGAAAAGCGTCTGCGGGCTGCTGTGGAGGGAGATTTTGCCATCGCTGTCTACAATCCCGGCGGCAAAAATCGTCCGGATCATCTAAAGAAAGCCTGTGAGATTCTTTTGGATGCAGGAGCCGAAAAAACAAGGGTCTGCGGGTATGTGGAAAACATCGGAAGAGAAGATGTAAAGTCTGCAGTCTGCACGCTGGAGGAGCTAAAGGAGACCAAGGTAAATATGTTTACCACGGTATTTGTAGGAAACAGTCAAAGCGAGATCATGGCAGGAAAACTGGTTACGAAAAGAGGATATGGGATCAAATGAAAAAGGTCATTATCTTTGGAGGGACAACAGAAGGAAAGATCTTAGCGGAGGAACTTTCCGCCCATGGGATCTTTTGCCTGTATTGCGTGGCGACGGAGTACGGCAGGCAGCAGGTGGAGGAGTCTCCATATGTACGGATCCGATCCGGAAGGATGGATGAAAGGGAAATGTTTTCTCTCTTTCGAGCAGAAATACCGGATGCCGTTGTGGATGCCACCCATCCCTTTGCACAGATCGTAAAAAAGGAACTGGATAATGCTTTGGAAAACTATGGGAGGATCCCCTTCTTTCGGGTTTTACGAGAGGAGGAAGATGGAATGCAGGAGGGCTGCAGGTATTTTGCTTCCCCGGAAGACTGCGCAAAAGCGCTTCAGCACACCAAGGGACGGATCTTTCTTACCACGGGGAGTAAAGAACTGTCGGTGTTCTGTCATAGCCCGGCTCTTCGGGAGCGTGTGGTGGCCAGGGTCATTCCCGGCGAAGAGAGCCTTCGGTCGTGCAGCGAAAACGGATTGCAGGGAAACCAGGTCATCGCCATGCAGGGACCCTTTTCCACGGAGATGAATCTGGCGTTTATTAAGGAGACCAATGCGCAGATCCTTGTGATGAAGGAAGGGGGCAGATCCGGTGGCGAAGCCGAGCGGATCGAGGCGGCAAAAATGGCGGGCATCCCCTGCTATATCATTAAAAGGCCCCGGGAAGCATTGGAGGGGGAGTCCCTTTCCGAAGTAAGAGAGGAGCTCTTTCAACTGCTTGCGATTCCCGGAGAGCCGCAAAGGGTGCATGTGACCCTGGCGGGATTTGGCATGGGATACGGTTCTTTGACAGAGGAAGTAAGTAGTTGTATCCGGGAGGCGGATATCGTTTTCGGCGCTCCCCGAATGCTTTGCGATCAGAATCTTCATAAAGAAAAATATTCCTATTATCTGGCAAAAGACATCCTTCCGAAACTTCGGGAGATCATGAGTCGAAAAGATGCAGGACCGCAAAAGGCAGTGGTACTTTTTTCCGGAGATACGGGATTTTTCAGCGGCACCAAAAAACTGAAAGAGGCTTTGGAAAAGGAAGAGGGGATTTCCGTTACGATCCTTCCGGGGATCTCTTCCGTCAGCGCCCTGGCCGCCAAAACAGGGGAGTCCTGGGAGGATGGGAAACTGCTGAGCACCCATGGCGTAGAGGAAACGGATTGGGCTTCCAAACTCCTATCCTATGTATCCCATAACAAAAAGGTGTTTGTGATCACTTCGGGAAGTCAGGATGTAAGAAAGATCGGAGAACTGTTAGATGAACTAAGGACGTATAAAGGGTTTGAACTGACCATTACGGCAGGTGTGGATCTCTATGGCAATGAGCGCATCCAAAATCTTAACCCAGAGCAATGCAGAAGTTTTGAGGAGGAAGGACTCTGTACTTTGCTGATCAGGAATCCATCTCCGAAAAAGAAACGGCTGCCCCCCGGGTTATCCGACGGGGAATTTGAACGCGACCAGGTTCCCATGTCAAAGGAGGAAGTCCGGGCCCTTTCCATCTGCAAATTGGGGGTGACGGAAAATGCCCTTTGTTATGATATCGGAAGCGGCAGCGGTTCTGTAGCCGTGGAACTGGGCAGATTGGATCCGGGTATGAAAGTCTATGCCATAGAGTGTGATCCTATCGCCTGTGAACTGACCCAAAGAAATATCGATGGATTTGGTTTGAAAAATGTGTTTTTGGTGAAGGGAAAAGCACCGGAAGCGCTTCATGGGCTGCCAATCCCCACTCACGTGTTTATCGGTGGGAGTGGCGGCAATCTGAAAGAGATCTTAGAGACTCTCATAGCGTATAAAAAAGAGATAAAGGTTGTGGTCAATGCAGTGACTTTGGAAACTGTGGCGCGGATGCAGGATCTGATCCAAACTTACGGATTTACGCAGGTGGATGTGGTGCAGCTTAGCATCAGTAAGGTAAAGCAGGTGGGAGATCATCATATGCTCCAGGGACAAAATCCTGTGTATATCACCACCTTTACGATCCCAAAGGATTGCAGCATAAAGGGAAAATGACGACTGATGTTTGGAGAACATATGAACTATCCGCGGATCATGATAGCTGCGCCCAAAAGCGGCGCAGGAAAAACCACAATTGTATGCGGCCTGTTGCAGGCATTGAAAAACAAGGGCATCGCCCCCTGTTCCTTTAAATGCGGCCCTGATTATATCGATCCTTTGTACCATCGAAAGGTAATTGGTATTCCTGCAGGAAATCTGGATACTTTTTTTACGGCACCGGATTCCACAGTGGCTCTGTTTGAAGAGGAGTATACAGGGGATGTGGCTGTCATCGAAGGGGTGATGGGACTGTACGACGGTGTCGGCGGTGTGGAGGAAGCCGGCTCCTGCTATGATCTGGCCCATGTGTTGGAATGCCCCATCCTTTTGGTTGTGGACGCAAAGGGCGCAGGGAGATCTGTGCTGGCTCAGATCAAGGGGTTTTTGGATTATGATGCGTATGGTTTGATCCGGGGAGTGATCCTGAATCGGATCTCGCCTTCTTTTGCAGAGGTCCTGGCACCTCTTATCGAAGAGGAACTGGGGATCAAATGCGTAGGGGCAATGCCGGAGGAAAAGGAATTGATCCTGAAAAGCAGGCATTTAGGGCTGGTGCTGCCGGAGGAGGTAAAGGATCTGAAAAGCAGCCAGGAGAAACTGGGAGATATACTGACAGCGCGTGTTTTAACGGACGATATTTTAAAGATCGCCGATGAAGCCGGGGAGTTAGGAAAAAGGAAAGTGCAGTGGTTTCCTGAAGTTCCCAAATACGAGAAACCTTTACGACTGGCGGTGGCAAGGGACGAGGCCTTTTGTTTTTACTACAGGGAGAATCTGACCCTTTTGGAAAAGGCAGGGGTTGAGATCCTGGAGTTTTCGCCCCTTCGTGAGCAGGCATTGCCCCCAAATATCTGTGGCCTGCTTTTGGGAGGAGGGTATCCGGAGAACCATTTGAAAGCTCTTTCAGAAAATGAAAAGATGAAAGCAGCCATACGGGAGGCTATAGAAGGGGGACTTCCTACCTTAGCAGAGTGCGGTGGCTTTATGTATCTGCTGGAGGAGATGGAAGATGCGGATCAAAATGCTTTTCCCATGGTGGGGGCCCTGCAGGGCAGAGCTTTTTGGACGGGGCGGCTGAACCGTTTCGGCTACATTACCCTTACGGATCGAACCGGAATGCAGATAAAAGCCCATGAATTCCATTATTATGATACGGACAGCAACGGAGAGGACTGCATAGCCGAGAAACCCATTGGAAATACCAGTTGGCCTTGTATACACAAACGAGGAGGAAGCTTTATGGGATTTCCGCATTTGTATTATCCCTCCAATACAAAGTTCGTAACCGATTTTACAGAGGCAATGAAGGCTTATGGAAGAGACGAAAGTCATTTTGGATGATATCCTCGAAAAAAGAAAAAGGGTAAGCCCCGTGGATCCTGCCGATCTTCGACGTATAAAAAAAGCATGGGATGCAGTATCAAAACCCATCGGAAGTCTCGGCAGGTTTGAAGATCTGTATGCCAGGATCGCCGTCGTTCAAAAAAGAGAGCATGCGGATCTGAACCATATGCGTCTGGTGGTGTTTTGCGGAGATCACGGCATCGTGGAGGAAGGGGTAAGCCAATCCGGACAGGAAGTGACCCGACTCTGTGCCTCGAATATCGGAAGAGGTCTTACCACTGCGGGGGTGATGGCCGGCGCATTGGGGGTGGATATCGTTTCCGTGGATGTAGGTATCAACTCCCCGGAGCCGGTTCCTTTTACCATAGATCGTCGGATTAAAAACGGCACCTTAAATTTTCTGAAAGATCCTGCCATGTCTCTTTCCGAATGCAAGGAGGCTCTTTCGGTGGGTCTGGAGATGGCCCGGGAGAGTGGTAAGGAGGGCTACACCTGCCTTTTGGCAGGAGAAATGGGGATCGGAAATACCACAGCCGCAGCAGTGATGGCGGGGTATCTGTTGGATCTGGATGCAGAGACGGTAACGGGCAGAGGAGCAGGTTTGGATGACGCCTCTTTAAAAAAAAAGAGGGCGGTAGTGGCACAGGCATTATCCATGTACGAAAAGCTTTCACCCCTGGAGATCTGTTGCCGTTTCGGAGGATTGGAGCTGGCTGCCATGACGGGATTTATGATGGGGGGTGCCCTTTACGGGATCCCTGTGATCCTGGACGGGATGCTGAACATGACCTGCGCCCTGTTGGCAGAAGGATTGTTGGAATACACCAGAGAATACATGATCCCCTCCCATATGAGCAGAGAGCCAGTGGCTGTGAAACTGGCGGAGAAACTTGGTCTGGATCCGGTCATTTACGGAAAGATGGCAGTGGGGGAGGGGGCCGGTGCATTGATGCTGGTGCCGGAACTTCGACTGGCAGATGTTGTGTTTAGAGAAGCATTAAAGTTTGGTGATTCCGGTGTGGATCAGTATGAGGATTACGAAGAAAAATGATCACGTTGGTTTATGGCGGGAGCAGCAGCGGAAAATCCGAGTTTGCGGAAAACCTGGTATGTAAAAGTGGCTGTGCTAATAAGTACTATCTGGCTACCATGAAGCCTACCCCGGATACGGCAGAAAGGATCAAACGCCACAAAAATCTTCGGGAAGGAAAAGGCTTTTTTACCCTGGAGTACGAACGGGATATTGTAAAGGCTGTTTATGAAGTGGAAAAAAACAAGCAGGAACGGACCGGCATAAAAGCACCTTCCCAAAGCGACAGGATCCTTCTTTTGGAGTGTATGTCGAATCTGGTGGCCAATGAAATGTTTCGGGAAGGAAAGATCATGCCAAAGGAGTACTGCGAGAAAAAGATCATCTCGGATATTATGACCCTAAAGGATGAGGTTTCCTCCCTGGTGATTGTTTCCAATAATGTGTTTGAAGACGGCGTTTCTTATGCTGCCGGAACGAAGGAGTATCTAAGGTGCCTGGGGGGATTAAATCGAACCCTGGCGGAGATGGCAGATAAGGTATATGAAGTAGTGGTAGGGATCGGTATAAAACTATGAAGATATTACGATCGATAGCGGTAGCTTTTTCCATGTATTCCAAAATTCCCATGCCGGGGTTTCAGTGGGACAGTGAGGATATGAAATATCATCTGATTTTTTTTCCATGGATCGGAGCCCTCATCGGCGGGTTGGAATACCTGCTGCTGCGGTTTGCGGGAAAATTTGAGCTGCCGGGATTGTCATTTGCAGCTTTTTCCATGGTGATCCCTCTGGTGATCACCGGCGGGTTCCATGTGGATGGATTCATGGATACGGCGGACGCTTTTGGTTCCTGGCAAAGTAAAGAAAAACGTCTTGCGATCCTAAAGGATCCGCACATCGGAGCCTTTGCCGTTATCCACCTGGGAACGGCGGGATTGGTGATGTTTGCCTCCTTATGTATGATGGATGAAAGGGCTTTTCTAAACTATTGCTTTTCATTTTTTTTAGCCCGATGCCTCAGCGGGATCTGTGTGGTAAAAGGAAAAAAGGCAAAGGAGGAGGGACTCTTACATACGGAAGCAAAGACTGCAGCCGACAAAACGGTATTTTGGATACTTTTGGTTGAACTTGCGATGTGCCTTTGCCTGTCTGTTTGGATGGATCCTCTTTACGGGGCGATCCGGTGCGGGACGGCTTTCACGGTAACATTGTATTACCTGCACGGCGCCCATAAGTATTTTGGAGGAGTGACGGGAGATCTGGCGGGCTGGTTTGTGGTGACAGCGGAGGTGCTGATGGCTTTCACGGGGGCTATCGCTAGTTGTATGAGGTAAGAAGGAATGGTACTGATCGTAGGCGGAAGTTATCAGGGGAAAATTGAATTTGCAAAAGAATACTTTCCGGGATCTTTTGTCTTTGACAAACTGCATCTTTTTATCAAACAGTGCCTGGAAGAAGATAAAAGCGAAGCGCAGATCTTAGAGGAGATCCGTAAAAGGATACAAACAGGGGATTGGGTGATCATCTCCGATGAACTGGGAAACGGCATCGTGCCCATGGACGAAGGGGACGTTAGATGGCGAGAGGTTACGGGGCGGATCCTGATAGAGCTTGCCCGGGAGGCAGACAGGGTCTATCGGGTGATCCTGGGAATGGGACAGAGGATAAAGTAAATGGAGAAAACGATTACTTTGATCCGTCACGGGGAAACTGCCGGAAATCTGGGAAAAAGATACATCGGGATTACGAACGAACCGCTTTGTCCGGAAGGGAAAGAGGAGATCCGAAGAAGAAGGTATCCTCGGGCTGATCTGGTTTTTTCCAGTCCCATGATCCGATGTGAGGCCACGGCGAAACTGATCTATCCGGGGCATCAGATCATCATTGTCGATGGTTTCAGAGAAACGGATTTCGGTCTCTTTGAAGGGAAAAACTATAAGGATCTAGCAGAGGATCCGGCATATCAAAGCTGGATCGATTCCGGTGGGAAAGCGGCTTTTCCCGGTGGGGAAAGCAGAAGAGATGCTGTAGAAAGGACCATGGCAGGATTTGCTGAGATGCTAGAATACAGCAGGGATGCTGCGGAAGTTTCCGTCATCCTTCACGGTGGTAGCATCATGGGGATCTTAAGTCATCTCTTCGGTGGAGAGTATTATTCATATCATGTAGAAAACGGCGAGGGATATACATTTGATCTATCATATAACGGCGTTTGCGGCGGGCTTTGTTTTAGATCTTTTCTTGGGTGATCCCCATAACCTGCCGCATCCGGTAAAATGGATGGGAAGCTTTATTGATAGGCTTGTGGGAAAGCTTTTGAAAACAGAAGATCCGCCTAAAAAGAAAAGAAGAAAGGGTCTGGCTCTTGTCATCCTGATTTCCGTCACCACGGTTTTTTTCGTCGGTCTTTTACTGGCAGCAGCCTATGGGATGCACCCCGTTTTAGGGGTGGTGATGGAATCCCTTATGACCTACCAATGTCTTGCGACAAAGAGTCTCTACAAAGAGAGTATGAAGGTGTATGATGCGCTGCAAAAGGAAGGGGTTGTAGCAGGAAGATCCGCTGTTTCCATGATCGTGGGACGTGACACGGAAAAGCTGGATGAATGCGGAGTGGTAAAGGCAGCAGTGGAAACGGTGGCAGAGAATACCTCCGACGGTATCATTGCGCCCATGTTGTATCTGGCAGTGGGGGGACCTGTTTTGGGAATGCTATACAAAGCCGTAAACACCATGGATTCCATGATCGGCTATCAAAACGACAGGTACTTGGATTTTGGCAGATATGCCGCAAAACTGGATGATATCGCCAATTATCTGCCCGCGCGGATCAGCGCAGTGTGCATGCTCATTTCTTGTCTGATCCTGGGCAAAAACTATGACCCAAAAAACGCATGGCGGATTTTTAAACGTGACAGATACAACCATAAAAGTCCCAATTCCGCCCAAACGGAAAGTGTATGCGCGGGAGCTTTGGGGATACGCCTGGCAGGACCTGCAAGTTACTTTGGATCGATGGTGGAAAAGCCCTACATCGGAGATGACCTGCGGGAAGTCAACCAGGAGGATATCAAAGGTGCCAATGTTTTAATGCTGGTAACTGCAGTCCTGTGTGAATGCTTATGTTTGATGATCCTCATATCATTGCTGTAAGGAGTAAATATAATGCACGGTGGTGACATTTACAGGAACCGGATCGACCTGGATTTTTCGGTGAACATCAATCCCCTGGGACCTCCCCGGGAGGTGCAAAAGATCCTAAGGGAAGGGATCTCCTTTGTAGACAGATATCCGGATCCGCATCATGAAAGACTACGGGAGGAGCTGGCGGCTTTCTTTGGACTGCACAAAGAAGAAGTAGTTCCGGGAAACGGTGTTTCCGAACTGCTCATGGCCCTGTGTCATGCTCTGTCGCCCCGGGTG
>JAIKZU010000030.1 GCA_024681985.1 Lachnospiraceae bacterium | reverse complement strand
TCGATCCGTGCTTCGATGTCTCTCTGCTCATCCTTTGCCGCATCATATTCCGCATTCTCGGATAAGTCACCCTGTGCTCTTGCCTCTTTTAACTTTTCAGCAATCTCTTTACGTTTGACAACCTGTAATTCCTGAAGTTCTTCCTCTAACTGCTTGACGCCTTCATAGGTCATTACATGTTTCTGTGCATCCATGTTTCTTATCCTTTCTATGAAAAATTCTACTCTTCCACCCAATGCCGGCGAGATAATCCGTCTCGACACAGCGAACACATTATAGTATTAGAAACGCCAACTGTCAAGATTTTGTCAGGACTTCACGGAACAGTTCCTCCAAGGAAGCGTAGTCATTTACTTCGTTGATCCGCCCCCGCAATTTGGAGGAGTTTTTATATCCCGCGGTATACCAGGCAGCATGCTTTCGCATTTCCCGGATCCCCGTGTTTTCGCCCTTTAATTCCACTTGCATCCGAGCATGTCGAAGCATCAGCTCTACCATCTCTTCCATGGGCGGCTTCCCAATGATCTCCCCGGTCTCAAAATAGTGGAGGATCTGATGAAAGATCCATGGATTCCCCTGGGCTCCCCGGCCGATCATAAAACCGTCGCAGCCCGTCTGTTTTTCCATTTCTATAACATCCTTTGCATCCAGGATATCACCGTTTCCGATGACCGGAATGGACACCGCCTCCTTTACCCGGGCGATGATGTCCCAATCCGCTTTACCCGAATAGTATTGCTCCCGGGTGCGGCCGTGGACCGTGATGGCCGCCGCTCCGGATTCCTGGGCCACATGGGCCATTTCCACTGCGTTGACATGGGCATCGTCAAACCCTTTTCGGATCTTTACCGTCACCGGCTTTCGGATGGCCTTTACAGTCTTTTCGATGATCTCTCCGGCCAGTACCGGGTTTTTCATCAGGGCGGATCCGTCGCCGTTGTTTACTACCTTCGGCACCGGACATCCCATATTGATATCGAGAATGTCAAAGTTTCTGTCTTCTATCTCATGGGCCATGGCACTGATACAGTCCGGATCGGAACCAAAAAGCTGCAGTGACACCGGACGTTCCTCTTCTTTTACTTCCAAAAGCGCATAGGTATTCTTGTTTTTATACTGCAGCGCCTTGGCGCTGACCATCTCCATGCACAAAAGACCTGCGCCCTGTTCCTTGCATAACATACGAAAAGGCAGGTCGGTAACGCCTGCCATTGGTGCAAGTATGAGATTGTTTGGAAGCTCCACATCCCCGATGCGCAGCTTTCGGATCTGGTCTGCCACTATTTCTCCTTTTGCTTTTCGTATATAAGGCGCATGCCCTGCAACGTCAGATCCGGGTTGTAGATCTCGATGCAATCCGTCTCCTGGGAGATCATACCTCCCAGACCACCGGTAGCCACGACCCGAACACCTTCGTAACCGGACTCCTCGATCATATGCTTTACGATGTACTCCGTCTGCCCGATCTGGCCGTAGACCAAACCGGCCTGCATGGAGGTGACGGTTTCCTTTGCCAGGATGCTGGCGGGTTTTTTGATCTCGATCTCCGGAAGCTTTGCCGCATCTTCCCACAAAGCCTTTGCGGAAATGCGGATGCCCGGAGCCGTCACACCGGAGATGAATGCACCGTCTTTATCGATCAGGTCATAGGTAGTCGCCGTTCCGAAATCCAGAACCAGCACCGGCCCGCCATACAAAAAGTATGCGCCTGCCGCATCCACGATACGGTCGGCTCCGATCTGCTTCGGGTTTTCCGTAACGATCTTAATCCCCGTCTTGATCCCCGGCTCCACGATGATGGGGGTAATGTGAAATCTTTTGATGATACCGTTACGAAGAGAGTGCATCAAAGCCGGTACAACGCTGGCAATGATCACGTCATCCACTTTTTCCTTAGGGATCCCGTTGGACTCCAAGAGATAGCCGATCATCAACCCGTATTCATCCGAGGTATGTGGCGTACCTGTAGTCATACGGAAGTTGTCCACCAGCTTTTCCCCGTCAAACACGCCCAATGTGATATTTGTATTTCCTACATCGATGGTAAGTAACATCTACTCTTCCTCCCCTAAAAAGAATACCCTGTAATACATCTCCAGGGACTCAAACAATTCCGCTTTTTCCTTTTGCAGTTTTTTTATTTTCAGAACAGAACCGATCTCATCAAACAAAAGGTCGTTTTCTTCGGCATCCGTAGCCAGAGAAAGCCTTCCCTCTTCATCAAAACTCAGAGTCAGCGTGCCCCCGATCTCCTCAGTAAAGAGCACGCACATGATCTTCAGTTCGTCCTTTACCGGTTGCGGCAGGCCCTCAAAGTCCTCATTTAAATAATATTTCTTTGTGTATTTGCTGGATGCGCAAAGCACCACATCATCCTGATACATTGTTCTTCCTCACACGTAGCCGTAGATCCCGCGAACGGAAACCTCTCCGGAATCCACCCTGCGGATCTCGTCACTGACTCGTACCAAAAGCCTTCCGGCCACGTCCATACACTCCGCCACTCCCTCGTAGGGGTTCTGCGGATCTAAAACCTTTACAACCTCGTTTCGATTGATGAGACGCCGGTTGTAATCGTCCAAAACCTCCGACAGATCATTGGTTTTTAAAAACGCCTCATAATGGGCTCCAAATCTCTCCCAGATCGCCTGTGTCAGTTCCCGGCAGTGGGTTTCCTGCAGACCCTGCTTTCTGCCACCGTCTTTCGGAGCCGTGCGATTACTTTCGACGCTTTCCAAAGCCAGATCCAAAGAGGTGGCCATATGGGCGATCTCCGGGGGAAACTCTCTCTGGTGTACGTTCACACCGATCCCCACGATCACATATCGGACACGGTCATCTGTCGGCTCCATTTCCGTCAGGATCCCGCAGACTTTTTTTCGATGGATCAAAACATCATTGGGCCACTTGATCCCTGTCTCCAAACCGTAGAGTCCCTCAATAGCCTCCGAAACCGCCACCGCCGCGATAGGCGTAAGCCGGCCGATGTACGGAAGCGGCACCTCCTCCGGATAGAGGATCATGCTGGTGGATACGGACACATCCTTCGGGGACTCCCAGTTATGACCGCTCCGTCCCCGTCCGGCTGTCTGCCGTCCGGCACTCACCACCGTCCCCTCCGGCATCGCAGAACCGCTCTGCACCCGCCGCCTGAGCTCATTGTTCGTGGAATCTATTTCATCATAATAAAAAAACTCTGTTATCATACTATTTATTCAGATGTACGGTTTGATGATTTGATGAGGGCTGTAAAAAACGTCGGTGCTTAATGAACATAGTGAATTTAGCACCGTTACGTTTTTTCTCAGAGCGAGAGCGTCCCGAATGAATCATTCAAACCCGTACATCGTCATCATATACGTGAAGACAGGGCGAGAGCGTGTCGGAGTGCTTTGCTGCCATCTGGAGGCGAATAAGTATTCCTTACTTCAACGTCGCATACATGATCGCTTTAATGGAGTGCATGCGGTTCTCCGCCTCATCGAACACAATGGACCGCTCCCCTTCAAACACCTCATCCGTCACTTCCATCTCCGTCAGCCCGAACTTCTCATGGATCTCTCTTCCCACCGTGGTCTCCAAGTCATGGAACGCAGGCAGACAATGCATGAATCTCGCCTCCGGCTTCGCATAGGAAAACGCCTTCGCATTCACTTGATAGGGAAGCAGATCTGCGATCCGCTCCTTCCACGCCTCATCCGGCTCTCCCATGGAAACCCAGACATCGGTATAGATGATATCCGCATCTTTACAAGCCTCTTCCACACTGTCACACAAAGTGATGGTGGCTCCCGTCTCCTTTGCAACCTCTTTGGCCTTTTCCACCAGAGCAGGATCCGGATAGTATTTCGGGTTTGTGCATGCCACAAAATGCAGTCCCAACTTTGCGCAGGTCACCATCAGGGAATTCCCCATGTTGTAACGGGCGTCTCCCATATATACAAACTTCAGTCCTTTTAGCTTTCCGAAGTGCTCACGAATGGTCAGCATGTCGGCGATCATCTGGGTGGGATGGAACTCGTTGGTCAGTCCGTTCCACACGGGAACGCCGGAATACTCCGCTAACTGCTCTACGATCTCCTGTCCGTAACCCCGGTACTCGATACCGTCATACATCCGTCCCAAAACCCGGGCGGTGTCTTTGATGCTCTCCTTTTTCCCGATCTGGGAAGCGGAAGGATCCAGATAAGTCACCTGCATACCCAGATCATGGGCTGCCACCTCAAAGGAGCAGCGGGTCCGGGTGGAAGTCTTTTCAAAGATCAGCGCGATGTTTTTCCCGCGCAACTCGTCATGGACGATGCCGCTTTTCTTCTTTGCCTTTAATTCCGCTGCCAGATCCACCAGGTACAGGATCTCCTCCGGTGTAAAATCCAGCAGTTTTAAAAAACTCTTTCCTTTCAGATTCATAGATCGGTCCTCTTATTTGTCTCCCTTTACCAGTTCCGTGATGGTGGTGGCAAGTCCTGCCACACCGGCGATGTCGGAAGGGATGATGATCTTTGTCGCCTGTCCGTTGGCTGCCTGTCCAAAGGCTTCCAGGGACTTGATCTGCAGTACCTTGTCGTCTGCCTGGGCCTCTTTTAACATTTTAAGACCGTCTGCATTCGCCTGCTGCACCTTAAGGATAGCCTCTGCCTGACCTTCCGCCTCACGGACCGTCGCTTCTTTCTTTGCCTCAGCCCGAAGGATAGCCGCCTGCTTTTCAGCCTCCGCATCCAAGATGGCGGACTGCTTCTTTCCTTCTGCGATCAAGATGGTGGACTTCTTTTCACCTTCTGCGATCAGGATGGCTTCTCTCCGCTCACGCTCGGCCTTCATCTGCTTCTCCATGGCGTCCTTGATGGCTGCCGGAGGGATGATGTTCTTTAATTCCACACGGTTGATCTTGATACCCCAGGGATCCGTAGCCACATCTAAAGATGCCCGCATCTTTGTATTGATGGTCTCACGGGAAGTGAGGGTCTCGTCCAGTTCCAGGTCACCGATGACATTTCGCAGGGTGGTGGCCGTCAGGTTCTCGATGGCCATGATGGGATTCTCCACACCGTAGCAGTACAGGCGGGGATCCGTGATCTGATAGTATACCACCGTATCGATCTGCATGGTAACGTTATCCTTTGTGATCACCGGCTGGGGCGGGAAATCGATCACCTGCTCCTTTAGGTTTACATTCTTTGCCACACGATCAATGAGAGGCACCTTTACGTGCAGTCCCACAGGCCAGGTCTCCTTATATGCGCCAAGTCGCTCAACCACATATGCGTGTGCCTGGGGCACGATCCGGATGTTGGGTATGATAACGACCAAAAGTACGATCACTAAGATCAAAAGTGCTACCATAATACATTCCTCCTTTTCCTCAAAGAGTCAGATATTGCCTTCTGTAACAGCCTCTATCTTACTATAATTCATTTTTATAAGCAAGAACGGGGCTTGCTGCGCCGAGCTCTGTATGCGAAGGGTATCCCGGGTATCCCGCAAATAGAAAATCCCGGTCGGAATCTGCTGCCGCAAACCCCGCCGGGATTTTTCATACTATTCTCACCCTTTTGGAAACCTAGTAAAATACGTGGTTTCCGATCACCGTACCTGCTCTGCCGTCGTTCCGGTGGAAACTGGTACAGCCACCTATATTGCTGGCTCCACCCAGCGCTTCCTGCGCTGCCTGGATGCATGAACCACTCGGTCCTGCTGACGCTGCAGCGGCTACTTTGCCTCTGCCTGCAGGTCCGAACTGGTAAGGTGCATAAATAACATCATAGATCGAACTGCCGTATCTGCCGCCGCGTAAACGGTTCATCACAACCGCTCCCACAGCCAGCTGGCCTTCATATGGTTCATTACCGGCTTCGCACTGGATCAGTGCGGCAAGTAATGTGACATCATCATAACTGGCGGCTACTGCCGCATTCTGTGTGCGTGTAAGCTCTGTGGTCTGGTTCGCAGCCTGCTTTTCTTCTGCTGCTTTTGCAGCTTCGATGGCGGCCTGCTCCTCCTCGGTGGAGATGGCTTCGGAAAGATCCAATTCACTTTCCGCGTACTCCTCGCTGACGTAACCTTCCACACCGTTGTAAGTAACGGGTACCCAGCCGTCCTCAGCCTCTGCCTCGGTATTCAATGTGGCGGTGGCACCTTCATACATTACCGTCAGTACCTCGGCATCCTCGGATGCGCTCTCACGGATCCGAAGTCCGGATGTGGTGGAAGTCACCACAGTATCACATACGTCATCCGCAAGTTCCTTTGCCTCTTCGCCTACTACACAGTATTCATCGGATACATATCCCTCCACATTTCCTGAGGAGATGCATACCCAGCCGTCCTCGGTAGACTTAACGTCTGCCACGGCTCCTTTATATAATTTGCCTACCACCGGAGAATCTGCAGAAGCGGACTCGCGAATGGTCAGATAATCATCCACGTCTGCCATGAGACGGTCTTCCCACTCTGCGCTCTCCTGCGCTTCCTCGCTGTCGCTTGTATCCTCGGCAATGGCCACCGTCGTGCTGACCTCAGCCCCTGTGGCATCTGCTGCCACAACGGTAACTGCGGAATAATCATCCACGGACACCACAAGATTGTCAAATGCATCTGCGGCAAGTACCGTAAGCGTGGTGCTCACTCCTGCCGTCGTTAACTCGCTATCCTTTACCGCTGCCAGATTCTCTGCGGATACAGCGGCTGCGGATGCACTCTGCACACCGGCGCAACCCAAGGACGCAACCAGAGAAGCGGCTACTAATGAGGAAGAAATGATTCTTTTACTCATTTTGCGATTCGAATTCATAACAAAGATACTCCAAATCTTTCCAAAGAGATTTCAAATGTTACATTTTTGTTACAGACGAATTATAACACACGAAATATTTTTGTCAAGTTTTACAATTCAGAGTCATATCTTTTATGAATATTACCTAAAAGAACCGCAATATCTATGGTTTTTTAGGGAATCGGGTACTAAATATCTAACAGATTTGCATAGGCCAAAAGGGCGTCTTCCATGTCCTTTGCCAGGACTTTCTTTGCCAGGACCTTGCCAAGCTGTACGCCTTCCTGATCGAAGCTGTTCACATTCCAAAGGAATCCCTGGAACATCACCTTGTTCTCAAAGTGTGCCAGAAGCGCTCCCAAAGTCTCGGGAGTCAACTGATCCCCTACGATAATGGAAGAAGGACGATTTCCTGCAAAGTACTTATTGGCATTCTCATCATCTTTACCGCAGGCAAACGCCATGATCTGCGCTACCACATTGGCGCAGAGCTTCTGCTGGGAAGTGCTGTTCTCGATCACTACATCCGTCGCCATCTGGCTCTTCTTAAATCCCACAAACTGTAGCGGGATGATATCCGTCCCCTGGTGCAGAAGCTGATAAAAGCTGTGCTGACCGTTGGTTCCGGGTTCGCCAAAGATCACGGGGCCGGTGACATAATCTACTTTTTCGCCGAAACGGTTTACACTCTTTCCGTTGGACTCCATATCCATCTGCTGCAAATGTGCCGGGAATCTGGAAAGCCCCTGGGAATAAGGAAGCACTGCCGTGGTGCCGAAGCCCAATACGTTTCTCTCATATACGCCGATCAAAGCGTCCATCATGGCCGGATTCTTTTTGATATCGGTGTTCTTTGCCAGCTGATCCTCTGCTGCCGCGCCCTGTAAGAAACGGGCAAAGATGTCGGGACCAAAGGCCAGGGACAGGACCGCTCCTCCCACGGAAGAGGTGGAGGAATAACGTCCGCCGATATAATCATCCATAAAGAAAGCATCCAGATAATCCGAGGATTTCGCCAGAGGGGATGTCTCGGAAGTCACTGCGATCATATGCTTGGAGGCATCCAGGCCCTGCTTTTTCAGCGCATCCTTTACAAAGGATTCATTTGTCAAAGTCTCTAACGTGGTTCCGGATTTGGAGACCAGAATAAAAATGGAATGGGCCACATCCACACCGCTTAACACTGCAGCGGCATCATCGGGATCCACGTTGGAAATGAAATGTGCTTCCATCTTGAAGGTATTGTTTACCTTTGCCCAGTTCTCCAAAGCCAGATACATGGCCCGGGGACCTAAATCCGATCCGCCGATACCGATCTGTACCACGGAGGTAAACTTCTCACCGGCCTCGTTTACGATCTCGCCGGCGTGTACTTTATCGGCAAATGCAGCGATGCGCTCCTGCTGCCTGACATAAAATTCTCTTTTATTGACGCCGTCCGCTGTCACGTCGTCTCCCAGCTGGCCGCGGGTCAACTGATGCAGTACCAGACGCTTCTCACCGGTGTTGATCACTTCGCCGTTATAGAGGGCTTTGAACTTATCGGAAAGCTGCGCTTCCTCCGCCAATTCGGAAAGCACGTCCAAAACCTGATCGTCTACCTGCTTCGCTGCGAAGTTGTACGCCATTCCGTTGGACATGGGAACGGAATACTCTGCCACACGCTTTGCGCCATTTGCGCCAGCCATTACGCTTTTTAATTCCACTTCGTCCTTTAAGCCGCTCAGCTTTTTATAAGCGTCCAATGTATCTAAGTTTTTCCATTCGATCATCTGTATCACTCCTTACAATCTCTCTCATTGTTTTGGTCTGCTACCCGTTCATTTTATCCTTAGCCATCGGCAATTTCAATGACTTTCCTCTTTTAATAGAGGCTTTGCGATCTTTTCATTGAACAGATCGATGAGGGGGCCCATGAAAAATGCAGTGATGATGGTGCCGATGCCGGCGATGGTGGGGATCTTTGCAATCGGATTTCCCGCCAGGACAAAGAGCACGCTGCCGGTGATGACACACACCAGATCCGTACAGATGCGGATATATTTAAACTTTCCCCAATTCCACTTGGAAGACATCACGATGGCCACCGCATCATAGGTGGATACACCCAGATCCGCCGTCATATATAAAGCGGAGCCGAAGCAGATCACTACGATGCCGATGACGAGACAGACAGCGCGAAAGACCATGGAGGGCGTCGGAAATACCCGCTGCAAAAACTCGTAGGTGAACTGGGTGATATACCCCAGCAAGAACAGATTGATGAAGGTGGCAATGCCGATCCTGGTCCGGTCAAAGATGATGCTGAACAAGAGCAGCACCACGTTGACGATCACGTACAACGTCCCGAAACTGATGGGGATCATGGCATCCAATCCGCTCATCAAAGACTGGAAGGGATCCACTCCCAAGGCAGCCAGTTTAAAAATACCCACACTGATGGCGCATATGATCACGCCTCCCATGGACATTAAGATCCTTCTCTTTCTCTCTCTTAAAAAATCCATTACTTTTTCCATGTTCCATTTTCCTCTTTTACTAAATGACCGTTTTTGCCGCTTCTTTCGTCACCCATACAGATACGCTGCCGCCGGATGCCTCAAACAGACCGACGCCGTTTTCATCCGTAGTGACGATGTCCGTGCATCTGCCCATGGCATCTACGAACTCCGTGTTGGCAAAGGTCTTTCCCATGTCCATGTTCTTTACACCGCCGGCGCCGTCGGAAAGCAGTACCGCCATGCCGGAATGGGGATGATCCCCGTCTCCCTGCCGGGTCCAGCCCACTATGTTCTGGTCATCAAAATAATCGATCTGCTGCCCGTAAGCAAACTGCTTGCGAAGCGCCAGCAAACGAGGCAGCTCCGCCACCGGCCCCACGTTTTGCGACGGGATGCCGTAATAATCTCCGTAAAAGACGCAGGGAAGTCCCTGCTGCCGCAAAAGGATCAGTGCATAGGCGATGGGCTTGAACCAGGGATCCACAAAGGATTGCAGGGCCTGACCCGGCTCCGTATCATGATTGTCCACGAAGGTCACCGCCGCATCGGGATCCACCTTTACCAGGGTATCGTTTAAGATGCTTCCCATATCGTAATTTCCGCCGCTTTTGGAGGCCCGCTCTAAACGGAAGTGTAAGGGCACGTCAAACAGGCACATGGCATGTTCCGTAGCATCCAGATAATGGGTCAGCCGCCCCAGCTCCGGGCTCCAATACTCTCCCACTGCAAAGAAATCCTTTCCGCAGTGCTTCCGCATCTCCGCCAGCCAATGCTTGTAAAAGGCAAAACTGATGTGCTTCACCGCATCTAACCGCACACCCTCCGGTTTGATCCGGTCGAAGTACCACTTTCCCCAGTCCAGCGTCTCCTGCACCACTTCCGGTCGGTCCGTATCCAGATCTGCTCCCATGAGATAATCAAACCCTCCCATTTCCGGGTCTGTCTCTCTGTTCCACTGCTTTCCGGCGAACCGATAGATGCCGCTGGACTTTGTGGCTTCATCCCAATCCGTTCCGGAGAAGTAATCCTTTGTCCAGTGAAACGCGGAATACTTGTCCTTTCGTCCCGGGAAATTAAACCCGGTCCAGGCGCAGATGGTCTTTTCCTCTCCTTCGGTCCGCTCCCGGTCGTTGTATTCCACCTCTATGGCCCGGACCTCTTCCGTATAGTCCGCTCCCATCCGGTGGTTTAAGACCACATCCGGGATCACCTCCACCCCGGCGGCATGGAGTTTTTTTACCGCCGTTTCGTATTCCTTTGCAGTACCGTACTTGGTCCGCACCGTTCCCTTCTGATCGAACTCACCCAGATCATACATGTCATAGACACCATAACCCACATCCTCTGCGGAAGAACCTTTATAGGCCGGAGGCAGCCACACCATATCAATGCCGTTTTTCTTTAGGTCCTTTGCTTCGGATGCCGCAAAATTCCAAAAAGTACCGTCACTTGGAAGGTACCATTCGAAGTACTGCATCATGGTCTTGTTGTCCTGTTTGCTCATGAAAAAAGTCTCCTTCTACAGTCTTTTTCCGATCTCCTCCGTAAGCTCCCTGACCTTGTCCTCATCGATAAACTCTGTGGCTTCCTTGAGTTCCTCCACGAAGGGCTGCACATCCGCAGCATACCGGTAAGCGGACATCTCCTGCATCAGGGCATCTGCCGTATCCACATCCATATCCTCGATGGCTTCCAAGATCTTCGGCAAAAGGCTCTTTATATGATTCGGATCAGCCGCTGTCAGATCCTTAGCCTTTTCTTTCTCCGACTGCTCCGAAAATGCCTCTGCCAGGCGATCACTCAGGGCTTGCCATTCCGCGATAAAGGTCGGATGTTTCCCGTCGATCACGTCTTTTTTCTCATCACGTGCCGCATACTCCAACTCCTTTGCCATGGCGGATACGGTCAGTGCACCGATGGTAGCGGAAGTGTTTTTCATGCTGTGGACCAACACCCGATACTGTCGGAGGGCTTCGGGGTAGTCCTCGGGGGCAGCCTCATCCAGATCCTTTTTTAAGGATTCCAGCCTGTCCCTTTCCCGTGAAGTCATCCGCATGAAATCGGAGATCGTCTTTTTTAAAAGTTCCATTTTTTGCAGATGGCATAACGCATAAGCAAAGTCCACGCCTTCTACCTGCGGAAGATTAGTCTGTATCTCCATCTTATCCATATCGCACCTCCATATCAATCACTGTTTTTAAAAACAACAAAAAAGCCGGGAAACTTTTTCCGGCATTTTTAATGATCTTCCGGGCCGGAGTCCCGGCCCTACGGGCAGATCTCAAACATATTCTGTGACCCTGCGGATCTCCTCCAGCAGGTATTTCCGGTCCACCGGCTTCAGTACGTAGCCGGAAGGATTCTTCTCCAATACGTCAAATACCCTGTCCATTTTGGAAACACTGGTCAAAAAGATCACCGGGATCTCCTTTAACTCCTCATCGGAAAGCATGGCTTCGAAGGTGTCCTTTCCGCTCATGCCACCCATCTCATAGTCCATCAGGATCAGGTCCGGCTTTTTCGCCTTCATCTGCGAAAGGGCTTTTTCTCCGGAATTCGCCAGGATGATCTCATAATAATCCTCCAGCATGGCCTTGATGTTTCGCAAAAACAGCGGGCTGTCATCTACGATCATGATCCGGACACGCTCTTTTTTATCAAAGTTTAAAAGGCCTGCTGCCGTTTCGTCAAAATCCGCCTCTGTTTCCTCTTCTCTGTCACCCCGGCGGGTGTCTAATATATCATGACAGGTTTCGGCAATGGTCCGGATGGTGACCGGGCGCAGCAATTTGGTAAACTGCGGCGTATCACACTGCTTTGCAATGTCCGGCCATTTGTCCGGGGTAGAGATCACCACCACGGGAATGTAGGGGCGATATTGTTTCGCCCAAAGGAAAAAGGCGATGTCCGTCTCCGGCACCCCGATCTGACAATAGATCATCAGGCTGGGGCTTACCGCCCGAAACATGCTGCTGATGAGGTCAACCTGTTCACTGCACAGCTGTACCTGAAACTCGTCACATAAGCCGTCATTGATGGATCGGGTGATCTCACCGATCCTACCGATCAATAGTATCCGTTTCAACACTTCCCTCCTTTACTTCATCCCGCAGCACAAAGTCCACCGCATGGTTTTCCATGTACTTTGCGGCCTTTTCCTCGTTTTTTACGAAGATGCATTTATACATGCTTCCCAGATTTTCCTTTAGCACCTTCATCCGCTCCGTGGAAGGGCTGATGACGATGATGGTCTGCTCCGGCTCGTTCTGTGCCGCTTTTTCTTTTGCCTTTTTCTCCGCCTCCAGCGCATCGGCTGCCTGCCGATCCAGCAGAAGTTCCTTCGGTATATAGGTCAAAAGAATGCTCTCCAGTTCCTTATATAAGACGGGCTTGGACAGATAATCCGTAAAGCCCTCCTTCAGATAGGAGTCCCGGGCTCCCAGGATAGCGTCCGCCGTCAGTACGATAATGGGCGTTTCGTCTGCCAGATGCTTCTTTTTGATGACCTTTAAAGTCTCGGAGCCGGACATCCCCGGCATCATCTGGTCCAAAAGTACCGCATGAAAAGACTTTTCCTTTAAGACCGCGATACATTCCTCTCCGGAAAGCACGGTGGTGATCTTGATATGGGTATCCTCCAAAAGAGAGGTGACGACCTCCAGGTTCATCTCGTTGTCATCCACAATGAGTATCCTGGCTTCCGGCGCCACCAGAACCGGCCGATAGTCCTCTTCCTGGGCTTCCACCGCCGCCAGACGCTCCGTATAATCTCCGATGGGTGTGGCATCCACCACTTCCTGGTGCAGCTTCGCATGGAACACGGATCCCTTCCCGTATTCACTCTCCACCGCGATACCGCCTCCCATCATCTCCGCCAACTGCTTTGTGATATTTAGGCCGAGGCCGGTGCCTTCCACGTTTCGGTTCGTGGTCTCATCCAGTCGCTGAAAGGAGGAAAAGAGCTTTTCCATATCCTCCGGTTTGATCCCCATGCCCGTATCCGCTACCCGGACATGCAGCATCTGCTCCTTGTCATCAAAGAATACCCGTATGTTGACACTGCCCTCTGCGGTGTATTTGATGGCGTTGTTGGTAAGATTTAAAATAATCTGCCGTATCCTGATCTCATCCCCATGAAACACCGAGGGGATGTCGGAGGAAACCACCAGGTTATAGACTAGCCCCTTTTCCTTTGCTTTGCTCATGGTCATATTGACGATGTCATTTAAGACGGAGGCAAAATCGTAATCCACCAATACCAGCTCCATTTTTCCGGACTCGATCTTTGAGAGATCCAGAATGTCGTTGATGATGGAAAGCAGCGTATTTCCGGCGCTGCGGATATCCCTGGCATATTTATTTACCTTAGGGTTTTCCGTCTCCCTGAGGATCATCTCGTCCATACCGATGATGGCGTTCATGGGGGTACGGATCTCGTGGGACATATTTGCCAAAAAGGTACTTTTTGCCTGATTGGCGATATCCGCCCGTTTTCGCTGCTCCTCCACTTCCTTTAAGGCATCCGCCAGTTTGATATAGTCTGGGGTCTCGATCACGAAAAGCACCGTCATGGCTGCTATGGAGAACATATAAAAGGCCAAAAGGGTCTTCGTAAAAAAGACCACCTGCAGCAGGAATCCGGAAACGATGATGACCATGAACATCCAGATAGCCGCCAGCTGCCTTTTTTCCAGCTTTTTCCTGTAGGAGACCAAAAGAGCGATGGAAAGGGAATTCACCAGGATCTGCAAAAGCAGGATAATGAAATAAAGGGGTCCGTGTTGATAGGTACCTGCCTCATCATAATAAAACACCCAACCGCTAAAGATGTTTATGACCATAAAGGTATAATAAACAGCGCTTAAGGTATTTATAAATAGCATATACAAGTCAGACAGCCGCCCCTTTACCAGGGAATGCAGATATCTGCTCAGACTCCAAAAACATCCCGCCGTGATCATAAAATATGCCGTACTCATCAGCGTATTTACAAGTGGGGGAATGTGCTCCCCGTAATCCGTCATGCGGGAAGAAACAATATCAATGATCAGACTGGCCAGGATCCACGCCACCCACTGCCGGTAGCGCTGATTACTGACAGAAGCATTGGGGTATTCCACATGCAGATATAACAGCAGGATCGCGATGAAACCGATGGCCCCAGCTTCGAAATAGATATTATACATGGAAGATCCCTTTGTTATTCATCTGACTTCAGCTGTTCCAATTCGCGATTGATCTTTTTGATGCTGGCCTTACTGGACAGATAATTGATCAACCAGATCATAATATAGGCCAGCGTCATATATACGAACATCACACCGATCGCATAGGAATCTGCGGGCGTAAACCAGCGCATGGAAAAGGCCAGCAGATAATACCCTACCATGACAAAGAGATAATGACACACGGTACACTTTAATATACTCCATTCTTCCAGGCTGTATACGGCGGCACCTCCCCAGCCCGCAGCTCCGTACAGTCCGGAGGCAAGGGCCTGGACTACAAAGGCCCACAGAGGGCTTCCCACTGCTTGTACCAGTTCCGGTGAGGTCATGTAAAGTGACCCGTCATTGACGTCCACGGTTGCCGTGATCGCTGTGATCACCGTACCGATGATCACACCCAGACCAAATCCCAGGGATCCAAAAACGATCAGTCTGTCTTTGAATTTCATCTTTTTCTTCCCCCTTTACTTTATATTCAGCCGATCCTTGATGGTCTTTACACAGCTTCTGGCCACCCAGGAACGTTTGCCGTTATCAAATTCCACGCCGATGGTCCCGGAGATGCTGACGTCAAAACACTTTACCTTGTAGATGTTGATGATCTCCGACTGAGAGATGCGGATAAACCGGCCGGAAGTCAGTTCCTCCTCCAGGATCGTCAATCGTTTACGAACGGTATAGGTTACTTTTTCTGTCTCCACATAGACCTTTCTGTTTTCCGTATAAGCTCGGACAATATCCCGCTGGGATAAAAATTCATATCCGTTGTCACCGACGACGGGGATCATGGGATATTCCTCTTCCGATACGTTTTCCACTGCAAGTATGATACTCTCTACCAGTTTGTTCTTTTCTTTTGTCAGGATTTCCACCTTGGGATCCACATAACCGTCGTTCAGCTTGACTTCGATATCCACCACGTGTTTCATCTCTGCTTCCAGTTTCCTCTTATCCATGTTTTCTCCCCTATAACACAAACGGGCTCTCTTTTCTATCGCTTTTGCACATTCGGTCGATTTCGATGTCAAATCGGTAAAAAGAGAGCCTGTTCTTATCCTATTCTGTAGTCCGATCAAAAAACAGTTACTTATTGATTGGCCAAAAAATCCTTGATCTGCATATAAATGATATCCATCAGCCGGCGCCTGGCTTCCACAGAGGCCCAGGCGATGTGGGGCGTGATGAGGAGCCGCTCATCCCAGGCTAAGGCCGTCATGGGATTCTCCCGCCGCATGGGTTCTTCGCTTAAGACATCCAAAGCCGCTGCGGCGATCTGCTCGTTTTCGATGGCCCACACCAGATCCGCTTCGTTAATGATGGGACCCCGCCCCAGATTTAAAAGAATGGAGGTGGGTTTCATCTTTTCGAAGGCTTCTTTATTCATAAGGCCTTCCGTATTTTCGTTCAGGGGCGCATGGATGGAGATGATGTCAGAGGTTCTTAGCAGCTCGTCAAACCCCACTTCCCGGATATCTCCCCCGTTGTGGTTTTTACCTGAGGTGGAATAGTACTGTACACGACAGCCGAAGGATGCAGCGATCACAGCCACCCGACGGCCGATGGCACCGAAGCCGATGATGCCCCAGACCTTTCCCGCCAGTTCATGATAGTTCCGCTCAAAATGGGTAAACAACCGATCCGCGATGTAGGCTCCGGAACTTACATAATGATCATAGTAAGGCAGGTGTTCATAGAGGTAAAAAAGCATAGCAAAGGTGTGCTGCGCCACGGAATCCGTGGAATATCCCGCCACATTCCGCCAAGCGATACCCCGGCTTTCCAGATACTCTTTGTCCAGGTTATTGGTTCCCGTGGCAGTGACGCATACCAGCTTTAAGTTCTCGGCGCTTCCTACAGTCTCTTCGTTGATCAGGGTCTTATTGACCACAATGATATCCGCGTCCGTTACTCTCTCGGGAACCTCCTTGGGATAGGTGAAATCGTAATTGACCACCTCACCGAAGTTTTCAAAATTCGAAAGATCCAGATCTTCTCCGATGGATTTTCGATCCAAAAATACGATCTTCATAGGCTTTCCTTTCTCCTCGAACAAAATAAAATCATAAAAAGGGACGGTCAGATCGACCGTCCCTATTATATCACAGTATCCTGTTTAATTTCATTTAGAAAGGATTCTCGCTGGGGTAAGGAAGTGATGCGGGATGATTGTAATCCAGATCCTCCAAAGGTACTCCTGCGTACTTAAATACTTCGAAGAGTGCGCTTCCGAAATGACCGAAAGCAACTGCACCGTGGTGCGGGAAGTTCTTCTGGATCAGTACGTGGCGATAGAATCTGCCCATTTCCTTGATGGCGAATACACCGATACCACCAAAGGAACGTGTCGCAACGGGAAGAACCTCACCCTCTGCGATGTATGCACGAAGCTTGCCATCAGCAGTGGACTGCAGGCGGTAGAAGGTGATGTCACCGGGAGCGATGTCGCCCTCTAAGGTTCCGTTGGTCACTTCCTCGGGAAGTGTTCTGGCCATGATCTTCTGGTTTCTCATCTCGCAGGAAGCCATCTTGCTGGAGCAAGTATTTCCGCAGTGGAAGCCCATGAAGGTATCGCTGTGCTTCCAAGCGTAGTCGAACTTGCCCTCGATGGATTCTTTGTACATATCCTTCGGTACGGAGTTGTTGATATCCAAAAGGGTAACCGCATCCTGTGTGATGCAGGTACCGATGAACTCGGAAAGTGCACCGTAGATATCTACCTCACAGCTTACCGGGATGCCTCTTCCGGTGAGACGGCTGTTCACATAGCAGGGAACGAATCCAAACTGGGTCTGGAATGCGGGCCAGCACTTGCCTGCGATGCAGACATACTTGCGATATCCTCTGTGCTCCTCGATCCAATCCGTCAGAGTCAGCTCGTACTGTGCCAACTTCTCTAAGATCTGTGGCTTCTTGTTTCCTGCGCCCAGTTCCTTTTCCATGTCAGCGACCACGTCTTTGATACGAGGATCATTGGCATGCTTATTGTAGCTTTCGAACAGATCCAGCTCGGAATTCTCCTCGATCTCCACACCCAGGTTGTAAAGCTGTGCGATGGGTGCGTTACAAGCCAGGAAGTTAAGGGGTCTGGGTCCAAAGGAAATGATCTTTAATTCGGAAAGTCCGATGAGTGCACGGGCGATGGGAAGGAACTTATTCACTTCGTCAGCCAGATCCTCTGCGTCACCAACGGGGTTCTCCGGGATGTAGGCCCGAACGTTTCTTAACTTTAAGTTATAGCTGGCATTTAAGAGACCACAATATGCATCTCCTCTGCCGTCCAACAGGCTGTTCTGGCTCTCCTCAGCAGCTGCGATGAACATCTTCGGTCCATCGAAGTGCTTTGCCAATAATGTCTCGGAGATCTCAGGTCCAAAGTTTCCGAGGTAAACGCAAAGCGCGTTACAGCCGGCTTTCTTGATGTCTTCCAGAGCCTGTACCATGTGGATCTCACTCTCCACGATGCAAATGGGAGATTCATAGATGTCTGCTGCATCATACTTTTTCGCATAGGCAGCAACCAGAGCTTTTCTTCTGTTCACAGACAGCTCTTCCGGGAAACAGTCACGGCTTACCGCAACGATCCCCAACTTCACTTTAGGAATGTTCTCAAACATAGTTTTCCTCCTCCTAATCCTTTTATAATGTTTTAAAGTTTTCCTTTAGTGCCGGGTATAGTTTCTTAAATGTCTCGTATTTTTTCTCGTATTTTTCTGCCAGAGCAGGATCCGGTGTCACGGTTTCCTTAACGGAAACGATGGCTTCCGCCGCTGCTTCGGCACTGGCATAGGCACCGTCGGCTACCATGGCCAGCATGGCACCACCCATACCGGGGCCTTCTTCACATACGGGTACATCCAAGGGTATGTTCAATACATTTGACATGATCTTTTTCCAAAGGGGACTCTTTGCGCCGCCGCCGCAGACAAAACTGCGTTTCGGCATAGCACCGGCCTGCTTTGCTGCTTCCATCATATCTCTGGTGGCAAAAGCAACTCCCTCCAAAACAGCCTGGGTCATATCCTCCCGGGTAGAGTCCATGGAAAGACCGATAAAGCATCCTCTGGCTGCGGGATCATTGTGGGGAGATCTCTCTCCCATAAGATATGGCAGGAAGTAAACATGATTCTCTCCCAGCTTATCATCCGTGATACCGCTCTGCTCCCCTGCATAATCCTTCGTTCCGACGATCTCGTCCATCCACCATTTGTTACAGCTTGCTGCGGAGAGCATGCAGCCCATCAGGTGGAAATGTCCGTCTGCATGATCAAAGGCATGCAGCGCATTCTTCTCATCCACACCGAACTCGTTGGATGAAATAAAGAGGGTACCGCTGGTCCCAAGGGAGATATTACACTTTCCGTCGCCGGCCACACCGGTTCCGATGGCTGCAGCCGCATTATCTCCGGCGCCCGCTGCGATCACTACATCTTCTGAAAGTCCCAGTTCTGCAGCGATCTCGCTCTTTAAGGTGCCTACTTTATCATAGCTTTCATACAGCTTCGGCAGCATCTCTTCCGTGATGCCACAGATCTCCAGCATCTCCTTTGAGTAACATTTATTCTTAACATCCAATAGCAGCATGCCGGACGCATCCGAATAATCCGTGCAAAAAATTCCGGACAACCGATAGGCCAGATAATCCTTTGGCAGCATGATCTTTTTGATCCGCGCAAAAAGTTCCGGCTCGTTCTCCTTCATCCAAAGGATCTTCGGCGCCGTAAATCCTGCAAATGCGATATTCCCGGTCAACTCCGTCAGACGTGCCTTTCCGATGTCTTCGTTCAGATAGGCCACTTCCTTGGTGGAGCGTCCGTCATTCCAAAGAATCGCCGGACGGATGACTTCGTCATTTTCATCTAATGTCACGAGCCCGTGCATCTGTCCACCGAATCCGATGCCACGAACCTGTGCCTTATCCTCTTCGGAGATCAGCTCTTTTAATCCCTCTATAGTCTTTTCGTACCACAGAACGGGGTCCTGTTCACTCCATCCCGGATGCGGAAAGCTGCAGGGGTACTCTTTGGTCACGATCTTTTTGATCGTACCGTCTTCTGCCATGAGAAGCTGCTTCACCGAAGATGTTCCCAGATCAATCCCTACATATAACATATTCTCTCTTCTCCTGTTTGTCCTGTTTGACAACTTACGTTTATCTTATACGATTTATACCCTTTCGTATATTGCGTAATTCGACTATTTATGTGCAAAAACCGGGCAACGTAAGTGTTTTACGTCGCCCGCTTTTTTTGCATATCAAGGGTTATCTTTTGATATGATGATTTACTTTGTAGCGTTCTTCTTTGCAGCCAGGATGTCGAATACAACTGCTGCGAGAAGTACAAGACCTTTAACGATCTTTTGCCAGTCAGCATTAACGCCCATTAAGGACATTCCTAAGTTGATGACACCGATTAGAGTTGCACCAACCACCATACCGAAGATGGTTCCGGATCCACCGTATGCGGAAACACCACCTACTACGCAGGCTGCGATGGCGTCCATCTCATAGCAGGTACCTGCCGTGGAGTTCGCTGCCTGGAATCTGGAGGTTACGATGAAGGTTGTGATCGCCGTCAATACTGCCATGTTTAGGTAAGCCAAAAACATGATCAACTTGGTATCCACACCGGAAAGTCTCGTGGTCTCGGCATTATCACCGATGGTGTAGAAATAACGTCCCATGGTAGTCTTTGATGTGATGAAGCTGTAGATCAATATGATCACTACAACCCATACCAGTACCACCGGAATACCGCCGGAAAGAGCCAGCTTATAAGCAAACAGCAGGATCGCTGCCACTGCCAATACACTCTTTACGATCACTGACACAAGGCTGTCAGCTTCATAGCCTTTTTTCAGCTTTCTAGCTCTGGTAGAGAAGTTCAAGATCACCACGATAGCTGCTGCCACGATACCTGCGATGAGGCAGATCATGTTCATCTGTCCCACAGGGGTAGAGAAAAGCTTACCGGAAAACAGCGCCATGTAACCCTCGTTATTGGAGAGGGATACACTACCTGTGGTACTGTTGTCGGAAAGGATCGCAGTACCTAAACCGCGGAAAGCCAAGAAACCTGCCAATGTAGCGATCCACGGAGGAACGTTTACATAAGCGATAAGGAAACCGAGTACACATCCATAGATCACGCCGATCAAAAGCATAAGCGCGATGGACACGCCGGTACCCATGCCCTTAACGGCCATCATTACCGCGCCTACGGAACCTAAGAAACAAACGAAGGATCCACAGGAAAGATCGATGTTACCACCGGTCAGCATACACATCAGCATACCTGTTGCCAGGATGAATACGTATGCGTTCTGTGTGATGAGTGCGTTGAAGTTCATAGCCTGGAACATCTGCCCGCTCGTCATAATGGTAAAGAAAAGATATACCAGGACGAGGACTATGAGCATCGCATTCTTTTTTAATATATCAATATATTTACTTGCCATGTCTTCACCCCTTTACTTTTTCTTTTTATTTGACAATACGTCGAAGATGATCGCTATCAGAACTACAAGACCTTTGATAACGGTCTGATAGTTGGCGTTTACACCCATGATACTCATGCCCTGGTTGATAACACCCATGATCAGAGCACCGACGATCACGCCGAAGATATTACCTTCACCACCGTATGCGGAAGCTCCGCCGATGAAGCAGGCTGCGATGGCGTCCATCTCGTAGAGGTTACCGAAGGTGGGCTGTGCCATCGTCGCACGAGCTACCGTCAGGATACCTGCCAGACCTGCCATCAGGCCCATGTTTACATAAGCGAAGAAGTAGATCTTTCTGGAGTCGATACCGGAAAGGTTTGTAGCTTTTTCGTTACCACCTACTGCGTAGAGATAACGTCCCATACGGGTATTGCCCGTAATGTAGGTATATGCCATGAGGACCAGAGCAACCCAGATCAATACGGTAGGGATACCTTTGTAGTTTGCCAGTTTGTAGAATACCCACAAAACAAGGGCTGAGATGATGATCATCTTAATAAGCTCGGAAGCCAAAGGTGCTACTTCGTAGCCTTTGCTCTTTGCTGCGATACGTGCGCGGAGGACCATAACGATGTAGATCACTACAGCGATCACACCCACGATCATACAGGTGAGGTTCATGCCGTCACCACCGAAAAAGTCGGGGATGTAGCAGTCCGCGCCACCACCGAATACATTTAAGAAAGTGGTGTTGCTGATACCGATGGCATAACCCTGCATAACTACGTTTGCAAGACCACGGAAGGCATACATACCTGCCAGGGTTGCAATAAAGGGAGGAACCTTTACGTAGGCGATCCAGAATCCCTGCCATGCGCCTACCAAAAGTCCGCCGATCAGCATCATGGCTACGGCAACCCATTCATTGATATTTGCCTTCATGACCACGGCGCCGATACCGCCGACAAAACATACTACGGAACCAACCGCAAGGTCGATGTTACCACCGGTCAGGATACAGAGCAACATACCTGCTGCCAATACGAACACGTATGCATTCTGGCTGATGAGGTTGTTGATATTCTGAGGAAGCAGGATGCTTCCGCTGGTCTGCACCTGGAAGAAGATGACAATGGCCACGAGAGCGATCGCCATCGTATATTTTTTAAGTGCGTCGGTGACCTTTACACTCATGCCTTTTCACCTCCTCCTGTTGACTGGATGATTGCCGCCATGATGTTCTCCTGGGTCGCTTCGCTGGCAGGCATCTCACCAATGAACTTTCCTTCGTTCATGATGTAGATACGATCCGACATACCGATGGTCTCGGGAAGCTCGGAAGAGATCATGACTACGGACTTGCCTGCTGCTACCAGATCATTGATGATGCAGTAGATTTCGTACTTCGCTCCGACGTCGATACCTCTGGTAGGCTCGTCTAAGATCAGTACGTCAGGATCCGTAAACATCCATTTTGCCAAAAGAACCTTCTGCTGGTTACCACCGGAGAGGTTTCCGACGCTCTGCTCCACAGTGGGAGTCTTGGTCTTCAGCAGATCCTTGTATTGAACTGCGATATTGTACTCACGGTCTGTATCGATCACGCCGCGCTCGCTGACGCCGTCCATGTTTGCAAGGGAAGTATTGACCTTGATGGATTTACCCAGAACCAGTCCGTTACCCTTTCTGTCTTCGGTAACGTAGGCCAGCTTTTCATTGATGGCTTCACGAGGGCTCTTTAAGTTTACTTCCTTTCCATTGATGGTCATGGTACCGGTGATATCGGTTCCATAGGACTTACCGAACATACTCATGGCAAGCTCCGTACGTCCTGCACCCATCAGACCGTAGATGCCGACCACTTCACCCTTCTTTACGTTGAAGTTTACATGGTCTACCACCACACGCTCCGTGTACAGAGGATGATGAACCGTCCAGTCCTTAACCTCCATGTTCACTTCGCCGATCTTTACATCATGACGCTTCGGGAAACGATCGGTGATCTCTCGACCAACCATGCCCTTTATAATGCGCTCTTCGTTTACATCGTCCTTTGCACAGTCCAAAGTCTCTACCGTGGATCCGTCGCGGACAACTGTGATCTTGTCGGCAACGTAAACAACCTCATTCAGCTTATGGGTGATGATGATCATGGTCATGCCCTTCTTCTTAAACTCGAGCATAAGATCCAATAGAGCTCTGGAGTCTGTCTCATTCAAGGATGAGGTAGGCTCGTCCAGGATCAGAAGCTGTGCATTTTTCGCGAGTGCTTTCGCGATCTCTACCAGCTGCTGCTTACCTGTACCTATATCTTTGATCAATACATGCGAAGATTCGGATAAACCTACCATCTTCAGGTACTTATCCGCCTCACTGTATGTTTCATTCCAATTAATCGCGTTTTTAGTTCCTCTTTCATTACCGAGGAACATATTCTCCCCGATGGTCATCTGAGGTACCAGCGCCAACTCCTGATGGATGATAACGATCCCTTTTTCCTCGGAATCCTTTATCTTATGGAATTGACAAACTTCCCCTTTGTATACGATGTCCCCTTCATAGGTTCCATAAGGATAAATGCCGCTTAAGACATTCATAAGGGTGGACTTTCCGGCACCGTTCTCTCCTACGAGAGCGTGGATCTCACCCTCTTCAACCTTAAAATTTACATTGTCAAGTGCTTTGACACCGGGGAAGGTTTTGGTGATATTTTTCATTTCAAGAATTGTATTACCCAAAATATCCCTCCAATTCTGCGGGAACCGTTCCCTTTACTTTCAAACAGGCGGGCAATTCATACCCGCCTGTCTGGATTCATTATGACTTCTTTTAAAACAGATTACTGAAGATCAGCCTCGGTGTAGTAACCGGAGTCGATGAGCAGTTCCTTGTAGTTGTTAGCGTCTGCAAATACAGGCTCACACAGATAAGAAGGAACTGTGATCTTGTTGTTGTTGTAGGTCTCAGTATCGTTAACATCAACGGTCTCGCCGCTTAAGATCTGGCCTACCATCTTAACAACCTGAGCTGCTAATGTACGTGTATCTTTGAATACGGACATAGACTGCTTTCCGGCGATCATGTTCTTTGTATTCTCAATATCACAGTCCTGACCAGTGATGATCGGGTAGTTGCCTGTGTAGTTAGCTGCTAAAGCGTTCTCTACACCAAGAGCGGTAGAGTCGTTAGAGCAAAGCCATACATCAAGCTGTGTACCATCAGCATAGTTGGAAGACAGGATGTTCTCTGCACGCTTCTGAGCAACGTCTGTTCCCCAGGTAGGTGTAGCAACTTCTTCGAAGGTCTTCTGACCGGAAACTACGTTTAACTTGCCCTCGTCAATGTAAGGCTTAAGAAGATCCATAGCACCGTTGAAGAAGAAACCAGCGTTGTTATCACCGGGATCACCTGCGGTAAACTCAATGTTGAAGGGGCCTGCTGCATTGTCAAGATCTAACTGATCGATAACGTACTGAGCCTGCACCTGACCAACTTTGTAGTTATCAAATGTAGCGTAGTAAGAAACTGCATCGGAATCCATCAGCAGACGGTCATAAGCGATAACCGGAATGCCTGCTTCCTTAGCCATGTCAAGAGCCTCACCAAGTGAAGAACCTTCGATTGCTGCGATAACGAGTACGTTGCATCCGCCGCTGATCATGTTCTCAACCTGAGATAACTGCTGCTGAACATCGTTTGCTGCAAACTGAAGGTCAACTTCGTATCCTGCTGCCTTCAACTGCTCTTCCATGTTGGCACCGTCCTGGTTCCATCTCTGAAGATCCTTTGTCGGCATGGAAACGCCAACCTTCTGTCCGGTAGCTGCTGCTGCAGGAGCTGCTTCCTCTGCGGGAGCTGCTTCCTCGGTAGCTGCTGCTGTATCAGTGCTTCCCGTATCAGCAGCTGCATCTCCGCCTGCGCTTCCGCCGCATCCTGCGAAGAGTGTTGCAACAAGTGCAAGACTTAGTAATGTACTAAGAACTCTTTTCTTCATTTCTAAATTCCTCCTTTTCATTTATCCTCTCGTAAGGATTATCATTACTGTGTATAAATTATCACTTGTGTAGTAGGAATAGTTTGCGATATTCTTTCAATTTTTATTATTAAAAACTTTAATTATTAAAAAATAGGACAATTTTGTGTTAATAAAATGCTAACTACAAAATTGTCCTAATATAATGTGTTGTTTTTTTACTGCGGTGAGTACAAGTAGACCTCGTCTTTTCTGTGGAAACCGCTGGCGATGATGGTGCTGTCGATATTGTTTTTATCCACTGCGATGGGATCCAGGATGATCGCGGGGATGTCATAGGTTCCGTCGGATACGGTCTTGTTCACCCCCCTGGGTTCCTTGCCTTCGATGAGAGAGACCGCTGCGTCTGCCGCTGCCTTGGCTTCTTTTTCCACAGGCTTATATACCGTCATCAACTGGGTTCCCTGCACGATCCTCTGGCAGGCCTCCAGATCCGCATCCTGTCCGGTCACCAGCACGGTTCCTGCTTTCCGGTGCTCTGCCAGCACCCGGACCACCTGGGTGGCGATGTTGTCATTTCCGCACATGATGGCATCCGCCTCGTCGATCTTTGTGGGGTTGGCCCGGAGATAATCCGCTGCGGACTCCGGCGTCCAGTTGGGTGCATAAAAGGTATCCGTCACCGTGATCCCGTATTTTCTGCATACATTGGTAAATCCTTTGTTCACATCCGTAACGTTGCTATCCTCCAAAGGGCCGGAAAGCATCAGGGCTTTTTTCGTATGCCCTTCATTTACCAGAGCTTTTGCCATCAGGGTCCCCACGCTTTCGTTATCAAAGGAAATGTAAAGATCCGCATCGGAATCTTTTAACATACGGTCATAGGCGATAACGGGTATACCGGCGGCTTTGGCTTCCGCCACCACGCCCCGAAGGCGTCCCGAGTCAATGGCTACCACAACGATAGCGTCCACTTTCTTTTCTATAAAGTAACCGATCTGCTCCAGCTGGGTCTTTACGTCACCGTTTGCGTTCTGGACATTTACTTCTACCCCCGCTTCTCTGGCGGTGGTGACGAAAACATCCCGATCCTTTTCCCATCGTTCGATCAAAAAAGAATCAAAGGAAAAGCCGATGGTGATCTTTTCTTCTTTGGGTTCTTCTTCTTCCACCGTTGTGTTTTCAGCAGCGCATCCACAAAAGAGTAATGCGCTCATGATCACTGAAATGATACAGACTAACCGTTTTGATCTCATTTTCTCTCCCTGTACTCCGTCGGCGTCACGCCAACCGTCTTCTTAAATATCCTGGAAAAATAATTCGGGTCCGCGTAGCCCACCATACCGCAGATCTCCTTCATGGTAAGATCCGCACTGTCCTTGTCTCGCAGAAGTTCCCGCGCATGGTCGATACGTATCTGGGTCAGGTATTCGATGAAATTTTCCCCGGTCTCTTCTTTAAAGATCTTACTGAAATAGTAAGGACTGATGTCTACTTCCTTGGAAACATCGTCCAGGGAAATATCTTTTGCATAATTTGCCAGGATGTATTCCTTTGCCCGTCCCACAGTGGTCATCACCCGTTTTTCACCGCTTTCGGAGACCCGCTTTACGGAATTTCGCAGTTTTTCCAAAAACCAGTCCCGCAGACGGTTCATATCAGAACCTATTTCCAATATAGAAGGAAGATAGTCCGCCCGGGAGGTGAACCGATAGGTGTCGGAACTTCCCAAATATGCTATAGTCTCGTTTCGGATCACCAGTTCCAGCGTTTTTAACTGTATGTCCGAAAGGTCCGTGGCATAGGTATTGGACATCCACTGGAAAAATGACAGGGCGGCTCTCTGCTGCTCATCCTCGTCCCCTTTTTCCGTGGCTTCAAAGATCCGATTTTCCGTCTCTGCCGGGTAGTTATCCTCGTAGTTTCCGCCCACCGGACTGTCGTCGATATGCGCTACGCTTCCGTTGGTCTGGATCAACGCCCGCAGGGCGTCGTTGTAGGAATGAATGGCCTCCATGGGAGTTACGATCCGACCCAGACCGAAGCGAACGTCGATCTGCGTCTTATCCTTGATCTTTCGACAAAGCTCCCGGGCCGCATCGATCTCCGCCACCCGGTCATTGTAGGACAGTTCCTCTTCATTGGTGGGAAACAGGATGGGGATCTTATTACCCGTCACAGCTCCCACGAAGCAGCGGAAATACCCCCGCACCAGCTCCCGAACGTCATTGTATACCTGATGCAGACGAACGGAGCTTCCCACAGCGTTGGTCATGTGGTTGCCCTCCCTTTTTTCGCCGAACACCAGAACACCCATATAACATCGCTCTTCCGTGATATCCAAAAGGTTTTTATAGTTCGTCACGTCTTCCTCGAAATATTCCTGCAGCAAGAGGCTGTAGATGAGACCGTTTTCGATGACGGGGACCACGGTTTCCATTTTTTCCCGGATCAAAAGTTCCCGCTCCCGGTTCATGCGCATGTTGTCGATGACCTTCATGGCATCCCTTAGCACGCTGATGATCTTTTCTCGGTCGATGGGTTTGTTCAGGTAATCCTTTGCTCCAAGGTTCAGCGCTTCTCGCGCATAATCGAACTTATCGTAGGCGGAAAGGACAATGATCACCATGTTCTCATTGGTCTTTCGGATCTCCTTCATGGCCTCGATGCCGTTGATCCCCGGCATCTGGATATCCATAAAGGCGATATCCGGTCGGAAGGATTCCGTCAGTTCAATGACGGCCCGGCCGGTTTTTGCGGTTTCGATCTCACAGATGGGCTTTCCGTCAGCATCCGTGTTAAACTCTTTTTCAATGATAAATTTTAAGGTATCCGTTACGATCCCTTCGTCGTCTGCAAGCAGAATACGATACATATCAGATCTCTCCCTCGTTATACGGCAATCGGAGGATCACCGTGGTTCCTTTGCCGATGCCTTCACTTTCGATCCGGCAAACATCTTCCGTGCCATACAAAAGCTTCAGTCTGCCGATCACGTTATGAAGGCCGATCCCGCCGGAGCCCTTTCCTTCCGGATCCGGATCCGTGATCTTTCGCCTTAATATATCATTTATCTGGTCCTGTGTCATTCCTTCGCCGTTGTCGGTGATCTCGATATGCACGCTGCCGCCTTCTTCTCGGTAACTCTTCATCCTAATCTCCGCATTACCTAAGATATTTCGCACACCGTGGTTCACCGCATTTTCCACAATGGGTTGCAGCGTCATAGCCGGAAGCTTAACGGACAAAAGGGATTCGTCCACTTCTTTTTCGAATTTGATCTCTCCTGCAAACCGGATGTTGATGATGTAGATGTAGTTGTCCGTCATGCTGATCTCTTCCGAAAGAGTAACCGGCGCGTCCATTTTCTTGATGGTATAGCGGAAAAAGTCTGCCACGTTCTTTACGTAGGTATAGGTTCGGTCCGCCCCCTCCATCATGGCCAGATTGGATCCCGCATTTAAGGTATTAAAAAGAAAATGGGGATTGATCTGAGCCTGCAGGAATTTCAGCTGGGCGTCCCGCAGATGGGCCTCCGCCACGACTCCGTCACGGATACCATTCAGCATACGCCCAAAGGTCTCGTTCAAAACACCGGTCTCATCCCGGACATCCACCTCAGGCACACGGACGTCATAGTCGCCTTCCGCCACCCGTTCCGCCACCTGTGCCAAAGAAGCCAGGGGCCTGGTGATCCGGTTTACGATAAGGACCACCAAAAAGATGTTGATTACCGTAACAGCAACAAAGATCAGGATGTTTGCGATCTCGATATAATTTAAGGATACGGACAATTTGGAATAGTCCGCGGAGTTACTCCGGAAAGTTTCATTGTTCAGGCTGTTGATATAGGTCCGCAGGTAACGATACAGTTCCGCCGCCCGATCGTACTCCATGCGGTAACGCTCGATATTTCGACCTCGCTTCGCCTCCAATGCCGCGTCCGCCATGGTGAGATACTTCTCACTCATCTTTCGGATATTCCGTTCCATGCGCTTCGGCTGGGAATAGGAAGTTTCTTCCGTCAGATCACTGATCTGGGTCTCGAAATCCTGATAGGCCTTATAATATCCGTCCATGGCCTCCGTGGATTTTGTATCCAGATAGGTCTTTAAGGAGTTTTGCACTTCGTCTAAAGACGCGGAAAGATCGTTCAGGTCGATATTGCTGACATAAACCGCATCCAACCGGGATATTGCATGATTGATGTTGATGTAGGCGAAGACATTCACCAACAGGATGAGCACGGCCGTCAGACTGTAGGTCAGGGTCAGTTTTGTTCGGATGGGGAGATCGGCGAATCGTTTTTTTACACTCATTCTTCATCCCCCACTGTTTCTTCCGCCAAGCTGTCCTTTGTAAGAACATAGGCATCTACGGCAAAATATTCACTGACATAGCCGCTTTCCGTGTATTCCTCCAAGGCGGAAAAGGCACTTTTTCCCATGGTATCCGCATCCGTCATGATGGTGGCGTAGATATTTTCGTTCTCGATGGCATCACGAATAGTATCGGAAATGTAGTATCCGATGATGTTGCATCTACCGATAAGGTTTAAGTCGATCAAAGCCTGATAGGAACTGTTAGTAATATCTCCGGAAAAAGCGACCAGAATATCCGGCACCTCTCCCTCAGCTTCGGATTCCAAAAGCAGATCCATCACGGCTTCCTGGGCAGCAAAGCTTCCCGCTGTCTGGATCTCCCGGGTATTGAAATAGATCCGCCCCGTAAGGTCGGCATCATTTGTAAGGGATTCATAGATGGTATTGATCAAAAGATCCTGGGCGGCTCCGCTTTCCTCCGCGCCGTTTAATATCATGACATTGACGCTGTCACGGTCGTTCAGCAATTTCTTTGAAAGCCCGGCGATCTGGCGAGCGTATAAAAGACCCATGTCATAACGGCTGACTCCCACAAAGCTTTTTCTGGGCACCTCCGTATTGTCATTTCCAACGAGAACTACGGGAATACCTGCCTCATCCGCTTCTATCAAAGCGCTTTTTAACGCACTGCTGCTCCCTTCCGCGATGATCCCGTCCACATCGGACCATACGGCCAAACGGGTTCTCTCCGCAGCGGTATAGCGGGAGCCCATCTCGGAGGCAAAATCTTCCACGCAGATGTTATGCTCCTCTCCCTCTTTCTTTACGCTCTCATAAACCTCCTGCCAGAATACGGTATCCTCGCTTTCGGAAATAAAAGCGTAGTATCTGTCGTAGGTTTTATCGATCTCCACATCTTCGGGGCGGGTCAGATAATCAAACTGTAACTTAAATAGGATCGCACCGGCGATCGCCGTTACAGTGATCAATAAGATCAGTGTCAGAACGGTGTATCTTCTTTTGGATCTGAACTCATTTTTCATCATGTTATAGATTATAAAGGAAAATAAAATAGATTTGAATAATAAAAAATGCCCAGTCTCGGAATCGAACCAAGGACACGAGGATTTTCAGTCCTCTGCTCTACCAACTGAGCTAACTGGGCACGTCGAAGTAAATTCCGCTTTTTCTCAGGACATCGTAAACTCCGTCCTTCGAAACGCTACATTCACTTCTCCTCTTTGGAAAAAATCTTCGATTTTTTCCAATTAAGTTGTTTCAAGTAATATGTTCTCTGGCTACGACCCGTGCGGGACTCGAACCCGCGACCTCCGCCGTGACAGGGCGGCGCTCTAACCAACTGAGCCAACAGGCCTCATCTTAATGAAGTACGAATCCTCATCAAGTGAAATTGCGGGAGATGGATTTGAACCATCGACCTCCGGGTTATGAGCCCGGCGAGCTTCCAGACTGCTCCATCCCGCGAATGGGTGGTGGTGGATTCGAACCACCGAAGCAAGATGCAGCAGATTTACAGTCTGTCCCCTTTGGCCACTCGGGAAACCACCCATATAAAAACAATATTAAGTTCTCTGGTTAAGCCGATGATCGGACTTGAACCGATAACCTGCTGATTACAAATCAGCTGCTCTGCCAATTGAGCCACATCGGCACGTCGTCGAAGCAAACTTCGCTTTTCGCGAAGACTATCGACTTTACTTTGACGTATACCTTCAAAACTTCATACTGAATGATCGCTTTATTGCTTGTAAAAAAGCCTTCGACCGATTAGTGACAGTCAGCTGAGTACATTACTGCACTTACACCTCTGCCCTATCAACCTGATCGTCTCTCAGGGGTCTTATGTCTTTAAAAGACGGGATATCTCATCTTGAGGGAGGCTTCCCGCTTAGATGCCTTCAGCGGTTATCCCTTCCAGACTTGGCTACCCTGCGATGCCGTTGGTCGACAGCAGGTACACCAGTGGTCCGTCCAACCCGGTCCTCTCGTACTAGGGTCAGCTCCTCTCAAATATCCTCCGCCCGCGCCGGATAGGGACCGAACTGTCTCACGACGTTCTGAACCCAGCTCGCGTACCGCTTTAATGGGCGAACAGCCCAACCCTTGGAACCTGCTACAGCCCCAGGATGCGATGAGCCGACATCGAGGTGCCAAACCA
>JAIKZU010000028.1 GCA_024681985.1 Lachnospiraceae bacterium | reverse complement strand
AGACCACACGACACAGTCAGTTGATCACCATCGACCGGGATACTTTTATCATGGATACCCCGGGTTTCGGCTCCATGTATCTGCCTTCCATTGAGGCGGAGGAATTAGACGGATGCTTTCCCGAGATGCGAGATTTAAAAGACAGTTGCTATTTTGCCGGTTGTGCCCATATCGCAGAACCCCATTGCAGCGTTAAGGAAAAAGTATCTTCCGGCGAGATCCAAAAGAGCCGTTATGAGAATTACGTGGCTTTTTATGAAGAGTTAAAGAGCAAAAGGAAGTATTAAGATGAATTATTGTTTGTCACCGTCGATTTTGGCGGCAGATTTTGCAAATCTGGCCCACGATATTCACGAAGCGGAAGAGGGCGGAGCCCAGTATATCCATTTTGATGTGATGGACGGTCGTTTTGTTCCCAATATCTCTTTTGGTATTCCGGTGCTTCAGTCCATCCGTAAGATCACGGATTGCGTATTGGATGTGCATCTGATGATCGAGGAGCCGGAGCGCTATATCCATGCCTTTGCCGAGGCGGGAGCGGATATCATCACTGTCCATGCGGAGGCCACAGATTCTCTGGATGCGGTCATTGATATGATCCGGGCGGAAAAGGTGATGGCCTGTGTGGCTTTAAGTCCCGCCACGCCTTTATCGGAGCTGGAGTATGTCCTTCCGAAACTGGATATGGTGCTGATCATGACGGTGAATCCCGGCTTGGGAGGGCAGACCCTGATTCCCTACAGCATTGACAAGATCCAGGACTTAAGAAGAATGCTGGAGAAAAAGGGATTAAAGACGGATATCGAAGTGGACGGTGGTATCACCTTTGAGAATGTGACGGAAGTTTTGGAAGCGGGTGCAAATGTTATCGTGACCGGAACCTCCGTATTTACCGGAGACATCCGTGAAAATGTAAAGAAGTTTACCGAGATCATCTGTTAGCATAAACAGCCGGTGCAGGATCATCGGAAAAGAGGAGAGCATATGGAAGAGGCTAAGAAAACGAAAAAGAAGAGATCCAAAAAAATATGGGTGATAGGGATTGTTGTCATTGCAGTTGTGGCAATCTTTATTTTTGTAAAACTGAAATCTCCCGGGTCTTCCGTGGAATATGGAGAGATCGGAGTGGAAGCGGTACCCCTGGCTATGCAGGATATGTCCGAGACCATTAATGTAACGGGAAAGGTAGAAAGTCAGAACGTGTGGCTGGCTACCACGGATCTAACCGCAAAGGTAAAAGACTTAAATGTGGCGTTAGGCGACCGGGTGCAGGAAGGAGATGTGCTTTTAAGCTTTGATGAAAGTGACGTGGCAGAGCAGGCCACGGAGCTGGAAAAGTCTATTTCCACCGCCAGAGAGCAGAGCCGCACCCAGAACGAAAGCGCCATCTCCAATGCCGAAATGGCTTTGTCTCAGGCCCAGCGGAGTCAGAAAGACTCCATAGCCACCGCACAGGAAGGGTACGAAGCCGCAAAGAAGGCTTATCAGGAAGGAAAAAAGAAGAAAAAGGAAGGCCTGCCCAAGTCAGAGAAATTAAAACTGGATAATGAGCTGAATGCGGCAAAAAAAGCCGTGGAATCGGCACAGGTTGCTTTGGTAAGAGCACAACTGGCGTATCAGGATGGGCTGGATAAGGATTTAAGCATGTCGGAAAGCATCGATCTGGCTCAGGCGGTGAAGGATGCACAGGACGGTGTTGTCTCTGCGGAGAATGCATTAAAGCAGACCCAGGCAGCTTATAAGGAAACCATGAAAAACGGCAGCATAACGGATGATGAGCTAGAGAAATTAAAGACGGCATATGAGGCGGCAAAGCGTAATCTGGAAAATACAAAGCTTTCCACCGCAGATGCCATCACTTCTGCCGAAAATTCATTGGATACCGCTAGGGCATCTGCCGACGAGCCCATGTCGGAGTCTGATACCCAGTTGTCCAAATTACAGCGGCAATTAAACCAGATGACCATCTATGCGGGGCAGTCCGGAGTGGTGACTCAGTTAAACGTATCCAAGGGAAGTATTCCCAACGGAACGCTCTTAAAGATCGAAGATGACAGTGCCCTAAAGGTCAATGTGTCCATTTCCGAAAAGGACATCGTAAAGATCAAAGAGGGTATGAAGGCCACCATCACCTCCAACGCCCTTCCCGGAGAGGAAGTGGAGGGGACCATTACTCAGGTGATCAATTTTGCTTCCGCAGGTGCTACAGCGACCGATCCCTCGGCGGACGGTTCCGTGTCTTCCGGATCCAATTACAGTGCCAATATTGTTTTGGAGCCCGGCAGCCATCTGCTTTTGGGCATGTCCGTAAAGGTGAATATCGCAGTTTCCAGTGAAGGAGAAAACCTGGCAGTTTCCTATGACAGCATCGGTTATGATGAAAACGGGGATACCTATGTGATGCGTGCCACGGAGCGTAAGGATGGAAAGTATGACATTGAGAAGGTACCTGTGACTGTGGGCATCTCCAACGACTATTATTCTGTCATCGAAGGAGACGTATCAGAAGGGGATCTTATCATCATGAATCCCTACATGGTTACGGAGGGACAACCGACGGAGCTTTCCGTTATCGATGGCAATTCCGAGATCCTATATGAGACGGATACTTCCGACAGTGAAGGTTAACGGTGACAGCCATGAGTGATACACCGGTCATTGAAATGAAAAACATCATAAAGCGCTACTATGAGGGACAGGAGAATGAACTGGAGATCCTCCATGGTATCGGCCTTACGGTAAAAGAGGGCGAGTTTGTCTCCGTGGTGGGAGAGTCCGGCTCCGGCAAATCCACCCTCATGAACATCATCGGAGCTTTGGATCGCCCCAGTGAAGGCAGTTATTATTTAAATGGCGAGAATGTGGGGGAGATGGATGATGAGACTTTGAGCGATGTCCGAAACCGGAAGATCGGCTTTGTGTTTCAGAGCTTTTATCTTATGCCCCGTATCTCTGCCGTGCGAAATGTGGAGGTACCTCTTTTATATGCCGGTGTCTCCGAAAAAGAGCGGCACAGACGGGCCATGGAACAACTAGAGATCGTAGGGATGACCCAGCGGGCGGATCATAAGCCATCGGAGCTATCCGGTGGACAGAACCAGCGTGTGGCTATAGCCCGGGCCATGATCAATAATCCGTCCCTGATCCTGGCAGATGAGCCTACAGGTGCATTGGACTCTAAAACAGGTCATATTGTCATGGACCTTTTTCACAGATTACATGAGGAATATAAAAAGACCATTGTGCTCATTACCCATTCCCGGGAACTGGCCCAGGAGACCCAACGGATCCTGACCTTATCCGATGGCCTCATCGTGGGAGAACAGCAGGGGACATATCAAAAACCGGACAAGCAGACGGAGGCTTAAATATGAACTTAAAAGAAAGCATACGCCTTTCTTTGGACAATATCAGATTGAACCGCATGCGTTCCATCCTTACCATGCTGGGTATCATCATCGGCATTTCCGCGGTGATCACCATCACCACCATCGGGAATTCCCTGAAGCGGACGATCTCTGTGTCCATGAAATCCCTGGGAGGAGTCAACTCCATCGAGTGCTATATGACGGCAGATCCGCCGGAGGATGACAACTGGGATAACTGGGAATACCCGGAGACCCGGGAAGAGGATCTTCTGACCTGGGAAGATATGAGCGGACTGATGGACTATGAAGGGGACAATATCGAAGGCGTCGTTTTAAATGCCGGTTTCGGCAGTGGCACGGTAAACACCGATACCGGCAGTGCAAAGGTTAGCCTTACGGGCTCCTCCGCCGGCTATTTTAAAACCAACAAGATCGACCTCATCAGCGGTAGGGATTTCACCCGTCGGGACAACGACGAACAAAAGGCTTCCGCCATCGTATCCGACCTCTTTGTAAAATATGCCTGTGACGGAAAGAATCCCGTGGGGCAAAAGATCCAGGTGGAGCTTTCCTCCGGAAATATCTTAAATGTTTATGTGGCAGGTGTGTACCACTATGATAAAAGACGGATGGGGACCGCCGGATCAAAGATCGCGGAAAAGGACATCGAGACTGCCATATATCTGCCCTTCAACTATTTGAAAGAAAAGGGCGGGGATGAAAGTCCCTATTATGAGATCGATTTCTTTACGGTGGTGACCAAAGAGGGAACCGATACGGTAGCCTTGACGGAAGACGTTAAAAAATACTTTGACGAAAACAAATACAACGGGACGGATGCCAACGAAAAGTTTGGCGTGGCCACTTATGATATGGCCTCCGAGCTGTCCCAGATCACAAAGATTTTGGATATCGTCACCATCGCCATTGCCATTATTGCCTCCATATCCCTGATCGTGGGTGGCGTGGGTGTTATGAACATCATGCTGGTCTCCGTGGTGGAACGCACCCGGGAGATCGGTATCCGGAAGGCATTGGGAGCCAGAAAGAAAAATATCCGCCTGCAGTTTTTGACCGAGGCGGTGGTCATATGTTTCATCGGTGGTATCATCGGTGTATCCATCGGCATCGCCAACGGATTTTTACTGTCCCTGGTGGGAGGTCACCTCATCGAGAACATGGAGCCGGAGATGGCTTCCTATCTTACCATATCCGTCAGCCCTTCCATACCGGCCATCGTGATCTCTGTGGTCTTTTCCATGCTGGTGGGTATCGTCTTCGGATCCTATCCTGCCAAGCGGGCGGCGGAGCTTTCCCCCATCGAAGCATTGCGATACGAATAAGAGAAATAAAAAAATGCCGACGTGAGTCGGCATTTTTTAACGGCTATTTAGCTTTGTTGACTTTAAACTTTTCCACCATGTCCAGTGCGAACTCCATGGGGTAGAGCTGCACCATGGTGGAATCAATGAGATCTCCGATCTCTAAGCGGAAGGAAATCTTTAAAAACTTTCCGTTGGGATCGTCGAACATACGCTCAAACAATTTTACACTCTCCACGTCAATGCGGTTGACGTCCGGGGTACTGATGTCGACGGGAACGCCCAGCATCTTTGCCATGGAGGTGGCGGAAGTGCCCATCATCTGGTTCATGGCTTCCGACGCAGCGGATAAATGCATCTCATTTACATCGCCTTCCACGTTCTGCCCGGAGCCTCCCATCATCAGATCCGTCATACACAGGACGTCGGGCTCTTTTAAGATCAAAACATTGTTTCCGCTAAGCCCCTTTACATAGTGGATCTGTACGAAGATACAGGTTTTTTCGTAGTCATCCAGAGCCTGGCTGCGGCTGATGATCTGTGCCTTGGGTGTGGTGATGTCCACACGCTGGTTTACCATAACACTTAATGTGGTGGCAGCATTCCCCATGCTGATGTTTCCGATCTCTCCGAGAATATCGATCTGTTCTTTTGTTAATTCCATAGGTATCCCCCTTAGTGCCAATAATCCAAAGCCTACATGCGCCTATTATAAAAAATTCTTGATGAAAATCATAGGGATTCTTTTATTTTTATGGAAATGTCCAACATATTTTCTTCCTCTTCCGGTTGCTTCCCAAACAGGATGTACTCTGCCAGAATGGATAGTGAGCGAAAGCCCTGCCGGTAGGGAGAGAGGCAGATGGTGGCGGAGATCACGTCTTTTTGCATGAAATCTCTTATGATGTCGCTGTCATCCAGGGTGATGACCGAAAACTTCTGCCGGGTGGTCATCTGGTGCAGTGCCTTGCATCCGCCGTATACTGCGCCACCGCTGAAGAAAAACGCGTCGATGGTAGGGTATTCCAGTTTCATCCGCTGCACCGTTTCATAGGATTTGTAATCATCGTCAAAGCATTCCTCGATGGCTTCGATATGGATCCCGGGGTATTTCTTTTTAATGATGTCTTTAAATCCACGGATCCGGATCTCCTGGGATCGGATGCTTCTGGATCCGGTGATGATGCCCACCTCCGCACGTCCGTTTGTGATCATGCCCAAAAGTCCGGCGGCAGTCTGCCCGCTGCGGTAGGAATCGGTACTCACATAAGCAATACGACCGCAGTCACTGATGTCGGAGTTTAAAGTGACTACCGGTATGCCCCGGTCTGTAAGAGAGCGAATGCGCTTTCGGATCTCTTCGTCATCATAGGGTGTGATGATAAGCCCCGTCAGGTTCTCTTTGGTGATCTCATCAAAGGCAGCCAGCTGTTCCTTTAAGTTGAACCGGGTCTGTCGGTAAATAAGCTCGCAACCATAGATGGAAAGATCCTTTAAGTGACGATCCATGCCGTTTTTCACTTCGTCGAAAAAGGGATTCCCGGCACCGTAAGACAAAACGCCGATCTTGATATCCTTTTTCTGTGTGGCAAGGGCCAGCCCCGCCCGGTTGGTCTCATAATTTAAAAGCTTTTTGATCTCTAAGATCTTATCTCTGGTGGCGTCGTTCACCCCACCACGATTATTTAAAACCCGGTCCACAGTCCCCCTGGAAACGCCGGCCAGTTCTGCGATCTCCTGCATGGTAGCCATACAAACACCCCCTTTGTGTCATGGCGGCTACACCGCCTCTTGGCAATTCAAGGGTAACACAGAAAAGAATGCTGTGTCAACGCAAATGTGACACGGGAACGAACCGCATGATTAATGGGAAAACTAATAAAAACGAAAGAAATTCGTGCCCGCGCACAATAGATATTAAAAAAATAATACACCGGCCGCTTCGCGGTCGGTGTATTAGGGGAGAGTAGTATGAAAATAAATTTCATGGTTATCAGTCAGACTCATCACGAGGCTACTAACTGATGATATGCTATAACTATAACAGTGAATTGTGAACGGTTTATTGTAAAATTGTGAACAAATTGTGAACAATCGCTGTTGCACAAATCCTTTTCCGACTCGTTCATTGTAGGCTTTTTGAAACATAAAAGCAAGCCTCTCTAGCGGAGAAAAACATCTTGAATTATGGTACTTGATGTGTGTATAATTATTGTTGTTACTTTACATCGGGAGGTTTTGCATGATAGCGTTTGTTAATAGTTTTCTGTCCTATCTGGTTTTGATGGTGATCCTGATCGCCATTGGGATCTGCGGTGCGGTAGTCGGCGCCGAACTTCGTAAAAGTAAAAACGAAAAAGAAGCGGCCGGTACAGCGGATCAAAAGATAGCGAAGTAAAGCTTTGGACGGATTTTTATTCTCGCATGGGGGCTTTTGCTCTCATGCGATTTTTTGTCGCGAAGGTTTTTGCCGGCGACACCATATATGAAACAAATGGAGGTTTAAAAATTGAAACACGGAGTAAATGAACTGAGACGTTCCTATTTGGAGTTTTTTGAAAGCAAAGAGCATCTGGCTATGAAGAGCTTTTCCCTGGTGCCCCAGAATGACAATTCCCTGCTTTTGATCAATGCGGGAATGGCGCCCTTAAAGCCTTATTTTACAGGACAGGAAGTACCTCCGAGAAAGCGGGTCACCACTTGTCAGAAGTGCATCCGTACCGGAGATATCGATAATGTAGGAAAGACAGCCAGACATCTGACCTTCTTTGAGATGCTGGGTAATTTCTCCTTTGGCGATTATTTTAAGAAGGAAGCCATCCACTGGTCCTGGGAATATCTGACGGAGGTTCTGGGACTGGATCCTGAACGTCTGTATCCTTCCATCTATGGAGAGGATGACGAGGCTTTTAAGATCTGGAATGAAGAGATCGGTATTCCCGGAGAAAAGATCACCCGTTTCTATCGAGACCCCGAGACGGGAGAGTGTGATAACTTCTGGGAGCACGGCGCCGGTCCCTGCGGACCCTGTTCCGAGATCTATTACGACAGAGGCGAAAAGTACGGCTGCGGCAAGCCAGATTGTAAAGTAGGTTGTGACTGCGACCGTTTTATGGAGGTTTGGAATAACGTATTTACCCAGTTCGAGGGAGACGGCCACGGTAATTATACGGAGCTTTCCCAAAAGAACATCGACACCGGTATGGGACTGGAACGTCTGGCGGTGGTGATGCAGGACGTGGATTCCGTTTTCGATATCGATACCATGAAGGAGATCCGGGACAAGGTATGTGAGCTTTCGCACAAGACCTATCAGACAGACGTCATGGATGATGTGTCCATCCGACTCATCACCGATCACATCCGTTCCGCCACATTTATGATCTCCGACGGTATACGCCCCGGCACCGGCGGACGGGAATATGTGCTCCGACGGATCATCCGTCGTGCCGCCAGACACGGCAGGATCTTAGGTATCGAGGGACTTTTCATGTCCCGTCTGGCAGAAGTGGTGATCAATAATTCCAAGGACGGATATCCGGAACTGGATGAGAAAAAAGAATTCATCTTTACCACCTTGAATGCTGAGGAGGAGAGATTTAACCGCACCCTGGACAACGGTCTGGCTCGTTTGGCCGAAATGGAAGAGGAAATGAAGGCAAAGGGTCAAAAGGTCCTTTCCGGAGAAAATGCCTTTATGCTTTATGATACCTTTGGGTTCCCCACGGATCTGACAGCAGAGATCCTGGAAGAAAAGGGATATTCCTATGATGAGGCAGGCTTCGAAAAATGCATGGCACATCAAAAGGAAACAGCTCGCGGCGCCCGCAAGGAAACCAATTACATGGGGGCGGATGCCACGGTATATAACGAACTGCCCACGGATTATGTCAGCGAGTTTGACGGCTATCAGAATATCACCGAGGATGAAGTATTAAAGGATCTGGTGGTATTTTCCGAAGAGGGCGGCAGTCTCTCCAATGTGCTGGCTGAGGGTGACAAGGGCGCTATCATTTCCGAAAAGACGCCTTTCTATGCCACCATGGGCGGACAGCAGGGCGACAAGGGTGTGATCTTTACCGATGGCGGAAAGTTCATCGTGGAAGATACGGTGAAAGTCGTAGGTAACAAGATCGCGCATGTGGGATATGTGGAAAGCGGCATCTTTACCAAAGGAAAGAAGGCTACTTTTGCAGCGGACGAGGGACTTCGGAGTGCCACCTGCAAGAATCATTCCGCCACCCATCTGTTACAGAAAGCCCTGCGGGAAGTATTGGGTAACCATGTGGAGCAAGCAGGTTCCTACCAGGATCCTTCCCGTACCCGTTTCGATTTTTCGCATGACAAGGCCATGACAGCCGAAGAACTGCGGAAGGTGGAAGATATGGTAAATCAAAAGATCGCGGAAAAGATCCCCGTGGTTACACAGGTCATGGCCATTGATGAAGCCAGAAAGAGCGGCGCTATGGCGCTTTTCGGTGAAAAGTACGGCGAAGAGGTCCGGGTGGTCTCCATGGGAGACTTCTCCAAGGAGTTCTGCGGCGGTACCCATGTGAAAAATACCGGGGAGATCGGCACCTTTAAGATCGTTTCCGAATCCGGTATCGCCGGCGGTACCAGACGTATCGAAGCCATTACCGGTGACAATGTCATCGCTTACTATCGGGAGATCGAAGAGGAATTCCATGAGGCGGCAGCAGCGGCGAAATCCACGCCCCAGCAGCTGAAGGATAAGATCCTTTCCATGCAAAAAGAAATCAAGGAACTCTCCGCACAGTTAGAATCCTTGAAGGCTAAGGCCGCCCGGGAAGCATTGGGCGATGCGACTTCGGATATGGAAGATGTAGCCGGAGTGAAGCTGATCAAAAAAGCCCTTTCCGGTGTGGATATGAACGGTTTAAGAGACTTAGGAGACGAGTTAAAGGGCTCCGTGGGCGAATGTGGCGTGATCGTCTTAGCTTCCGAAAACGAGGGGAAGGTTTCTCTGATGATCATGGCTACGGATGGCGCCATCAAAAAGGGCGCCCATGCAGGAAACCTGATCAAGGCTTTAGCCCCTATGGTGGGCGGTGGCGGCGGCGGTCGTCCCAATATGGCGCAGGCCGGCGGTAAAAACCCGGCAGGTATTTCCGACGCCATGGACGCAGCAGCAGATGCCTTAAAGGAACAGATCAATCAGTAGAACGAAAGTAAAGAGTTTTGGATAATATAGCAGAAAACAAAATGGGAACCATGCCGGTGGGCAGACTGCTCGTCAACATGTCTACCCCCATGATGCTGTCCATGATGACTCAAGCACTTTATAATATCGTGGATTCCGTTTTTGTGGCCATGATCAATGAAGATGCTCTAACGGCGGTATCTCTGGCGTTCCCGCTGCAGATGCTGATGGTGGCCTTCGGTGTAGGGACCGGTGTGGGCGTCAGTGCTTTGGTCTCCCGATATTTAGGGGCAAGAGAATTTGAAAGAGCAAATGCCATCGCCACCGAAGGCGTGCGGCTTATGGTGTTGACCTATGTGTTTTTTTCCATCTTCATCTATGGGATCTCGGGACCATTTTTTCAGTTCCAGACAGAAGATGAGACCATACTGAGTTATTCTCTGACTTATATGCGGATCATCGCGGCCTTGAGCATCGGCATGTTTAATCAGGTCATGCTGGAAAAACTGTTACAGGCTACGGGGAAGACCGCTTTGTCCATGATCACCCAGATCGTCGGGGCAGTGATCAACATGATCATGGATCCCATCCTGATCTTCGGGTATTTCTGTTTCCCGAAAATGGGTATTGCGGGAGCGGCGATAGCCACCATATTCGGCCAGATCGTAGGCGGAATGTTGGCGATCTATTTCAACCTTGCAAAGAACGGGGAGATAAAGATCTCTCTTAAGAAATACAGCCCGAATATGGAAAACATCAAGCACATTTATGAGATCGGTGTTCCCTCCATCATCATGCAGGCCATCGGGTCCGTGATGACATTTGGATTCAACAAGATCCTGATGGCATTTTCCTCTACCGCTACGGCTGTGTTCGGTGTGTATTTTAAACTCCAGAGTTTTGTGTTCATGCCCATTTTCGGATTGAATAACGGCATGATGCCCATTGTGGCATATAATTTTGGCGCAAAGAAGCCTTCCCGCATCATGCGAACCTTTAAACTTTCCACAATAGCGGCACTTGTGATGATGGCAGTGGGCACAGTATTGTTCTGGACGATCCCGGATAAGCTTCTGATGCTGTTTTCCGCATCGGAAAATATGCTCTCTATCGGTGTACCCGCCCTTCGGATCATCAGTATACATTTTATGCTGGCAGGCTTTTCCATCGTTTGCTCCAGTTTTTTCCAGGCCTTGGGCCATGGGTTTTTGTCTATGATCAATTCCATTATCCGTCAGCTGGGAGTACTTCTTCCGGCGGCATATATCCTGTCACGGATCGGGGGACTTTCTGCTGTATGGTGGGCTTTTCCCATCGCAGAGCTTTTTGCCGTGACCATGTGTGCCTTTTTCCTGCGACGGGTATATCGGGAGAATATAATACCGCTTAAAAAGATCGCGGAAGGTTAAAAGGGGGATCATTGGGGTTATGGCAAAGCAGGAATTAAAAGCGAATGACAAGATCCACGGTGTGGGAGAGAAGGTCAGTACGCTGGATATTGTTTTAAAGGGGACGGTCTTTATGTCCGTACCGGGAAAGAGCACGCCGGTGACGCTGAAAGTGGGAAACATCATCGGCCTGGGAGAGACCCCGGGGGGCAAGTATTACTATCAGTATGCTGCAGCGACGGACTGTGTGATCTATTCCTATGACTTCAAGGAGGAGTCGGATCTGGATAAGGTCATCCAGGCGAATCAGAAGATCGCACCGGTAATGGTGTCCGCTGCGGTTCGCACCTCCTATGATCTAAAGACCCATGCCACACCCCTGGTGGAACAGGCGGCAGCCCATCGAAAAAAACTGTTGGATGATTATAACGATTATCCTAAGTTGTGCAATGCTATGGGCAAGGTCCCCATCAAGTTTTCCTTTATGACGGATCTAAAGGAGCCGGCAGAGAATTCCAAACTCCTCCCCTGGCAGGTGGGTCTCATCAACGGCTTCTACCAAAATGACGAAAAGTTCAATAAGGAGATCTATCCCTTGGGACCGGATCTTTGTATCGGGATCGTTCATGTTGCCCGAGAGTATATGCGGAAGATTACCCAGATGATCATCGAGGCAAAAGACTACATCGCGGAGATCGATGAGCTGACGGCGGAGTTTCAGAGGACTTACAGTGACTTAAAGATGCAGGAGTCGGATCGTGCCCGGACCAACAGTGCGGTGATGGCAGACGGAGCGGTCCCTACGGTGGAAAATGCGCCGGAGACCATCATGAGTTATGCCCGCATGGACAAACGTTTCCGGGACTCCATGACGGAACTGATGGATTCCTACGTGAACCTGCCGGATCGTTCCTCTACGGAAGAGGATGTGCGAAAGCTGCGTCGAAAGATCACGGACGGATTCTATAAGATCTACAGTAAAGCGGTCTTACGATATCTGAACGAACGTATGAAAAATGCCCCTTTGGAGGTGGAACTGTTCTTAAAGTTCGGCTTCTTTGACGAGCGGGTGGTGGAAGCGGAGGATTTCGCAAACCTATACCGGTTGCATGTCACCTATATACCGGATCCCAGACATAAGGTGGTGACGGTGCCGGAGTGGCTTTCATTGATCTATGACGGTGAGGTCATGCCTTCCAAGAACGAGTTCGATCTGGATTATCCCTCCTATCTGCGGGAGGAAAAGCAGAGCGGCAATATTTCCGAAGAAGATATGGAATGGCTGATGGATAATATGGAGGAGCGGTTGAACTTTGAGGTGAAAAACCTGGTGACCCTCGGAAACCGTATGACCTTTGGACGGATCTCCGTATTTATCCCGATATTTGATTCCGTGAACCAGATGACGCCTCTGGATCGATGCTACAGTTCCCAGGAAAGGGTGAACGAGGAGTTGAACAAGATCCGGGGACTGGATTTTGAATGCTTCTACAGAGAATATGTATTCCAGGATGATGAGATCGGCGTGCCGCCCATCACCTTACACAAGGAGTATACACCGTATTTTATCCTGATGCCCAATATCGGATCCCGCAGCGTCCTGTGGCAGGAGATCGAAGGAAAGAAGCGGACTACCCCTGCCCGAATGCTGATGCCCATCTTCTCCCTGGAGGATTTCACTTTGGCCATGACCCGGATGTGCGGCGAATTCCGCTGGGAGATGTGCAAGACGGAGCAGGGAGTCCATTGGAACGATATCTCCGATCCCTCCCTTACATCGGAGTATTCGGATTTCTTACAGTACTATCGAAAGAATTCCGGCTTAAATCCGGAGCAAAAGGAAAAAGTAAAGAAAGCCCTGCAAAAGGCTGGGAACAACTATCGAAAGGTATTTGTGTCCGATTACGTCATGTACATCATGTACGAGGCCGCCGGCTCTCTTCGTATGTCGAAGGTATCCAGGGAGATCCTCTACAAATACTGTCCTCTGGCAAGGGAAGTAGGGGAAAAACTCATTTCCAACGGGCAGTACAGTGAACTGGTGCGCCGCAGACAGAACAAGAGTGCCCAGAATGCCCGTGCCATTGAAAACTACGTGAAGAAACGTGAATTCGACGGCCAGGAGGTTCCGGATGAACTGCGGCAGGAAGTGGAGTTTTTAAAGGGCTAGAATGAAATATACGTTGACAAAACCTTATTTTATGGTATCATTTATCTCGTGCGACACGAAAGTACCTACAGTTTTGCACAAATCTTAAAACTGGAGGGAGGGTAGAAAATGTCAAGTGTTATCGTAAAAGAAAACGAGTCTTTGGACAGTGCGTTACGTCGTTTTAAGAGAAACTGCGCAAAGGCAGGAATTCAGCAGGAGATCCGCAAACGTGAGCATTACGAGAAGCCCAGCGTTAAGCGTAAAAAGAAATCCGAGGCTGCCAGAAAGCGTAAATATAACTAATCTGATCTGACGAAACTTATGATGAAATTATTCCCCGTATTGTGGTAAGATGTACATATCACGGTGCGGGGGATTTTTTTGCCCTTTTGTCACCGAATACTATCATAAAGATCAGGAGAAACAAATGAAATCTATGGGAAAAAGAATCATCGGGTTATTACTTTTGTCTGCTTGTCTTGTGACAGCGTATTCGACCAGTGCCTATGCGGCTTCCACGTCAAAAAAATCCCAAGAGACGGAAGAGGAGACCATATCTGCGGAAGATGCGAAGGAGGCGTTTTACGAGCACGATTATCTCTTCATCGGAGATTCCCGTTTTGTGGGTATGTACAACGCAGGCGTTAAGAAAAAAAACATCCGTTGGATCAAGCAAAAGGG